>CP058667.1:1671428-2005714 GCA_020544305.1 Staphylococcus taiwanensis
TGGTTCACTGGGATTAAGTTGACATGGCAGTTTAAATCTTTAATAAGGTGTGCTAAATCACGTGCATGTTCTAACTGGTCATTCACGCCACCAAACAACCCATATTCAAATGTTACACGGCGATTTGTTTTTTCTTGATAATACTTAATTGCTTCCATTAATTTATCTACGTGATAAGCTCGGTTAATTGGCATTAATTTAGAACGAATTTCATCTTTAGCTGCATGTAAGCTGACTGCAAAGTTAATTTGGATATCTTCTTCAGCAAAATCATAAATACGTGGAATAATACCTGATGTTGAAACCGTAATATGACGAGCACCGATGTTAAGACTGTTATCATCATTCACTATACGTAAGAAATCCATCATTTCATCATAGTTCTCAAAAGGCTCTCCGATACCCATTATAACAATTTGAGATACCCTTTCGTCTGTTGCATCTAAAGCCTTTTGTACTGTCAATACTTGAGAAACAATTTCTCCCGCTTCTAAATTACGTTTCAAACCGCCTAATGTTGAGGCACAGAATGTACAACCAATACGGCAACCCACCTGAGTTGTTACACAAACTGAATTTCCATAATCATGGCGCATTAATACGGTTTCAATCGTGTATCCATCTTGCAATTCAAATAGGAATTTAATTGTACCATCTTTACTTTCTTGTTTAACGACTGTTGATAGCGTAGTCATTGCAAAGTTGTCTTTTAATACCTCACGCAATTCTTTTGAAAGATTCGTCATCTCATCTATACTATCTACGCGTTTTTGATAAAGCCATTCAAATATTTGTTTGGCTCTAAATTTTTGTTGACCATGTGCTACTAACCATTCTTGCATTTCATCAAATCTTAATGAGTAAATCGACTGTTTATCGAAATCTGGCAAGAACTTATTTTTCTTCTTTTTTTCAGTAGTTATCATCTTAACTTTCCTTTCTCTTTATTTTAGTGATGAAAAAGCCATCTGAATTAAAATCTTGGGGTAAGATTTGTAATGTTTTCACTTGTTCACCTGTTACCGGATGCGTAATGCTCTCGAACTCGAATTCTTTATTATTTTTTAAAAATGTATAAATCACATTTTCGTTCTCTAGTTGTTCTATCGTACATGTTGAATACACTAATGTACCACCAGGTTTCACGTTATCTTTAACATTGTCCAATATTTGTAATTGTAATTCAACTAAGTCTTGTATATCTTGTTGCGTTTGAACATATTTAATTTCAGGTTTATGTCTTAATACACCTAGACCACTACATGGTGCATCTACCAAAACCTTATCGTATACATCTTTATACGGTTTGGTAGCATCATGATCGAAAGCTCTAATGTTCTTAAGTTGTAATTTGTTAATATTTTCTTTAATTAAACCTATTTTATGTTTATGAACATCTGTAGCGTCTACATGACCACTAGGTGACAATAATTCAGCTATATGGCATGCTTTACCACCTGGTGCACTACATGCATCTAAAATCACATCATTATCTTCAACACCCATTAAATAACCAACAAACATTGAACTTTTATCTTGAATTGAAATATTACCTTTTATAAAACTATCCGATTCAATAATTGGACGCCCTTTTAAATGAAGACAATACGGAATTGTTGCGTCAATTTCAACTTCATATCCTTCTTGTTGTAATTGTAATACCACATCTTCAACTTTACTAATACTTGTATTAACTCGTACTGTACTTGCTGTTTGTTCAAAAAATGAAGAAGCAATTTCGCGTGTTGTTTCAACACCATAGTGCGTAATCCAATGTTCAATAATCCATTTAGGCATACTATATTCAATTGCCATACGTTGTTTTTCATTTTTAATTGAATCAAGCGTTGGCAATTCACTTCTAAAGATGGTTCTTAAAATCGCGTTAACTACATTACCGTTATGAGGGCCACCACGATATTTTGCAATATTGACTGCTTCATTAATAATTGCGTGATTAGGCACTTTATCTAAATAAATATATTGGTATAAACTCATCCATAATAATTGTCGTACCCAGCTTTTAATCTTCGTTTTAACAAAAGGTCTAAGATAAAAATCTAATGTCATTTTACGTTTTACAGTCCCATATACTAATTCAGTATACAAAGGTTTATCAATACTAGATACTTCACCAGCTGATAACACCTCATTGATTCTTAAGTTACTGTACGCATAGTCATTAAAGATTTCTTGGATTGTTTGAAATGCTACTTCTCTCACTGTTTGTGTCATTTTAAAATTTTCCCAACTAGCGATGCTTGAACACCGCTTAAATAATTTGCAGCTAGCATACGTTTCTTACCAGCTAATTGAATATCAGTTAACGCGACTGCGTCATTCGAACCAGTAGCGACGATTATGGCTTTTTTGGTCGTTTCGACTATTTCACCAGGTTCACCCTTTTTATTATCGATAATGTGAGCAGCATATAATTTTAAATTGGCATCATCCATAGTAGTATAAGCTACAGGCCATGGTGACAAACCTCGAATGTGGTTGTGAATATCTTGCGCACTTTTAGTCCAATCTATACGTTCATCTTCCCTACTAATGTTAGAGGCAAATGTTGCTTTAGTATCATCTTGAGGAATACTTTGATTCGTACCATTTATAATAGAAGGTAACGTTTCTTTCAATAAATCTGCTCCTAAAACACTTAACTTATCATGCATTGTACCTACATCATCATTTTCTTCGATTGCAATGGCTTGTTGAGAAATAATATTACCTGCATCTAGCTTTTTAACCATATACATAATTGTGATACCAGTTTGAGTTTCCCCATCAATAATTGCTTGATGTATCGGTGCGCCACCACGATACTTTGGTAATAATGAGGCATGGACATTAATTGCACCTAGCTTAGGCAAGTTCAATAATTCTTCAGGTAATAACTGACCAAATGCAGCGGTAACAATCAAATCCGGTTCTAAATTTAAGAGTTCTGCTAATTCTTCAGAGCCTTTTAATTTTTCAGGTTGATACACTGGTAAATTATAGTCTTGCGCCACACGTTTTACAGGTGGCGGAGTTAATACTCGTTTACGTCCAACAGGTCGATCAGGCTGTGTTACAACAGCTATTACATCATGCTCAGCAATTAGCATTTCTAATACTTTTGTTGAAAAATCAGGTGTCCCCATAAATATCACTTTAGTCATTTTCAAAATACGCCTCCACTTCGTCATCAGTTAATAAATGTTGTGCACGTTCAGTAAATACGATGCCGTTTAATTGATCAATAATATGAAGTAACATTCTTGCTACATCATCATATGCGGTTAATTCAATTTGATTACCTTCTAAATCATTAGCTTCTATAGTAATCATTTTACTACGTTCAACTTCTCCATACACACCAGGTAGATTTACAGAGCCTTCTAAATCAATTATCTTTTCATTAGATTCAGACTTAATTACTGGATTGATGAGTTGTAACAATCCCTCTAATTCCATATCGATAATGGCTACTTGCTTACTTATACCAATTTGAGGTGCACATAATGCGGAAGCTTCTTCAGCATATAATGTATCTTCCAGATCAAGTAGTAAATCTTTTAAAGTCGCATCAAACTGGGAAATGCGCTCTGCTTTTTTTGTTAATACAGGATGCGTTGACTGGACTAATTTTTGTATCGCCATATTTAGCTCCTCCTGAAAAAATTCATCATATTATTATAACTTAATTCAATTTGAATTGCGACCTTAGTCTGAAATTTATACTTACCGACCTCTATTAATTGCTTTTATTTTTCAGTCTATTAAAATATAAAGTAAGAAAAATAATATTAAATATTAATGAATGAGGAGGTGCAAAAAATGGAAGTAAATAAAATTATTTATATTGTTTTAGCTATATTTTTAGGTGGTTTCGGTGTTCATAAATTTTATGCTGGCAAAACAATGTCAGGTCTTTTACATTTATTATTCTGTTGGACAGGTATCCCACATATCATCGCAATTATAAGTGCTATTCTTACATTACTTAGACCAGCTGATGAGAACGGAAACGTATATATGTAATTAGATATTTATTACTTAGTAAGAAAAAGAGTTACGCATAGGTATATCCTAGAGCGTAACTCTTTTTTATTTCACTATAAAAATGTCTTCACATTAAAATTTGAGGATTTATATCAATCTTTAATGCTAACTTGTCTTTAATATATGCTTCATGATAATAATCATCTAAATACTGCAGTGCTTTTAATAATTCTGGTTCACTTTTATACTTAACGAGTATTTGAAAGCGATGTTCGTTATTGATACGTGCAATTGCTGCAGGAGATGGGCCTAATACTAATGCACGATCTGTTAAATGTTGAAGTAAAACTTGATGAATGTGCTTAGATGCCTCCATGACCTTTTTCATATTTTTATGCGAAATAGTAAAATTAATTAAGAAATAGTACGGAGGATACTTACCGATTTTTCTATATTCCATTTCTTTTTGATAAAAGGTTAAATAGTCATTTTTTTGCACATCTTCAATTGCATAATGATTAGGATTGTACGTTTGAATAATCACTCGCCCGGGTTTCTCATGTCGTCCCGCTCGACCAGCTACCTGAGTCAAGAGTTGATATGTACGTTCACTAGCTCGAAAATCAGGTAAATTTAACATTGTGTCAGCGTTTAATACCCCTACTAAAGTGATGTTAGGATAATCTAATCCTTTCGCAATCATTTGTGTCCCTAATAAAATATCGCCTTTGCCTTGTTCAAATTCAGTAAGTAATTTCTCATGTGCACCTTTTCTGGAAGTAGTATCAACATCCATTCTAATAATACGTGCGCCATCAAATTCTTGTTTTAAAATCTCTTCAACACGTTGTGTACCTGTACCTACTTGTCTTATATGTGGACTCTCACAATTTGGACATTTATTCGGTGGTACCTCTTGATATCCGCAGTAATGGCATTTCAATTGATCTGTCGTCTTATGATATGTTAATGAAATATCACAATGAGGACACTGAGGTACGTACCCACAATCTCTACATAACATAAACGAAGCATATCCCCGTCGATTTAAAAATAGTACAATTTGTTCATTTTTATCTAATCGTTCTTGAATCGCCTCTCTTAAGTCATTCGAAAACATTGTTCGGTTACCAGAACTTAATTCTTCACGCATATCAACAATATCAATAGTAGGTAGCGCTTGTTGATTAACTCTAGATGGCAGTGTTAAACATTCATATACGCCTTTTTCAGCTCGAGCATATGTCTCCAAACTAGGTGTCGCACTACCTAAAATCAAAGGACATTGATGATAATCGCTGCGCCAAGCTGCAATATCTCTGGCATGATAGCGCGGATAATCCTCTTGTTTATAAGTTGACTCGTGTTCCTCATCAATAATGATAATGCCTAAATTTTTGAATGGTGCAAAGATACTTGAACGTGCACCTACACTGACATGTGCGCGCCCATCTCTAATCTTTTCCCACTCATCATAACGCTCACCATTGGATAATCCGGAATGTAGCACAGCTACATCGTCTCCAAATCGACGTTTAAATCTCAATACCATTTGCGGCGTTAATGCAATTTCAGGTACTAACATCATTGCTTCTTTACCTTTGTTAAGTACTTCTTCTATCGTTTGTAAGTAGACTTCCGTTTTACCTGAGCCTGTCACACCGTGTAATAGGAAAGTGCGTTGTTCATTATGATCAATTTTTGCTTTAATTTTTTGAAAAGCAACGTGTTGTTCAGAAGTAAGCGTACGCTTTTCTTCACGTTCGAATATACGATTTGCGAAAGGATCACGTTCAACTTCTGCGTCATATTTTTCAATGAAACCTTTCTTAACTAACCCATCTATACTTGATTTTGAGAACCCCATATCTTCCATATCTCTAAGAAATACTGTCTTATGTTGTTCATCTAAAAGATATGCATAAACATCATATTGCTTCATTTTCTTTTCAAGCTTAGCTAAAACTTCATCTGGGTTATAACCATCGGTAATACGTATAGCACGTTGCGTTTTCTTTTTAATATTTTGAGATAATAACGTTACTTCTTTAACTAAACCGTCTTTTAATAATTCATTTAAAATTGGCAAGTGTTCATTTTTTTGCGCATCTTTATATTTATAGTGCCCATTATTATCAAAGTAATTAAGCAACTCATCTTCAATATCATTATGTTTCACAATTTCAAATACTTTGGTATATTTCGCTTTTATTGCGCTAGGCAACATCGCTTCTAATACTGAGATACTTTTAGATACGTGATAATGACTTAGCCATTCACTTAATTGAATCAATTCAGATGTTAATTCCGGTTTCATATCTTGAACTTCTTTAATTTCTTTTAACTTATCAAGATTAATATCTGCACTGGGTTCAGTTTCGATATCCATCACATAGCCTTGAATTGTTCTAGGCCCAAATGGAACAATAACCCTTACCCCCACGTTAATAAATGCTTCTAAATGTTTAGGTATAAGATAATCAAATTTAAAGTCTACACTCTTAGAAGGAATATCTACAATGACTTTTGCAATCATTATTGCCACCTAGTTTCTAATTCATCTAAAATTTGTTGTGCTAATTGCACTTTTTTACCTTTCTGAATATTAATCAAATCATTATTTTTAAAATGCATTGTTAATTCATTATCGTCTGATTTAAAGCCAATGGATTGATCACCGACATTGTTTGAAATAATGACATCAGCATTTTTACGTTTTAATTTATCTTGTGCATATTTTTCAATATTTTGAGTTTCAGCTGCAAAACCAACTAAATATTGATGTGTTTTATGTTCACCTAAATATTTCAAAATATCTTTTGTACGTTTAAATGTAACTGCAAGATCACCATCTTGTTTTTTCATTTTGTGATCAAGCACTTCTAATGGCGTATAATCTGAAACAGCTGCCGCTTTGACAACAATATCTTGTTTGTCATATCGAGTTATTACAGCTTCAAACATCTCTTCAGCACTCTCAATATGCACCACTTCGACACCTACAGGGTCAGCAAGTTGTGTAGGCCCTGTAACTAATGTTACGTGTGCGCCTCTATCTCTTAACGCTTCAGCTATCGCATATCCCATTTTCCCTGAAGAGCGATTAGAAACATAGCGAACTGGATCGATAATTTCAACTGTTGGTCCTGCTGTGACTAATGCATGTTTGCCTTTAAACGAACTATGTTCCATCGTTTTCTTTTCATTGAAAAAGGCATTAAGCACTTTAACAATTTGAAGTGGTTCTTCCATACGTCCTTTAGCCACATAACCACAAGCTAAATAACCATCACCAGGTTCAATAAAGTGATAACCATCCTCTTGTAAGACTGCAATATTACGTTGGGTACGTTTATTTTCATACATATGTACATTCATTGCTGGTGCAATAAATTTAGGAGCTTCAGTAGCCAATAATGTTGAAGTGACCATGTCATCAGCTATTCCGACGCTTAATTTAGCAATCACATTAGCAGTGGCAGGTGCTACTATAATCGCATCCGCCCAATCACCAAGCGCCACATGTTGTATTTCTTGTGGATCTTCCTCTTTAAAAGTATCCGTATAGACTGGATTTCTACTAATAGCTTGAAACGCTAATGGTGTGACAAATTCTTGTGCATGTTTTGATAACATCACACGTACCTCATATCCCGCTTGCGTTAACTTGCTAGTTAAGTCAATTGCTTTATAGGCCGCAATCCCACCTGTAACAGCTAAAAGAATGTGTTTCATAACCGTATTTCTCCCTTTACTCTATCGATTATTATCATGATTAATATTAAATTTATTATACACAAATTATTTATGTAATTAAAAACACACACCTTATTAGGTTAATTTCACCCTAACAAGATGTGTATTATTGAAATATAACGATATAATTATGCTTGGTATTCTTCAGATACGATTGGTGTGATTTTACCATTAGCAATTTCTTCTAATGCTTCACCAACTGGTTTAGCTGAATGATATCCACTTAATAAAGCTGTTTCTGGTTTCTCATCTAATTCACGTGCACGCTTAGCGGCAGTCGTAGCAATTAAATACTTAGAATTAATTTTAGATTGTAACTGGTTTAACGGTGGGTTTAACATTATTTCTTGGCCTCCAATAACATTTTTCTATATATAGCTTCAACACGTTCTCGCTTTAAGTGTTCGGCTTCAACAATTGATTGAATTCGTTCTTTGGCTAAATGAACTTCATCGTTCACTACGACGTAATCATATAGATTCATCATCTCTACTTCTTTACGTGCCTCATTAACTCTGCTTTGAATTTTTTCGTCAGATTCAGTTCCTCTACCAACCAAACGTTCTTTCAAGTGATCTAAGCTTGGTGGTGCAAGGAAGATAAATAGCGCGTCAGGAAATTTCTTTCTAACTTGTTTGGCACCTTCCACTTCAATTTCCAAGAATACATCATGGCCATCCATCATTGTATCTTTGACATATTGAACTGGTGTGCCATAATAATTCCCCACATACTCGGCATATTCAATAAATTGATCTTCCTGAATGAGTGCTTCAAATTCTTCTTTCGTCTTAAAAAAGTAATCTACACCATCTACTTCACCTTCACGCATATTACGTGTAGTCATTGAAATAGAATATCTATATGATGTAGTTGGATCATCAAATATCTCTTTTCGTACAGTTCCTTTACCTACTCCTGAAGGACCTGAAAGAACAATTAGTAATCCTTTTTCATTATCCATGCCTTACGACCTCTCTAAGCTATTCTTCTATTATTTAAATATAATATCACATTGTAGTTTGAATTGTATAGAGTGTGCACAATAAACTTAATCCATGACGTTGGCATATTGCCATGTTACAATATACTGAATGATTAAATTGAAGGTGGAAAAAATTATGGCATACGATGGCTTATTTACAAAAAAAATGGTGGAATCACTACAATTTTTAGTATCAGGACGAATTCATAAAATTAATCAACCAGAGAATGACACTATCTTAATGATAATTCGTCAAAATCGTAAAAACCATCAATTATTATTGTCGATTCATCCTAGCTTTTCTAGAATGCATCTTACAACTAAAAAATACGATAATCCATTTAATCCTCCAATGTTTGCACGCGTCTTTCGTAAGCATTTAGAAGGTGGTATTGTGAGAGCGATACGTCAAATTGGCAATGACCGCCGTATTGAAATTGATATCGAGAGTAAAGATGAAATTGGAGATACGATAAACCGTACAGTTATCTTAGAAATTATGGGTAAACACAGTAATTTATTATTAGTTGATGAAGCATATAAAATAATTGAAGGTTTCAAGCATTTAACTCCTAATACGAACCATTATCGTACAGTAATGCCTGGTTTCAAATATGAAGCACCCCCAACTCAAAATAAATTAAATCCTTATGATATTAGTGGCAATGAAGTTTTAAAATATATTGATTTCAATAGTGGTAAAATCGCTAAACAACTATTAAACACATTCGAAGGTTTCAGCCCACTTATTACTAATGAAATTGTTAATCGTTACCAATTTATGACTTCTGAAACATTACCTAAAGCTTATGATGAAGTAATGGCACAAACACTTCAAGAACCAATGCCTGTGTTCCATAAGAACCATGATACAGGTAAAGAAGATTTTTATTTTATGAAATTAGAACAATTTCAAGATGATATGGTTGAATATGACTCGCTTAATGAATTATTAGATCGATTTTACGATGCTCGTGGAGAACGAGAACGTGTTAAACAACGTGCGAATGATCTTGTTCGTTTCGTTCAACAACAATCTCAAAAATATCAACACAAATTGAGTAAACTTATAGAAGAGTATGAAAGCGCAAAAGATAAGGATACACAACAACTTTTTGGTGAATTAATTACCGCAAATATCTATCGCATTAAACAAGGAGATGAATCTGTAACTGCCTTAAATTACTACAATAATGAAGAAGTAACGATTCCATTGAATCCTACGAAATCTCCTTCAGTTAATGCACAGTATTATTACAAACAATATAATCGAATGAAAACACGTGAACGTGAATTAGATCATCAAATTCAATTAACACGCGAGAACATCGATTACTTTGCAAATATTGAACAACAACTTGAACATATTACAGTCGATGAAATTGACGACATTCGAGATGAATTAGCCGAGCAAGGATTTATGAAACAACGTAAAAATACGAAAAAGAAAAAGAATGAAAAAATTCAACTACAAACCTATGTGTCTTCAGATGGCGATACTATATTAGTTGGTAAAAATAACAAACAAAATGATTATCTTACGAATCGTAAAGCTCAAAAATCTCATATTTGGTTCCATACGAAAGATATTCCAGGCTCACACGTTGTGATACTTAATGATGCACCAAGTGAACAAACTATTAAAGAGGCCGCCATGATAGCTGGTTATTTCTCAAAAGCCGGCAATTCTGGTCAAATCCCTGTAGACTACACAGAAATTAGAAATGTTCATAAACCATCAGGCGCTAAACCTGGTTTTGTCACATATGATAATCAAAAAACATTATTTGCTACGCCAGATTATGACAAAATTCAAAGTATGAAACAAAAATAAACGTAAGAGAAATAGAATTTAGAATCATGTCGTTGTTTCACCCCGACATAAATGACTGGATTGGATAAATGCTTAATTTAACACATTTTCAAATCAGTTAACTTCTACAAAAATAAAACGCGCTTGATACAATAATGTGCCCCCTATAAAGTTGGACTAAAAATATAACTTTATGGAGGGCACATAACATTTAAAGATGTTTCAAGCTCATTTTATGATTTATCATTTAAATTATTTTACTTTTCAGGTAATGCAAGTTGGAAACTCACACCAAATTTATCTTGAACCCAAGCAAATTCTCTGAAAGGTGGCATTGCAGTTTTAGGCATTAAAATAGCACCTTCTTTTTTGAGACCACTAAATAAACGTTCCATCTCCATTGCACTTTCCACTGTGATATATAATGATATAGATGGATTCATAGGTAAATCTTCACCGTTATCTGCATCAATTGCCATAAAAACTTGGCCATTTAAAGTAAAGATTGAATGTTGGACTGTTCCAGGTACGCCTGGACCTTCCTCGCCATATTTAACCATAGTTAGGATTTCACTATTTTCAAATAGACTTGTATATAAATTAATTGCTTCTTCCGCTTGATTATTAAACATTAGAAATGTTGTAATTTTAGGTATTTCCACTTTAATCCCCCTAATTGTGCTAAATGTTTTCATTACCATTTTAAACTACTATGCATTATTTTGGAAAAATTTAAAAGTATGGCGATTTACTTGAAATCATAAAATTTTGACTTATTCAGTTTTACAGGTAAAATTAAACTAAAGTTCAATTGGAGGCTTTCTATTATGATGCATCTTATTATACCTATTTTAGCTATGCTTATTGTCTTATTTATTGGATGGGTGCTAATTAAAATATTTATCCGCTAAATTAAGTAATAAATATTAAAGTGGTACACATACGACTTTATTTCCTACTGATTTGTTGAGAAATACTTGTCCTATATGTACCACTTTTCATTTATATTTGCCCTTTTTGTCTCAAAGTTGCTTTCGCTTTCTTGAAAAAATCACTCGTATGCTGAAACGAATCCATACTAACTTCAGACTCGTTATCACTCATTTGTTTCACGCTATTGTCAATTGATACTGTATGATCTGGGGTTTTAAAGTTATCTTGTCTATATAAAAAGTCATTGACATGCTTTATTTTATTATAAAAGATATTTGCTTCACTATCATTAGTCATTATCTTCATCCCCTTTTTGACATAGCTTATTACAAGTTATCTCTCCAATCAACTAAAGTCTCTATATCCCCTTCAGAAATCTTACCTTCTTCACGTGCAACTTCAATTAATTCATTATAATTGCTTAAAGTATAAAACGGTACATTAATTTCATTGAACATTTCGTCTGCTTTAGCTAAACCATAAGTAAAAATGGCAACCACACCTACCACTTCAGCACCAGCTTCTTGTAAAGCTTCAACGGCAGTAATTGAAGAGCCCCCTGTTGAAATTAAATCTTCAACTACAACAACTTTTTTTCCTTTACTTTGTGCACCTTCAATTTGATTTTGTTTACCATGACTTTTACTTTTAGAACGTACATAATTCATTGGTAGATTTAATTTCTCAGAGATATAAGCCGCATGAGGAATACCTGCAGTTGCTGTACCTGAAATAATATCTACGTCTTCAAATTGATCTGTGATAATTTGACTCAATCCATCACGAATAGCTGTACGAATTTCTGGATACGCTAGCGTTACACGATTATCACAGTAAATTGGAGATTTAATACCAGAACTCCAAGTGAATAAATCATTCGGTGATAATGATACTGCTTCAATATCAAGCAATGCTTTTGCTATTTCTTTTGCCATATTAACCTAACCAACTTTCTTTTATTGATTTATAACTTTCAACTGGATGATTTGCTTGTGTGATTGGTCGTCCAACAACGATATGTGTTGCCCCTAATTGTTTAGCATCTTCAGGTGTTGTAATACGTTTTTGATCGTTTACTGCTGCCCCTTGTGGTCTGATACCTGGTGTTACTTTTAAAAAGTCAGACCCTAACTCTTTCGTGAGTAATTCTGCTTCTAATGGTGAACATACAACGCCGTCTAAACCAGCTTGTTGCGTCAATTTAGCATAATTTAATACCGCTTCTTCAATAGTAGTTTGAATATTTTGTTCATTACGCAACATATCTTCTGTAGTAGACGTTAATTGCGTAACAGCGATAATCTTTGTATCATTGCTATATTTGTGCAAACCTCTTACTGCTGCTTTCATCATTTCAGTACCACCAGCAGCATGTACATTAACTAAATCAACATCTAGTTTTCCTAAACCTTCCATTGCTTTTTCAACAGTATTAGGAATGTCGTGTAATTTAAGATCTAAAAAGATATCATGTCCTCTTGATTTAATTGCTTTAATTAAATCTGGACCTGCTTGATAAAACAATTCCATCCCAATTTTAACAAAAAGTGGTTCATCAAATTGATCTAGAAATGCATTCACTTTATCAGCAGATTCAAAATCTAATGCAATAATTGGTAAGTCTTTCATTTAAAAGCTCCTTTTGAAAATGAACGACAAAGGTAAAGTAAGTGCTCACATTATAGTTAGACTTATCTTCACTATGTCGCTCTTTCATGGGTATTGGTTTATTACATGTTTCTCATTGTGAATGTCATACTTTCAATCACATTTGTTAAGGCACTTGCTGTGTCTAGTGATGTTAAACAAGGTACGCCATTTTCAACAGTTGTACGTCGAATTTGGAATCCGTCTCTTTCAACTTCTTTACCCTTAGTCATTGTATTTATCACAATTTGAACTTCTCCATTTTGTATACGTGTTAGTAAATCATTTTCGCCACCGATTTTACCTACCACTTCTACTGGAATATGATCTTCTTTTAATTTTTCTGCAGTACCTTGAGTAGCCAAAATTTTATATCCTACTTCATTAAGTCGATGTGCAATTTTTACAATTTCATCTTTATCTTTATCACTTACTGTCATTAAAACTGTACCATGATCTTTGACTTCTACTCCACTACCAGTCAAACCTTTATATAAAGCTTTTTCCAATGTCATATCTTTACCCATTACTTCACCGGTAGATTTCATTTCAGGTCCAAGTGTCACATCTACATTTTTCAATTTATTAAAACTAAATACTGGTGCTTTAACGTATACACCTTCTGAATAAGGTTGTACACCTTGTTTGTAACCTAAATCTTTTAGTTTAGTTCCCATAATTGCTTGCATTGCTAATTGCGCCATTTGAATATCAGTAATTTTACTTAAAAATGGTACTGTACGACTCGCACGTGGGTTCACTTCTAATACGTAAACACCATCATGTGCAATAACGAATTGAATATTGATTAAACCAACGATATTTAAACCTTTAGCTAATTTGATTGTGTAATCTTCAAGTGTGTCGATATCGTCTTGGCTTAATGTTTGAGGTGGATATACCGCAATCGAGTCACCACTATGGACACCTGCACGTTCGATATGTTCCATGATTCCAGGTATGATTACTGTTTCACCGTCAGAAATCGCATCTACTTCGATTTCTTTACCTGTTAAATATCTATCCACTAATACAGGATGTTCAGGACTCGCTTTAACCGCTTGTTCCATATAATTCTCTAATTCTGCATCGCTATTAACGATTTCCATTGCACGTCCACCTAATACATATGAAGGACGAACTACAACTGGATAGCCAATTTCACGGGCATTTTCAAGTGCTTCTTTTGGAGAAGTCGCTGTCTTACCTTTAGGTTGTGGCACATCAATTGTGTGCAATAATGCTTCAAATTCTTTTCTATCTTCAGCGCGATTTAAATCTTCCAAAGTAGTACCTAAGATTTGAACACCATGTTTCGCTAACTTGTCTGCTAAATTAATTGCAGTTTGACCACCAAATTGCACGACCACACCTTTAGGTTGTTCAAGATTAATGATATTCATTACATCTTCTTCAGTTAAAGGTTCGAAGTATAATTTATCTGAAATTGAAAAGTCTGTTGAAACTGTTTCAGGGTTGTTGTTTACGATAATTGCTTCATATCCAGCATTCTGAATTGCCCATACAGCATGTACCGTTGCATAGTCAAATTCGACTCCTTGTCCGATACGAATTGGACCAGAACCTAAAACCAAGATTTTTTCTTTATCAGTCACAATTGATTCATTTTCAGTTTCATAAGTACCATAATAATAAGGTGTTGTTGATTCAAATTCAGCTGCACATGTATCTACCATTTTATATACCGGTTTAATACCATTATCTTGACGCAATTGGTAGACTTCTTCTTCAGTCATGCCAAATCGATGTGCAATCACTTTATCACTAAATCCATAATCTTTAGCATATTTAAGATATTCTAAATCTCCAGGATGCGCTTTTAATTCATGCTCAATATTGATAATATTTTGGAACTTATTTAAGAAGAAATAGTCAATTTTTGTCATATTATGAATTTCTTCTAATGTCGTACCACGTCGAATCGCTTCACCGATAAAGAATAAACGTTCGTCATCTTGATGACTAATACGTTCTTTAATATACTCTAAATCATAACTTTCGCCATTTGGTAAACCTAAATGATGTACGCCGTATTCTAATGAGCGAATTGCTTTTAACAATGATTCCTCATAAGTACGTCCGATTGCCATAACTTCACCGGTAGCTTTCATTTGTGTACCAAGTTCACGTTCTCCTTTTTCAAATTTATCAAATGGGAAACGTGGAATTTTAGAAATTACATAATCTAATGTTGGTTCAAATGCAGCATATGATGTTCCAGTTACTGGGTTAAGCATTTCATCAAGTGTTAAACCTACTGCGATTTTTGCTGCTAATTTAGCGATTGGATAGCCAGTAGCTTTAGATGCAAGTGCTGATGAACGTGATACACGTGGGTTCACTTCGATGATATAGTAATTTAAAGAGTGTGGATCTAAAGCTAATTGAACGTTACATCCACCTTCAATACCTAAAGCTCTAATTACTTTAAGTGAGACATCACGTAACATTTGGTATTCAACATCTGATAATGTTTGGCTTGGTGCAACAACGATTGAATCACCTGTATGTATACCAACCGGGTCAATATTCTCCATATTACACACTACGATTGCATTATCATTTTTGTCACGCATTACTTCATATTCAATTTCTTTAAAGCCAGCGATAGACTTTTCAATTAAACATTGTGTCGCAGGGCTATAATGTAAACCATTGCTAACCACTTCTTTAAGCTCTTGGTCATTATGACAAATACCGCCACCAGTACCTCCCATGGTAAAGGCAGGACGGACAATTAATGGATAACCTACTTCATCTTTAAAAGCGAATGCTTGTTCAACTGTATTTACGATATCACTTTCTGGAACTGGTACATTTAAGTCATTCATTAATGTTCTAAATAATTCTCTATCTTCAGCTTGTTGAATAGATTCTAATTCAGTACCTAACAATTTAACATTGTTTGCTTCTAATACACCGCTATCGTGTAATTGAATCGCCATGTTCAATCCTGTCTGACCACCTAAAGTCGGTAGTAAAGCGT
Organism: Staphylococcus taiwanensis; assembly: GCA_020544305.1. NCBI lineage: Bacteria > Bacillati > Bacillota > Bacilli > Caryophanales > Staphylococcaceae > Staphylococcus > Staphylococcus taiwanensis. The sequence continues at coordinate 1,687,557 of CP058667.1, forward strand.
CAGGTTGTTCTTTACGAATGATGCGTGCAATAAAGTCATGTGTTAACGGTTCGATATAAACTTTATCTGCAATCTCTTTATCGGTCATAATTGTTGCGGGATTTGAATTTACTAATATGACACGGTAGCCCTCTTCTTTAAGTGCTAAACACGCTTGCGTACCAGCGTAGTCAAATTCTGCAGCTTGTCCAATTATGATTGGACCTGATCCAATTACTAGAATGGTTTGAATATCGTCACGTTTAGGCATTTACTGTATGCTCCTTTTCTTTAAAATCTTTCATCATTGTTAAGAATTCATCAAATAAATAGTTTGAATCGCTCGGACCTGGTCTTGCTTCTGGATGATATTGTACCGAAAAGGCAGGTAATTTTTTATGTCTTAATCCTTCGACTGTGCCATCATTTAAAGCAATATGTGTGACTTCTAGGTCTGTATTTTCTAAAGAATCTTTATCAATCGCATAACCATGGTTTTGACTCGTAATATCCACTTTACCAGTGCGTAAATCTTTAACTGGGTGGTTAGCTCCACGGTGTCCAAATTTCATCTTAAATGATGTTGCACCTTGAGATAGAGCAAACAACTGATGTCCTAAACATATACCAAAGAATGGAATTTTGCCTAAGATACCATTTATCATATCTAGTGCTACATCGACTTCATCTGGATCTCCAGGGCCATTCGATAACATAACACCGTCTGGTGACATTGCTAAAATTTCTTCAGCACTCGTATCATATGGCACAACTGTAACATTGCAACCTCGTAAATTTAATTCACGTACAATGTTTTGTTTCTTACCAAAATCAAGTAAAACGACACTTAAATCTGAGCCTGTTGACACATAAGGCGTCTTTGTCGATACAGTAGCTACTTCATCGCGTGGCAATCCAGCTGATTTTAAGCGTGTAGCTAATTGTTCGATTTCTGATTTATCATCAGTAAAACCTGCTTTCAGTACGCCGTGTTGTCTAATCTTGCGTGTAATACTACGTGTATCTACACCAGAAATGCCTGGTATCTTGTATTGAACAAGTACTTCATGTAATGTCTTTTGTTTTCTAAAATTACTAGGATGTGTACTTGCTTCTTTCACAACTACACCATTTAAAGTTGGTGTTAATGTTTCAAAGTCATCACGGTTAATACCGTAGTTGCCAATTAATGGATATGTGAATGTAATGATTTGTCCAGTGTATGATGGGTCAGAAATTGTCTCTTGATAACCCGTCATAGCGGTGTTAAAGACAATTTCGCCAATAGATAACTCATTTGAGCCTAATTTATACCCTTCATAAAAACTTCCATCTTCTAATACAAGATAACGTCGCTCAAGCATTTTACTTATCCTCCTTAAATTTAACTTCGCCTTCTACCATTGTTAACACTGGATTACCGTATACTTTGTATCCAATAAATGGTGTGTTATCAGCTTTAGATAAGAAATCCTCTCCTCTAATTTCACGTTCCTCATCTAAATTAATAATTGTTAAATCAGCTAAGCTACCTTCTTCTAATTTGCCATATGGTAAATCAAATGTTTGTGCCGGCTTTATTGTTAGATAATCAACTAATTGTTGTAATGTCCAGTCACCATTTTTCACAAAGTGTGTATATAATAGTGGGAATGCAGTTTCACTGCCAACAATACCAAATGGTGCTTTCGTCATTGGTTGTGCTTTCTCTTCTTTAGCGTGAGGTGCATGGTCTGTCGCAATGCAATCAATTGTGCCATCTAACAACCCTTCTAATAACGCATCTCTATCTTCTTTACTTCTTAAAGGTGGATTCATTTTGAAAATCGCATTATCTCCAGGCACATCATCTTCAGTTAAAAGTAAGTGATGTGGTGTTACTTCTGCAGTAACATGAATGCCTGCTGCTTTTGCATCACGAATTGCTCTAACGCTTTCTTTAGTAGATACATGACATACGTGGTAGTGACAATGAGCTGCTTCAGCAAGTAGTACGTCTCTTGCAATTTGAACTGCTTCACAAATATTAGGAATACCAGGTATCCCAAGTTCTTCACTACGTTTACCTTGATGCATAGCACCACCATAAATTAAACTATTATCTTCACAGTGTGCGACTACTGCTTTATTTACTTTAGCGGCTGCTTGCATTGCTTCATACATCATCGCCGACTCCTGAACACCTACGCCATCATCCGTGAAAGCAAAAGCACCATCTCTTGCTAAAGCTTCAAAATCTACATGTTCTTTACCAGCCTGACGAACTGTAATAGATGCGTATGGTAATACACGAACTTGTGCATTTTCTTTTATTAATTGTTGTAATCGATCCATGTGTTCAACTGAATCAGGTACTGGACGTGTGTTTGGCATAGGGCAAACTGTTGTAAATCCACCTCTTGCTGCTGCTTTAGTTCCAGTTTCTATTGTTTCTTTGTGTTCACCACCTGGTTCACGTAAATGTACGTGAACATCAATTAGTCCTGGTGCTACGAATTGTCCTTGTGCATCAATCACTTCTACATTTTCATCAGCTTTAATATTACTATCAATCGCCTTAATGTATTGTCCATCAATTAAGATAGATGTTTGTTTAAGTTCACCGTTCTCTAAAATGTTAGCATTTGTAATTAATTTCATAACTTACGCCTCTCTCTCAGATAATAGTTTATTGATTACTGCCATTCTTAAATACATGCCGTTAGTCATTTGTTTGAAAATACGCGCTTTTGGAGCTTCTACTAATTCACTATCAATTTCTACCCCTCTATTTACCGGTGCAGGGTGCATAACTATAGCATTTTCTTTTAATTGGTCATATCTACCTTTTGTTAAACCAAATTTTTCATGATATTCATCAGCTTCAAAATTCGCTTCACCTGTTATACCGTGTCTTTCATGTTGCACACGTAATAACATCACTATATCTACTTGATCAATCACATCATCAATTTGAACATATGGTGCATCTAATGTTTCATCCACCCATTCATCTGGACTTGAGAACATCACATTTGCGCCTAAAGATGTAAGACTTGTGTAATTACTTCTAGCTACACGTGAATTTTTAATATCACCACATATCAAGATATTTAACCCTTCGAATGAACCATATTCTTCATAGATAGTCATGATATCTAGTAAACTTTGTGTAGGGTGTTGCCCACTACCATCACCAGCATTCGCGATTGGGATATTTAAATTTTCTAACTCTTCGTAGTATGCATTTTGAGAATGTCTTATGACTAGTAAATTAACACCGATACTTTCTAATGTTTTACATGTATCATATAATGTCTCGCCTTTTTGGACTGAAGATGTACTGATTTCAAAGTTAACTTCTTTAAGACCAAGTTTTTGTTCTGCAACTTCAAAGCTACATTTTGTACGTGTTGAATTTTCGAAGAATAAGTTAGAAACAAATTGCCCCTCAAATTGTGGTAATTTTTGTTTTCCAGATTTATAATCACTAGCAGTTTTAATTAAGTCATAAATGTCCTCGTTTGATAAGTGTTCCATAGATAATAAGTTTTTCATAAAGCGCCTCCTGATAAATAATCTGTTTTAAATTAGTTTTTTTGTTCTTTTTTTTCTTTTGGCAAAATTAAATTTAAGATAATACCTGAGAGTGCTGCTAAGGCCATACCTTCAATTTGAAGGTTAATGCCAATACCTTTTAAGTTAATCAGTAAATTACCGATACCAACGACTAAGATAACTGATGCGATGACTAAGTTACGATTATTAGCAAAATCTATTTGACTTTCAACTAACATTCTTAAACCACTTGCTGCAATAATACCGAATAGTAGGATTGAAACCCCACCCATGACCGGTGTTGGAATTGATGATACTAATGCTGAGAACTTTCCAATAAATGATAAGACGATTGCAATAACCGCTGCACCACCAATGACATAAATACTATAAATTCTTGTAATTGCTAACACACCGATATTTTCACCATATGTCGTACTTGGTGGTCCACCGATGATACTTGCGAACATTGTTGATATACCGTCACCAATAATCGAGCGATGTAAACCAGGATCTTCAAAGAAATTACGTCCTACAATTTTGTTAATTACCATTTGATGTCCGATATGTTCACTTACTGTGACAAACACGATAGGCAACATTACTAAAATGAGCCCTAAATGAACTGATGGCACATAATCTTTAAATGGTAGATAGATATGTGGAAAATCAAACCAGTGTGCCTTAGCAATTGTTGAGAACTTTACGAGCCCCATAAAGATTGAAACGATGTAGCCTACAATTATGCCAATAAGTACTGGAATGAGTGATAAGAACCCTTTAAAGAAACCTTGAACTACAATTGTGACAAGCAATGTTATCAGTGCTACTACTAAATAACTTAAATTGTAACCTTTCATATCTCCTGAATTTTCATACATGGCCATGTTTACCGCTGTAGGTGCTAAACTTAATCCGATAACCATGATCACTGGCCCTACGACTACAGGAGGCAATAAATGCATTAACCAACCTGTTCCGCTTATTTTGATGAAAATTCCAATAATGACATACATCACACCACTGGCGAATAATGCTACCAACATATCTCCAAGGCTATGTGTACTTAATCCTGTAATGATTGGCGTGATGAAGGCGAAACTTGACCCCAAATATGCTGGAATTTTAGCCTTAGTTATTAAAATATAAAGTAGCGTTCCTATTCCTGACGCAAGTAATGCTGCTGATATTGGTAACCCTGTCAAAAATGGTACTAATACTGTAGAACCAAACATTGCAAATAAATGTTGCAAACTAAGCAGTGCCCATTGTGCCGGTTTTGGTTTGTCTTGTACATCTAGCACTGGTTTGACAGTGCGCTCAAACATTTGTTCATTTTCCATCAATTTTTCTTCCTTTCTTATAGAAAAAGCCTCTTTACATAATTGATGTAAAGAGACTAAAAAATCCGTATCTAAAGTACCGATAAGCAACAGTATTACTAGCTTATCTGTAAATACGCGATAAAGTATTTAATTGCTGTGAGTTTTAGTTCTATAAAATCTAGATATTTTAATTTCCTACATACTCACCATTAAATACTTCACCTTTTTCAGTCTCTCGTACTGATTTAAAAGGCTTTATTCAATTACTACTGCATTATATGAATCCCTCTCAGTTAAATAAACTGAAACTGCTTCTTCTTTAGCAGTTGGAATGTTTTTACCTACAAAATCTGCTCTAATTGGTAATTCACGATGCCCTCGATCAACAAGAGCCGCTAAACCAATTTTATTTGGTCGAGAATGTAATAAAATTGCGTCTAATGAAGCTCTTACCGTTCTTCCAGTATAAAGTACGTCATCTATAATGATTACAACTTTATCTGTAATATCGGCATCAATTTCGATTGCTTCTTTAGTGATCTGTTTGTTTGAAATTTCTATATCATCTCTAAAGTGTGTAATGTCAATAGTACCAGTTGGAACTGTCTTCTGCTCAATTTGATTAATTTTATCTTGTATACGTCTTGCTAAAAATTCGCCCCTTGTTTTAATACCTAGTAAGACAAGGTTCTCTGTACCTTTATTGTATTCAAGAATCTCATGTGCAATGCGAGTTACAGTACGTTGTATTGCAGCTTCATCCATTATGACACGCTCAGACATTATCTCACCTCTTGATATTATTAAAAAAACCTCATGTCTTTTTCCAAAGACATGAGGTTTAATTTATATACAGCATGTACAAGTATTTATACATGTTAAATTTAGATTGATTTGACAAATTTACCTATTATAAATAGTCATTTGTTTCATCTGAGTATATAGAATTATTCTCATTGTCTTTGAAGCCTCTCTGGACTCTCGTTTAAAGACATCGTTTTCTTTTTTAACTGTTACTAGCTTAATGCTTTTTTAGAAATAAGTCAATGCAAATTTTGGAAATTCTGCGCTTTAGTTGAATTCTTTACTCACTGTCTAAAATGAAACTACACTGTTTGATTGTGAATGAAATTAAAATGTAGTTTAACAATTGAATTTCCAATTGGTCTATAAAAACTATTTAGTAAAACCTTTTAATTTATGAGCAAAATGATTCTATTTATTTAACAAAAAATTGATAGCATTTTAAGTTTAAATGGAACTGAGGTTAAGATTGAATCAGTATTCCTTTATGAACATAGCATCCTATTTTAACTTACATTATTTGTATAATATCTTTTTGAAATTTTCTAAATTGAGTTTCATCCATAAGTAAGACTAGAACTGAGAAAAGATTAATACAAGTCCTTCTCAGTGCTAGTTAGCTACACCGTATTTGATATAAAGCATTAAATTATCAAATTGAGCTCACGCTCTTACAAAATGTACTATACATAAACGTTGAGTCATACCATTCGTTGCTTAAATATTCATTTTAATATCTAATGTTTATTCAGATTTTTTATTCCCTTTATCTTTTTTATTTTTACGAGATTTTCTGACTAATCCTAATCCCGCTAACATTGCTACAACCGTTGATACTAATCCTGTTGAGTTAGAATCACTACCACCTGTTTCTGGTAAATCATCTTTAGCATCATGATGTTGTGCGTTGCTATGCATTTGTGAAGCCGTGTTACTTTGTGATTCTGAACTGCTTGTTGATATACTTTCTGACATTGATGTTGATGTGCTTGCACTTGAAACATCACTTACACTTGTTGCCGTTGAGCCACTTATTGATGTACTTGCACTGTTTGAACCACTCGCACTTGTTGAACTTGAAGTTGAATCAAATTGTGAATGAGATGTACTCATTGAATTTGATGTAGTACTTGAATGCGAAGTGCTCAATGTATGTGATGCACTTGTACTTGTTGAGTTACTCATACTTATCGATGCTGAATGACTTTGTGATGTTGTATTTGAACCTGAATATGATGTACTACCTGAACTTGAAGTACTATTTGAATTACTTATTGAGTGTGAACCATTTCTAGATTCTGATGTACTTACTGATGTAGAAGTAGAATCAGAAATTGATGTACTTGTACTTGATGAGTTTGATTGGCTCGTTGATGATGAATTACTCAATGATGTGCTTGCACTATCTGAGTCGCTCACACTTGTTGAAGCTGACGCACTATCTGACGTACTTTCACTTGTTGAGTCACTCATACTTGTTGATGTTGATTCACTTTCTGATGTACTTGTGCTCGTTGAGTTGCTCACACTTGTTGATGTTGATTCACTTTCTGATGTGATTTCACTTAATGAGTCTGACAGACTCGCACTTTGTGATTCACTTAACGATGTACTTGTACTATCTGAATCACTCGCACTTGTTGACGTTGACGCACTATCTGATGTGCTTCTGCTCGTTGAGTCACTCATGCTTGTTGATGTTGACGCACTATCTGATGTGCTTGTACTTATTGAATCACTTACACTTGTTGATGTTAATTCACTTTCTGATGTGCTTTCACTTAATGAGTCTGAAAGACTCGCACTTTCTGATCTACTTAATGATGTACTTGTACTATCTGAGTCACTCACACTTGTTGATGTTGATTCACTTTCTGATGTGCTTTCACTTAATGAGTCTGACAGACTCGCACTTTCTGATTCACTTAACGATGTACTTGTACTATCTGAGTCACTCACACTTGTTGACGTTGACGCATTATCTGATGTGCTTACACTTCCTGAGTCTGACAGACTCGCGCTTTCTGATTCACTTAATGATGTACTTGTACTATCTGAGTCACTCACACTTGTTGACGTTGATGCACTATCTGATGTACTTGTGCTCGTTGAGTTGCTCACACTTGTTGATGTTGATTCACTTTCTGACGTGCTTTCACTTAATGAGTCTGACAGACTCGCGCTTTCTGATCCACTTAATGATGTACTTGTACTATCTGAGTCACTCATGCTTGTTGATGTTGATTCACTATTTGATGCGCTTACACTTAATGAGTCACTCGCACTTGTTGAAGTTGACGCACTATCTGATGTGCTTGTGCTCGTTGAGTCACTCACACTTGTTGATGCTGACACACTATCTGATGTGCTTGCACTTTCTGAGTCTGACAGACTCGCACTTTCTGATTCACTTAATGATGTACTTGTGCTTATTGAGTCACTCACACTTGTTGATGCTGACACACTATCTGATGTGCTTACACTTTCTGAGTCTGACAGACTCGCACTTTCTGATTCACTTAACGATGTACTTGTACTATCTGAATCACTCGTACTTGTTGACGTTGACGCACTATCCGAAGTACTTGCACTTGTTGAATCACTCACACTTGTTGACGTTGACGCACTATCTGATGTGCTTGTGCTCGTTGAGTCACTCACACTTGTTGACGTTGATGCACTATCTGACGTGCTTGCACTTAATGAGTCTGACAGACTCGCGCTTTCTGATCCACTTAATGATGTACTTGTACTATCTGAGTCACTCATGCTTGTTGATGTTGATGCACTATTTGATGCGCTTACACTTTCTGAGTCTGAAAGACTCGCACTTTGTGATCCACTCAATGATGTACTTGCACTTGTTGAATCGCTCATACTTGTTGACGTTGACGCACTATCCGAAGTACTTGCACTTGTTGAATCACTCACACTTGTTGACGTTGATGCACTATCTGATGTACTTGTGCTCGTTGAGTTGCTCACACTTGTTGATGTTGATTCACTTTCTGACGTGCTTTCACTTAATGAGTCTGACAGACTCGCACTTTCTGATCCACTTAATGATGTACTTGTGCTTGTTGACTCACTCGCACTAGTTGACGTTGACGCACTATCTGATGTGCTTGCACTTCCTGAGTCTGACAGACTCGCGCTTTCTGATTCACTTAATGATGTACGTGTACTATCTGAGTCACTCACACTTGTTGACGTTGATGCACTATCTGATGTACTTGTGCTCGTTGAGTTGCTCACACTTGTTGATGTTGATTCACTTTCTGAAGTACTTTCACTTAATGAGTCTGAAAGACTTGCGCTTTCTGATCCACTTAATGATGTACTTGTGCTTGTTGAGTCACTCACACTTGTTGATGCTGACACACTATCTGATGTGCTTTCACTTTCTGAATCTGAAAGACTCTCACTTTGTGATTCACTTAACGATGTACTTGTACTATCTGAATCACTCGCACTTGTTGACGTTGATGCACTTTCTGATGTGCTTACACTTTCTGAGTCTGACAGACTCGCACTTTGTGATTCACTTAATGATGTACTTGTACTATCTGAGTCACTTACACTTGTTGATGTTGATACACTTTCTGATGTGCTTACACTTTCTGAGTCTGACAGACTCGCACTTTGTGATTCACTTAACGATGTACTTGTACTATCTGAATCACTCGTACTTGTTGACGTTGACGCACTATCCGAAGTACTTGCACTTGTTGAATCACTCACACTTGTTGACATTGATGCACTATCTGATGTACTTGTGCTCGTTGAGTTGCTCACACTTGTTGATGTTGATTCACTTTCTGACGTGCTTGCACTTAATGAGTCTGACAGACTCGCGCTTTCTGATCCACTTAATGATGTACTTGTACTATCTGAGTCACTCACACTTGTTGACATTGACGCACTATCTGATGTGCTTGTGCTCGTTGAGTCACTCACACTTGTTGATGCTGACACACTATCTGATGTGCTTACACTTTCTGAGTCTGACAGACTCGCACTTTCTGATTCACTTAACGATGTACTTGTGCTTGTTGAGTCACTCACACTTATTGATGCTGACACACTATCTGATGTGCTTTCACTTAATGAGTCTGACAGACTCGCACTTTCTGATTCACTTAACGATGTACTTGTACTATCTGAATCACTCGCACTTGTTGATGTTGATTCACTTTCTGACGTGCTTGCACTTAATGAGTCTGACAGACTCGCGCTTTCTGATCCACTTAATGATGTACTTGTACTATCTGAGTCACTTATACTTGTTGACGTTGACGCACTATCTGATGTGCTTGTACTTGTTGAGTTGCTCACACTTGTTGATGTTGATTCACTTTCTGACGTGCTTGCACTTAATGAGTCTGAAAGACTCGCACTTTCTGATTCACTTAATGATGTACTTGTGCTTGTTGAGTCACTCACACTTGTTGATGCTGACACACTATCTGATGTGCTTTCACTTAATGAGTCTGACAGACTCGCACTTTCTGATTCACTTAACGATGTACTTGTACTATCTGAATCACTCGCACTTGTTGACGTTGACGCACTATCCGAAGTACTTGCACTTGTTGAATCACTCACACTTGTTGACGTTGATGCACTATCTGATGTGCTTACACTTTCTGAGTCTGACAGACTCGCACTTTCTAATCCACTTAATGATGTACTTGTGCTTGTTGAGTCACTCACACTTGTTGATGCTGACACACTATCTGATGTGCTTTCACTTTCTGAATCTGAAAGACTCTCACTTTGTGATTCACTTAACGATGTACTTGTACTATCTGAATCACTCGCACTTGTTGACGTTGATGCACTTTCTGATGTGCTTACACTTTCTGAGTCTGACAGACTCGCGCTTTCTGATCCACTTAATGATGTACTTGTACTATCTGAGTCACTCACACTTGTTGACATTGACGCACTATCTGATGTGCTTGTACTTGTTGAGTTGCTCACACTTGTTGATGTTGATTTACTTTCTGACGTGCTTGCACTTAATGAGTCTGACAGACTCGCACTTTCTGATTCACTTAATGATGTACTTGTGCTTGTTGAGTCACTCACACTTGTTGATGCTGACACACTATCTGATGTGCTTTCACTTTCTGAATCTGAAAGACTCTCACTTTGTGATTCACTTAACGATGTACTTGTACTATCTGAATCACTCGCACTTGTTGACGTTGACGCACTATCCGAAGTACTTGCACTTGTTGAATCACTCACACTTGTTGATGTTGATTCACTTTCTGACGTGCTTGCACTTAATGAGTCTGACAGACTCGCGCTTTCTGATCCACTTAATGATGTACTTGTACTATCTGAGTCACTCACACTTGCTGACATTGACGCACTATCTGATGTGCTTGTGCTCGTTGAGTCACTCACACTTGTTGATGCTGACACACTATCTGATGTGCTTACACTTTCTGAGTCTGACAGACTCGCACTTTCTGATTCACTTAACGATGTACTTGTACTATCTGAATCACTCGCACTTGTTGATGTTGATTCACTTTCTGACGTGCTTGCACTTAATGAGTCTGACAGACTCGCGCTTTCTGATCCACTTAATGATGTACTTGTACTATCTGAGTCACTTATACTTGTTGACGTTGACGCACTATCTGATGTGCTTGTACTTGTTGAGTTGCTCACACTTGTTGATGTTGATTCACTTTCTGACGTGCTTGCACTTAATGAGTCTGAAAGACTCGCACTTTCTGATTCACTTAATGATGTACTTGTACTATCTGAGTCACTCACACTTGTTGATGCTGACACACTATCTGATGTGCTTACACTTTCTGAGTCTGACAGACTCGCACTTTGTGATTCACTTAACGATGTACTTGTACTATCTGAATCACTCGCACTTGTTGATGTTGATTCACTTTCTGACGTGCTTGCACTTAATGAGTCTGACAGACTCGCGCTTTCTGATCCACTTAATGATGTACTTGTACTATCTGAGTCACTTATACTTGTTGACGTTGACGCACTATCTGATGTGCTTGTACTTGTTGAGTTGCTCACACTTGTTGATGTTGATTCACTTTCTGACGTGTTTGCACTTAATGAGTCTGACAGACTCGCACTTTCTGATTCACTTAATGATGTACTTGTACTATCTGAGTCACTCACACTTGTTGATACTGCCACACTATCTGATGTGCTTGCACTTTCTGAGTCTGAAAGACTCGCACTTTGTAATTCACTTAACGATGTACTTGTACTATCTGAATCACTCGCACTTGTTGAATCACTCATGCTTGTTGATGTTGATGTACTTGTCGATGTGCTTGCACTGTTTGAGTCACTTTCACTTGTTGATGCTGATGTACTATCTAATGTTGATATACTAGTACTTGTCGAGTCAGATAAACTAATACTTCTAGAGTTACTTTGACTTTTTTCTGTACTGATAGAATTACTCTCACTATTAGCAGTTGACGTCGACTCACTTGTTGATTTCGTTATACTAGTTGATTGGCTATCACTACTTGACGTTGAAATAGAATCGCTCGTTGCGTTTCTAGTAATTGACCAATTAATATTTTGCGTTTTTTGTAGATTACTACTATCAGTAGCTGTAATAGTTACAGTATAGTTTCCAATTTTTGTTGGTGTGCCAGAAATTGTATTACTTGTTTGATCATATGTTAAACCATCAGGTAATCCTGTTACATTGATAGTTGGTGCTACTCCACTATTATCAGTAGCAGTTACAGTAACTGGACTAATTGGCGCAAAAACCTGATTAGTTTGATTACTCATACTAATTGTTGGAGAGGTAACGTCACTAAAATAGTAGATAACAGATTGTCCAGCATTAGTAAGTTTTACTTGATTATTAGTTGAATTAAATGTTGGTGCATTTGAACTATCTACACTTTTATATTGGTAACCAAGAGAATTCATTGTGCTTTCTTGCTTATCTAACGTCACTACATTATCTACATCACCAGCCAATGTTTTAGGCGGAATGATATCTTTTCCAGTAGTTGCATCAACATATCTCACTTCAGTAGAGGCACTTTGTGTGTAAGTAAAAGTACCAAACTGAAGTTGTTGCAAATTTCGGGCACCACCTGTTGAAGCAGTGATTGATAATGCATAATTACTTGTATTTGTATTTTTCTTTAACCAATCAGATAAATTTCTTGTAAATTGTTGGCCTGCATAAGTAACGGTCATAACTTTAGTATCACCATTATAATCAATTTCAAAATTTTGGAATGAATTATCAGTTGGCTGCACTTTTAATTTGGCTGCATTTGTCGATTCAGTTGTTGCAACTCCTGAAGCATCTGTTGACACGAAAGCTCCAAACGCTCCTCCACCAGCAACATTTGATGGATCTTTATTTGCTTTAGCGTCCGCTTTCGGTTGAGATGTATTATGATACGTATCTAATTTAAATCCAAAAGCATTATTTAATCCGCCTATACCTAACGCAGCACCCTCTTTACCTGTATCATCTATTTTTCCTGGTGAAAAGGCAAATCCAATACCATCCCCACCAACAACTCCTCCAGGAGAATAGCCTTCATACCGATTTCCTAAATTAACTTTTCCAGTAAAATGGAAACTTTTATTTGAATTAATTTTAGTATTTAAAGTTATAGAACCTTTTTTACTATTTGCATCTGGAGTTAAAGTGACTATTCCAGTTGAAGCGTCGTAAGTTGCTGAATCCTTAACATTAAAATGATCAGTAAAGTTATCTTTGTTGATTGATACAAGATCGTTATTAGCAACTTGAGCTACTGTCGCATTTGTATTATTTGTAGCCACAGCTAATCTGCTAAATGTTCTTAACTTATTAGGCATGGTTTGAGTAGAAGTGCTGGTAGAATCACTCACCATTAATGTTGAGTCCAAACCTTTATTATTTTCTTTTTCAGTAGTACTGGTTGATTTGGCTAAACTTACAGACTTTTCGGATTTACTTTTTTCTGTTGAGTTCAAAATATGGGTTGAATGAATACTTTTTGCATTCTCAGAACCTTTTGATGTCGTAGAATTTTCTCTATTATCAGAAGATAATTCTTTACTATATTCTTTATGATTCTCACTCTTATCTGTAGATGTCATATCGCTTTTAGCAACTTTTATATTGCTTTCAGCAGAACCAAAAATTTTAGTTTCTTTTCCATCTTTAGATTTATTAAATAATGATTGAGATTCTTTATTTTCAGATGTAGAAACTTTATTTGTGCTGATTTTATGTTCAGAAGTAGTCGACATATTACTTGTTGTAGATTCAGTACTTTTTTCTGAATTACTTGTATTCGAGTATGATTTACTCTGACTATCATGCTCAGTAGATGTTAATTTATTAGCTTCTTCAGTGGAATGTGTACTATTTACAGATGTGCTTGACATATTTGAAGTTGAGTTAGTTACTTCTGCTTTTGATATAGTTGTTGAATTTCTATTAGAAACGGTACCACTATTTGATGAAAGCTCAGAAGTCATAGGTGTTTCGGATGCAGCAAATACATGATGATCATTTAACATTGCAAAGGTAAATATACCTCCCGCTAGCCCTGTAGTTTTAAATGCTTGTTTTTTAAAGTCCGTTTTTTCTTTAGATTTGATATCTTTAACATTTTCAACATCTTTATTTAAAAATGGTAAGCCTAACGTTTTTAAAAGTTGAATTTCTCTAATACTCGCTTTAACCCAATTTTTACCGGATTTATAAAGTCTTACTCTAGACTTTTCTTGGCCAAAGGAATGGTTGAAGTTTCTTTCTCTTTTCGACATAATATCCACATCTCCAAATTTCTATTACTAATCAAGTTCAAATCAATTACCTGCAATTAGTTTGATTTAAAATAATTATATTATCAATTGTATATAAATAGCAACATAATTAGTTTAGCAATTCAACCATTTAACAAATAAAAATTATTAAATATTATTATGATTTGATATTTATACACATAAAATACATTTCTTAAATTCGACTTGTATTTAATTTTTTTATTAACTTGATTACTTGAAGAACTTCAACTCTATACATTTGCAATTAATAATCACCAAATTTGTCTAGTTTCAACCCTATTCAAAAATGTATATTAATGTAATAATTTTTTAATTTAAAAATAACCATACTATGAATAAATATTAAAAAGGCTGATTCTGCATTTTTGCAAAACCAGCCTTTAAAGAGGACTAACTTATTTATTCAAAACTTTGACATTATTAACTTTGTGCATCTCTTAAACGAATATCTTCCAATAATTGTTCAAAGTCTTTCGGTAAATCGGCGTGACGCTCTATATATTCATGTGTTACTGGATGTTCAAAGCCAATTACACCTGCATGTAATGCTTGACCACCAATGTCTAATGTTTTTCTTGGACCGTATTTAGGATCTCCTACTAAAGGAAAGCCAATATATTTCATATGTACACGAATTTGATGTGTTCTTCCTGTTTCTAACTGACATTCAATTAATGTATAGTCTTTAAAGTGTTCGATCACATTAAAATGTGTAATCGCTTCTTTACCATTATCAACAACATCCATTGACTGACGATCTTTTTCATTACGACCAATCGGCGCATCAATCGTACCATAATCATGTGGAATATTACCATGAACTAAAGCAGTATATTTACGTTTTACTGATTTATCCATCAATTGTTCTACTAATCCTCGATGAGCAATATCATTTTTAGCGACCATTAATAATCCTGATGTATCCATATCAATTCGATGTACAATACCTGGACGAATTTCACCATTGATACCTGATAAATCTTTAATTTGATACATTAGCCCATTAACTAAAGTACCTGAATAATGTCCTGGAGACGGATGTACTACCATACCCTTCGGTTTATACACAATTGCAACATCTTCATCTTCATAATAGATGTCTAGATTTAAGTTTTCAGGTTGAATATCCGCTTCGACAATTTCTTTTTCAGTAACAACAATAGTATCATTTAATTTAACTTTATAATTAGATTTTATGACTTTACCATTTACCGTCACTAATCCTTCTTTAATCCAATCTTGGATCTGGCTTCTAGACCATTCTGAATTATATTCGGGTAGTAATTTATCAATACGTTGTCCTACAGTTTCTTGATTCTCTATTTTGTATTCAAATGATTCCATAGCGTAACCTCCTATCCTTTTGAAGTTGCATCTTTAAGTAATGCAATAATAATAAATAAAACACCTATTGTTAGGCTTGAGTCCGCGACATTAAATATAGGGAAAGCATATCCAAAGATATTAGTATCAATAAAATCCACTACTTCTCCATTAATTAAACGATCAATAAAATTACCTAATGCGCCTGCAAATAGTAAACTAATTGCTACTTGCATAAATAGATTATATTTTGCTTCTTTAATATAAAATAAAATTAATACAACTAATATAATTAGCGTAATGATATAAAAGAATCCCATTTTGCCACTTAATATCCCCCAAGCTGCACCATTATTTCGATGAGATGTAATATTTAAAAAATGGGGTATGACTTCATATGAATCTCCAATATTCATTGTAGTAGCTATAATTCTTTTTGTTATTTGATCAATCACTAAAATAGCTATCGCTACGATTAATGATATACCAATATAATACTTTTTCTTCATTCACGTGCCTCCATTCACACATCAACACTTTTACAACACTCTACATTATAGCTTACTCACTATTATAAAAAAAGCTACAGTTATAAATAGTATGGAAGTAATCAATAACTATAAAAAAATGAATTTAAATATTATGCGTACTTATTTTCTTTAGGATGAATATAATTAAATTCATCAACTTGATATGCAAATACAGTCCGTATGGTTACTTCATATGGTTTTCTAAAATTCATATCCGCAACTGTTAGCGAACCATCTTTATTTACTTTCTCAACATATGCTACATGTCCGTGTTTCCCTTTAGGATATTGAAGTATCGACCCAGAAGTAGGATGTTCATTCACTTTATAGCCTTCATCCTTAGCATTAGACGCCCAATACTTAGCATCTCCCCATTTATTATCAATCATTTTTCCATCTTGTCGAACTCTATCAAAGACATAATATGTACATTGACCTTTTGCATACGTGTTTAATTTCATTGGATTCTTTTCCCAAAAATGAATTGTCGGTTGTGTCATATCTTGATTATCTATACCATCATATAATGCTCCACCAGTGAACATGACACATCCTATAACCATTGCTAATATAAATTTCTTCATAATATCACACTACTTCAATAAAATTAAATCTAAATTGAATACCGTCTGGTCCATTTATATCTATGTGCGTTGTTTCAGGATAATAAAAATCAATTAAAGCAAGTCCGTAAGATTTTTCATTTTCAATGCGCTTTGTACTTGAAAGCCACTGATTTACAGCTAAATGATGATAATAATGTGATGAAGATAAATAAAGAGAGAATTTATCTAAGTAAGCGGATTGCTCTAGACCAAAGTATGTTAAATAATAGTCTTTAACTTCAGATATTCGTATTGTTTTAAGAGAAACATTACCAATCTTACTTCCTTTAGGGATACCTTGCCATTGTTCATTAGATACATTATTTAGTAAATATGGTACATTTATCGCTTCTATTTCTAATTGCAATTGATGATCGTGATATACCCAATAATCTCTATCATGATCGACATAAAATTTAAATGCATTACCTTCAGGATCTTCAAAAAATAGTGAAGTGCAGACACTTTGTTCTCCACCATTAACAGGAATCTCATAATCACTCAATTGTACTAATAAATCTGCTAAGTCATGCATATTTGGTAATAAAATACCTATATAAAAGAGACCCGCTTCTGAAAGCAAGGGTTCTCGACCATTAGTGACTTCACTTAATGTGAGAAAATGATTGGATTGACCTATTTCATACTGTACGGAGGACGTTGTCTCAATAACTACTTCGAAACCTAACACCTCTTCGTAGAAAGGTCTTAATATAGCTAGATTTCTGACATTTAATGTCACACCGTTTATAAAATGAGCATTTTTCGAATGAAACATTGCGTCCTCCTATTTTTTATAAAATGTTATAACTTAAATTTAGAGTTAATAATGATTATTGTATCTTAAAATATCGAAAATTTTATCAGTCTTTATGTGTAGTTTGCAATTTATTTGCTCTAAAAGTTTTTATTTAGAACTAAGAGTTGAAATAATTATTTTTGATGTATTGATTTCTATACTATTTATTTAAATCATATTTCTCTGTATTAAGACGTGATTTTAACTCAATCAACGATTTAACTTGAACTTTAGATTCACAGTCATTTACGATTTTACAGAGTTTAACTCGTACTTTACATAATCGTCACTATAGCTTAGATAGATTACTACGAATCTAAAAAAGACTTGAAGCACCATCCAATGCTTCAAGTCCTTTAAGTAAACATATTATTATATTAATTAATTTTTATTTGTGAGTGCTTGAAAAATTTTTGACCCTATCATTGCACCAATAATTGCGCCAGTTGATATTGCTACATTTCCTAAAACTTTATGTTTGGTAGACTGTTTTTCTTCTTCTGCTAAGCGATTCATATGTTTCATAAATATATCCATTACAGTTTTATGAATATTTGCTTGAGTATATTTATAGACTACCCAAGGTAACGTAGGTTGATATTCTTGAAGTGCAATCAGACCTTCATTACTATCTAAGATTCTTCTGAATTCAAATCTAGCATTACCACCTTCATCGTCTAACGCTAAATCTCCGCCAACGATTCGATATACAATCATATTCTCAGTAGAATCATGTGTATCCCTTTTCATTTCTAAGATAAATTTATGAATAAAAGGCAAGCTAATATTAAATTCATGTTCATTTATAGTTCCTTTAACTAAATGTAATGTAATATTGTTAATAAATTTGGCGTATTCACGAGATACATCTTGTATAGAATAATTATCAGGGATAGTAAACCGTGTTATTGCTCTAACATCCTTTATCTCTTCATTTTTAGCTTTTTCTTTATTCGAACTATTAGATTGCTTAGCTTTTTTCTGTTTCTCATTTTGCTCTTCTTCAAGTGATTTACGAACACTTTCTTCATAACTCATTGAGCCATACGATAAATCCGGATGTGTGTGCTTAGGTTGTGGAATCATATCATGAACTAAGCTATTCATAAGTGGGTAAACCATTTCTTTAGGAACTTGAGAAATTAATTGAACCCAATAACGACTCACCCAAATAGGTATAATCGGTAAGTCTATAATAGGTAGACGTTTATCTAAAACTTTTGCAGTACGTTGAATTAACTCTTTATAATTCATAATTTCAGGACCTGAAATGTCAAAAGCTTCATTTTCCTTTGGTGAGCGTTCTACAAGTGCTGCTAATTTATGAATTACATCTTCAATTGCCACTGGAGCAATCATATTATAAGCCCAACTTGGTAGAATCATACCTGGCAAACGTTCTACTAATCTTTTAAGTATTGGGTAAGAACTTCCTTTAGCACCTATAATTAATCCAGCACGCAATGTACTTACTGGTATACCATAAGATCCCAGAATTTTTTCACATTCTAGACGACTTCGCAAATGTGCTGAAAGATTATCTTCACTAGGAATAATGCCACTCATAAATACAATGTGTTTCACACCTTGTTGCTTAGCTGCACGTGCAAAATTATCTGCAAGTAACGCATCCATATCCTCAAAGTTGGCCTGTGTTAGTTTCGCGTTAGGCATCATTGAATGAACTAGATAGATTGCTGTATCTATACCTACCATAACTTCAGTGATTTCATCTAAATCAAATAAATCGGCTGCTTTCCACGTAACATTGGTTTCATTTTCTTTATTATCAGCATTTCTAGAGATTGCAATAATTTCATGATCATCTTTTAATTGATTTTTTAAATGACTTCCAATATAACCAGAAGCACCTGTTAATAGTATTTTACTCATGAAATACACTCCTTTTCACATAACAAAAGCTTAAGCACTTTAAAGTTAGATATAACCTTAAATAGCCTTTATATTTCGTTGCCAAACATTCCTGGTACATTAAATATTCATTTTAATTATTACTTATGATTTATAATTCCTTATTTATAAAAAGATATATCATAAAAAACTCCCTTTAAAGTTTACATTTTCAAATGTCTACTTTAAAGAGAGCATATTATAAAGATTCTACATTATATTTTTTATATTAAACCAAAGTTTTAATAACTTCTTGGCATCGAGGACATAAGTGGTCTAACTCGCCCACTGCGCCTAAATCTTCACTAAAATTCCAACATCTTTCACATTTCTCACCATCAGCATGGTCAATACGGATATCACCATATTGATATGTTTCAGCGTTGTCTACAGATTCAGCAACTTCAACTTGAGAAACAATAAATAATTGTTGTAAATCATTGAATTGTTGTAAAAATTCCGCAGCTTTAAATTGGTCATTATTACCGATAACCACTTTAGCTTCTAAAGATTTACCAATGACTTTATTATTACGTGCAACTTCTAACGCACGGTTAACATCATCACGTAAAGCCATTAATTGATTCCATTTATCTAATAATTCTTGGTCTACTTGGACAACTTCAGGCATATCAGCTAAATGAACGCTTTCTTCTTTAACATGAGGCGTATGAGACCAAACTTCTTCAGCAGTGTGAACAAGGATTGGTGCTAATAATTTAGTCATATCTACTAGAATTTGATATAACACTGTTTGCATACTACGACGTTTATGTGCATTTTTTTCTTCGATATAAAGAATATCTTTACCATAGTCTAAATAGAAATTACTTAATTCTACATTGATAAAGTTTTGAACTTCTTGATAGATATTTAAGTAGTCAAAATTATCATAGTGATTAATTGTGCTAGCAGTGAATTCACGTAAACGATTTAATAAATATCTGTCTACTTCAAGTAATTCAGCTTCAGGGATAGCATCTGTTTCAGGATTAAAATCACTTACGTTACCTAACATAAATCTTAAAGTATTTCTAATTTTACGATAAACATCAGAAGTTTGTTTTAAAATTTCATCAGAGATGCGAACGTCAGCTAAGTAATCTGTACTACTTACCCATAAACGCGCAATGTCGGCACCTTTTTGTTTTACCACTTGATCTGGCACGATAACATTACCAAGTGATTTACTCATTTTCTTACCTTCTCCATCCATAACAAAGCCGTGAGATAATAAGAATTTATAAGGTGCTTGTCCTCTTGTAGCAACTGCTGTTGTAATTGAAGAGTTGAACCAACCACGATATTGGTCACTACCTTCAAAGTATAAGTCAGCTGGGAAACTTAATTCAGGACGATTTTCTAATACGGCACGATGTGATGAACCAGAATCAAACCATACATCCATAATGTCTGTTTCTTTAGTAAATTCACCATTCGGACTACTTGGATGAGTAAAGCCTTCAGGTAATAAATCTTTAGCTTCTCTTTCAAACCAAATATTAGATCCGTGTTCTTCAAAAAGATCTGCAACATGATTAACTGTTTCTTTCGTCATGATAATGTCACCATTTTCAGCATAAAATACTGGTAATGGCACACCCCAAACACGTTGACGAGAGATAACCCATTCGCCACGATCACGAATCATATTGTAAATACGTGTTTTACCCCAGTCTACTTTAAAATCAGTCGCTTCAATCGCATCTAAAATGTCTTGTCTAACTTTATTGATTGAAGCAAACCATTGTGGTGTCGCACGGAAGATAACTGGTTTTTTTGTACGCCAATCATGAGGATAACTATGCGTAATGAAATTTAATTTTAATAAAGCATCTTTTTCAGTTAATAAGTCAGTAACTGCTTTATTCGCTTTATCATAAAACATACCTTCAAATTGTCCGCCTTCTTCTGTAAATACACCTTTGTCATCGAGAGGACTAATAACTGGTAAATCATATTTTTGACCAACGATGTAGTCATCTTCCCCGTGACCAGGAGCAGTATGAACACATCCTGTACCAGCATCAGTTGTAACATGGTTACCGTTAATTACAAGTGATACACGATCTAAGAATGGATGTTGTGCTTCAACATACTCTAATTCTTTACCTGTAAATTCTTTCTCTAATTGAATTGCATCTTTATCCCATTCTAAAGCTTCTGCTACATCGTCAGAAAGTGCTTGTGCGATGATATATTTTTTGCCATTCACATTATATTGACCATATTTAAGTTCAGGATGGACTGTAATAGCAACGTTTGATGGGATAGTCCATGGTGTTGTTGTCCAAATAATAAATTGTGCATCATCATCTACGACACCTTTAGAATCTTTTACGTTAAAAGCAACATAGATTGATGCTGAACGTTTATCATGGTATTCAATTTCAGCTTCTGCTAGTGATGATTCACTTGAAGGTGACCAGTAAACTGGTTTTTTACCTTTGTTAATTAATCCTTTGTCAGCCATTTCACCGAATAAACGAATTTGAGCAGCTTCATATTCTGGTTTCAAAGTGATATATGGATCTTTGAAATCACCACGAACGCCTAGACGTTTAAAATCTTTCTTTTGCAATTCAATTTGTTCTAATGCAAATTCTTTACATTTTTCTCTAAATTCAGCAATTGACATTTTTTTACGATCAACGCCTTTTTTAGTTAAAGCTTGTTCGATTGGTAATCCGTGCGTATCCCAACCTGGAACGTATGGCGCATAAAATCCTTGCATCGTTTTGTAGCGTACGATGATGTCTTTGATGATTTTGTTCAAAGCATGACCCATATGCAAGTTACCATTAGCGTATGGAGGACCATCATGTAAAATATATGATTGGTTGCCTTTGTTTTTATCTAAAGCCTTTTGATATTGGTTTTCGGCTTCCCACTTTTCTTGAATTTGAGGTTCTTTTGTTGGTAATCCACCTCGCATTGGGAAATCAGTTTTTGGCATTAATAAGGTATCTTTATAGTTCATAATTTATTTCACTCCTTAAATATAAAAAGAACTCTAAGTTCAATTAAAAAGGGACGGAATTACCGCGGTACCACCCTTGTTAACTCAACTTAGAGCTCTCTCAAATCAATTATTAATTTATACAAGTTAGTGATATAAGACATAGACTTTTATTAGGCTTCCACCAACCCTAACTCGCTGTAAAAAGTTAATTATCTCTTACGTGTCTAACTTGATATATGGATAGATTTATTTTGATGTAGATTCACTATTAATAACGCTAGCATTGTTAGTGATTGATTCACTTGTGCTAGTTGATGCACTAGTACTTTGAGATGAATCAATATTATTACTTGTACTTGCATTAGAAACAACACTACTAGATTCAGATTGTTGAGATTGTGCATTTGCTTGTTCTGAAGATGTGATATCTTGGCTATTTAAATGTTGAAAATTTTCTTGAGTCACTTGTTCAGCATCTATATCATAATTTAGCAAGTAATCCCAGTCATCATTTTTTAGTAAATCTAATTGTGCTTCAACTAACATACGGAAACGAGATCTGAATATTTTAGATTGACGTTTCATATCTTCAGTTTGGAAAGATAAGTGTCTTGCTTTTTCAATTGCATCATTTACAATTAAATCTGCTTGCGCCTGTGCTTTACTAATAATAGCTTCCGCTTCTTTATTAGCAGCTAATTTAGTTTCCTCACCGGCTTGTTGTGCTTGTACAAGTGCATCACTTACTGATTGATGTACTTGTTGATAAGATTTAATATTAGTATCTCTCTCTTCAACAACTTTTTCAAGTTGTTTTTTTTCTTCTTTTAAGCGTTCAATTTCATTACTTAACTGCGATAAATAATCACTAACTTCAGCTGGTTCTAAGCCATTTTTTACTTTTGTAAATTCTTTATTTTTAATTTCACTCGGTGTAAAAGGCATCCTACATCCTCCTTAAGTCTATCTATGATTTACTTTTTATTCTTACTTGAACAATGTTCGATACGTAATATGAACTTTATCTTTTTTGGTTTTACCACCCACGTCGGTAATTTGAGCTCTCCCAAATCCCTGAATGGATAATAAATCATTAATTTGTATTTGAAAATCAGGTGAATCAATAATGGTATGATTCACTTTCACGCGTTTCTTTTCAATTAGCTGTTTTGCAATAGATCTTGATTTATGAATCATTTCTTTCAAAACGACATCTAATCTTAGTGCACTAACTGTGCTACTATGAATCTTCCAATTCTCTTCTGATTGTATCATATCTTTAAATGGAATAGAATTAAGTTTAACTGAAGCGCCTCTAATCTTCGTTAATTCCAACATAATATATGATTCTAATTGCTTTGTCAAAACAAATTGAATCGTACTACCAGTAATAATGTCACCTACTTGCTCTCTTTCAATTCCTAAAGACATTAAAGTACCAAGTACATGTTGATGCTGTATATTTACAAACTTTTCAGGATAAGTGATTTGAATTAAAGACACTTCAAAGTCATCTTCATTTGCTTCAAAATAATTTGGTGCTATAATTGCCCTTTTTCTTTCAGAATATTGTCCACCGAAAAATGTCACATGCATATCATCAAAACTTCCTACAATGACTTCAAGAATGTATTGCCCTCTTGGATCTAAAAAGTTAGTTAAGACGGGTGCATACTGTTGATTAACTTGTTCACATTTCCCCAATAATTGATCTATTAAAGTATGTTCTTCATTTCTAAAATGCTGATAAATATCGATGTTTTTCACCGCCTTTTCAAGAAAATTTATTAGTTAAAAATGTTTAAAATGATAGTGTCATTATTATTAGTAATTATCTTTATTCATCTATGTTCGAATGACAAAAGAGGTTGAAACAAGTTTAATTGTTTCAGCCTCTCACTTAAATTTATATAAAATATTATATTAGATAGTTTAAAATCATAGTAAAGATACTTCTTAAACCAGCTTGGAACAACATAAGTACAAATAGTGCGGCAAGTGATGAAATATCAATCATTCCGATTGGAGGAATAATCTTTCTAAATGGTTCTAAAAAAGGTTCATATAATTTAGCTAATATTTCCCCAAGTTTAGACTCACGAATACTTGGTACCCATGACGTAAAGAAATAAATAATCATACCGAAATAATATATTTGTACTAAAAAAAGGATAAATTTAAATATATATGCTAAAAGACTTACATCCATCTAGTATTCTCCTTATTCGTAGTGTTGCGTTTCCATCTGTTCAATATGGTCGGTAATACTACCTGCAACTTCTACATTATCTGGTGTACAAAGGAAAATATCGCTACCAACACGTTGTATATCGCCACCAATAGCGTAAACTGTACCACTTAAAAAATCGATAATTCGTTTAGCAGATACCTTATCGATGCGTTGTAGATTAACCAAAGTTGCACGACGATTTTTTAATTCATCTGCAATATCTTGTGTGTCAGAAAACACGCGTGGTTCAAATAAGCACATTTTTGAACTTTCATAAGTACTGTAACCTTGAGATGATTGATTCATAGTAACTACATTCTTAGTATTAGACTTTGATGGTGTATTGTTCATACGATTATTCCTTTCTTCAGAGTTATAATTTCTTGATGCTTTCTTTTGAGGAACAGATTTTAAATTTGTTTGATTATTGTATTGTCTTTCTGATTGTTGCGTTTGCTTTTGTTGAACATTGTTTGATTCAGTTTCTTCATTTTGTACAACACGACGTTGACGTTCTTCAGGGCCTTCTACTTCTTCTTCATCTTCCATTAGAAAAAAATTATTAAATAAATCTTTAATAGCCACGGGGCTCACTCCTATTCTCCTACAAGTTTAGTCCCTATTCTTATAAATGAAGCACCTTCTTCTACGGCAATTGTATAATCATTACTCATTCCCATAGATAAAAATTCACAAGGTGCATAATCTAATTTAAGGTTTTTAATTTCGTCTCTTTTTATTCTTAATTGTTTAAATAACTGTCTAATATACTCAGTATCTTCTGTGTATGGTGCCATTGTCATTAATCCGACAATTTTGACATTTTCATATTGTTTTAATTGTTCAATAAAATCATTAACTTCACTTAATGCAATACCATGTTTTGATTCTTCTCCAGAAACATTTACCTGTAAAAAACATGATATAACATGAGTCGCTCTTTTATTGATTTCTTTAGCTAGACTTAAACGGTCTAACGCATGAAAATAATCAACTTCATTAATAACATCTTTTACTTTTCTTGATTGTAAAGAACCTATAAAGTGCATCGTAACATCATTTGGAAGTGCGTTTTTCTTTTCATGGAAACCTTCCAATCTATTCTCACCAAAGTGTCTTAAACCTGCATCATAAGCTTCTTTAGCTCGCTCTATTGTAACATATTTTGTCACTGCAATCACGTTTGGTATAGTATCTGAAACACTTTTTTCAAAATGAGTCTTAATCTCGTTATCAATTATTTCTAAATTGTGTTTAACTTCCATATTATTATCAACCTCTTAAATACTGGTTTGCTTACTTTTAAATCATTTAACCTTTGAAATATTTGCTCAACTTATACATCATTACACCCTGATTGTTAAAGATAAAATGATTAAAAATTATGCATTGTCAAATTGTTGTCCAATAAATGCTAACATTCTTCCAGTTTGTCCTTTTTCTACTCGATATGAAAAGAAATTAGTCAAGTCTTCAGAAGTAGCATGGTTCGTAATATAAATATTTTCTTTCGGCACACCATTATGTTGAAGTAATAGTGAGTTAGCGTATTTCAAATCGATTCCGTGGCAATCTTCCTTACGTGTTTCGATATATTTAGTTGAATCAATTGGTAATGTTTCAAATTTGGATTTGATATCATCATTGATTTCATAAGTATTAGAGGTAGCAGGTCCTATAACAATGTTTAAATCATTGTAATCAAAATCGATATGTTTCAACATTTCCACTACGATTTGTCCAAATGTACCTCTCCATCCAGCATGTGCTAAACCCACGAAATGATGCGCTTCACTATAGAAATAAACAGGTACACAATCTGCGTAACACATTGTTAGTAACACGTCAGAATCATATGTATAAATACCATCAACGCCATGAAGTGCTCCTGTTATACTATCAATATTTGTACCTTGTTCATTTTGTGTTACTCTTACAACTTTATTTTCATGCGTTTGTATCGGGAAGACCCAACTCGAACGATTAAAATGTATTGCTTCGGCAAGAATTTCTTGATGTTTAGTAATATTTTCTGGATCGTCATCAATATATCTAGCCATGTTAAAGGCATTTTCTGGATATAAACTATATCCACCTTCACGCGTAGTGAAACCGAGCGTAACAGTTTCAAGATCATCAGATTCATAATTCAAATAATGGGGATGCTTAACAAATTTTTCAGACACGTGAAAAAACCACCTTGTATTAAGTTTCTCTATATTAACAAAATTCAAATGATATAACCTTTACTCTAAATATGAATATAAATATATTATATAACAATATTCACTTTATTTTAAAGTATATAAAAAAGGGAGCAAACTGGAATTCACAAGTGAATTCGTCGTTCTACTCCCCCAAATAGGAATGATTCAATAAAATTTAATTTATTAAAACCATACAACGAAATGTTATCTAAACTTATTTTAATTAACGTCTAGTTCTTCTAGAACGTCTTTCTTCTCTATTTCTAATAAAGCTAGGAATATCGTCATCTTTAGTAGAGTGACTTCTTTCGCTTACACTTTCAGAAGAACGTGAACTTGAAACATTTTGTGAATATGATTCATCTTTTGACGCACTAGATGGTGTTGAAGCACTTGAAGTAGCACTTGTACCGAAACCAGTACTTGAAGCTTTACGTCCTTGTGATGTTGGTTTATCTTCAAAACCAGTAGCAATAACTGTTACAACGATTTCATCTTGTAATTCTGGGTTAATTACAGTACCAAAAATCATGTTTACATCTTCATCAGCAGCGTCTTGTACGATATCTGCAGCTTCTTGAGCTTCAAATAATGATAATGATTCTCCACCAGTGATGTTCATTAACACACCTTGTGCACCAACAATAGAAGTTTCAAGTAATGGTGATGAAATAGCTTTCTTAGCAGCTTCTACAGCTCTATTTTCACCTGAAGATACACCGATACCCATTAATGCTGAACCTTGATTAGACATAATTGTTTTAACGTCTGCAAAGTCTAAGTTTACTTCACCTGAAACAGCGATTAAGTCTGAAATACCTTGTACACCTTGACGTAATACATTATCTGCTTCTTTAAATGCTTCCATCATAGGTGTTGATTTATCAACGATATCTAATAATCTATCATTAGGGATAACGATTAAAGTATCAACAGCAGCTTTCATAGCTTCAACACCAGCAGCCGCTTGAGTTGAGCGTTTACGTCCTTCAAAACCGAATGGACGAGTAACAACACCAACAGTTAAAGCTCCCATTTCTTTTGCGATTTTAGCTACTACTGGTGCAGCACCTGTACCAGTACCGCCACCCATACCTGCAGTTACAAATACCATATCTGCACCTTGGATAGCATCTTCAATTTGTTCGCGTGATTCTTCTGCAGCTTTTTTACCAATTTCTGGATTAGCACCTGCACCAAGTCCGCGAGTTAATTTTTCGCCAATTTGGATTTTAGATTCAGCTTTAGATAAGTTTAAAGCCTGTCCATCTGTATTAATTGCAATAAATTCAACGTTATTCATACCGTGGTCGATCATGCGGTTAACAGCGTTATTACCACCGCCACCTACACCGATGACTTTCAATGTCGCCAAATGATTAAATCCTTGTTCAAATTCTAACATTTATATTTCCTCCTAGTCTTAATGGCCAATCATTCAAATAGAGATTTCATAAGTTTTTTAAATTTACCCTCTTCTTTTTGAGGTTTTTCATGTTCATCATCATAATGTTGTTCAGAATCTTGATGTACTTCCTGGTTATCATACTTATCATGATTATCTACCTTTTCCACTCTTTCACGAGGTTCATTGTAGTCTTCTTCATAAGAATCTTCATTTTTATTTGACTTACGTTTAAACCAGTCAAATCCACCAGATTTAGAAGTAGTATCTCTTTCATCATCTTCGATTACTTCTTCTTCAAATTCATCATTGTCTTGATAACTCATTGTAACATAATCTAATAATTCATCAAAAGCGATACTACTAGATATAGTAGAAATAGCAGAAGTGAATTCTGGTTTTCTAATTCCCATTTGAGATGGTGTATGAATTCTAATTTTTTCATTTACCATTGTATTTAATAATTCTTTAATACCTAATAAGTTTGAAGAACCACCAGTGACAATGAATCCACCGTTTACTCTTGTTAGTCCTAAATCAACTAACACATCAAAAACTTCATCAAAGATATCTTGCATTGTTCTTTCAATAACTTTACTCAAATCTTTTTGAGTATATTCTACTAATTCATCACTATCTACTTGATCAACACTAAATACATCTTGGTCTGACGCCGAGTTAGCAAAAGCATGTCCATATTGATGTTTGATTTTTTCGGCAGTTTCATATGTAGTATTTAATTCTTCAGCAATATCATCTGTAATGTCTCGACCTGCTAATTCAATTGAATCTGCATCAACTAATTCTCCACGTTCATAAAATGCAACTTGTGTTAAGTCTTCACCGATATCAATCACACAAGCGCCTAATTCTTTTTCAGTAGCAGTTAAAATCGAACCATAGTTATATGCATCTGAATATACGTCTAATACATCAACGCCACATGATTCAACACATTTAATCATATTGATGAGAATAGACTTGTGAATAGCTATTACGCCTGCTTCCACTCTTAAAGAATGTCTAGCAATAAGTTCTTTCGGATCTGAAACTTCATTATCACCGTCTACAATAAAACGAATTGGAAATACATCAATTACATCTGTATCAGCAACGTCATTTTTTTGACGGATACCTTCCAACACATCCTCAATGTGAGTGCCGTTTATTTCAGTATCTTCATAAAAATCAATTTCATTTGCTTCATCATATACTTCAGTACCAATGATAGGTAATTTTAAAAATACTTCTTTAATGTCTACACCTGATGCGATAGAAGCTTTTTTAATTGTATCTTTAATTGCTTGTTTAGCAATGTCAAAATCATCAATCAAACCATTCTTAATACCGCTAGTGTAGGTTTGTCCTGTACCTATCACATTTATTCCATTGTGAAATTTTTCGCCTACTATCGTTTTTACACTTGATGAACCAATATCTATGCTTACATAGTAATGTTCCTCCATAGATAGGCACCTCCTGACAAATTACTATTAAAATACACTATATTTAGTTTACAATACGTCGATAAGCTTGTGAACTATAAACACATATTAATATCGAAATTTTTTAATTATTTGAATCTGATTGTTCGTTAATTTTATTTAATGCACTTTGTAACTCATCTTTTGCATCTGTTTCTTGTTGTGATTTTTGACGTACATTTTGATCAGATTTCGAATCTACGCTACTATTTTCATTATTAGGGATAAATGAAGCACCTACAGATAAGTCGATATAACCTTCATTTTTGAGGTTTCCTGAACTATCTTTTGATAATGATTGTGACATTTGTGGATAATATTTAATTTTATTTGCAATCGTCTTCATATTACCAACAACTTGCATGTCATCTTTCATATATAACAAGATACGATTAGGGCTATTTTGTTCTGGTGCATAGTTTATTTCTGCAATCATATTTCTTACTTCAGAAGGCATTTTTGATAATGCTTTTATCATGTTATCTTTATCATCGCCTTTGAAACCATCTAAAATAGGCCCACTACCAGCGATATCACCGTCATAATTTTTAAGTTCTTTGTTTCCTTCTATGACAGGCACATAATTATTTTTATCTTTAACAACACCCACTACTTCATTTTCAACAATCTGAACTTTTAAAGTGTTTGGTAATTGTTTTTCGATTTTAACATCTTTAATCAAATCATTCTTTTTTAAATTACTAATGCCCTTACTTTTACTATAAGTATACATTCGAGAACTATCTTTGACGTCTAATGCCTTCTCAATTTTACTGTCACTAATATTATTATTACCACTAATTTTCACATTAGATATACGACTCAATGGCGTGAACATATAAATTAGAAACAGTAAAATTAAAAGTACTAAAATGGTAATAATAATGTACTGAATTCTTTTTTGGCGTATTCTACGCACTTTTCTTTGATGTTCTCTTCTTTCTTGTGGTGTTAAATGTGCAAGATGTTCTTCTTTTTCCTGTTGTTTTGCTCTTCGATTATCTCTAAAGCGTATTAACCTATCATTAAGTGTTTGTTTCTTAGTTTTATTTCCCTTATGCTCATTCGTTTTTTCATTATCATGTTCCATTGAATTCAAAGATGTATCTGTTGTTGATTCATCAGTTGTTGAATCAGCCTCATTTGAATCATCTTCTTGTGATTTTTCATCAGTAATATTTGAATTTTGAATGTTATTTTGTTCTTCATGCTGTTCTTTATCGGAATCGTCAGATGTTTTTATCTTATCATTTTTTTCATTGGTAGATTGGTCTTCTCTATCATTCGTTTTATTAATTTTATATAAATCATCTGAATCATCATATTTATCAATTTCTTCTTGGTCGTTTGAATCTTTCAATTCACGATTTCTTCTTTCAATCGTACTTTTTATAGAACTCACTTTACTGGTTCTACGTCTTCTCTTATCACCCATTTAGTATCACACCCTTTAGTAAGATGGTAAGTGTGCACGGAAACTTTCTATAAATCTTTCACCACGTTCTTCAAATGTATTATACTGATCCCAACTTGCACACGCTGGAGATAATAACACTACATCATTGGGTTCAATGATTTCTTGTACTTTACTAACAGCATCTTCAATATCTGTAGCTTTGATTACTAATTTTCCTTGGCTATTACCTAATTTCGCAAATTTTTCTTGGGTTTGTCCGAAAACGACCATCACACGGACATTCTTCATATAAGGTATGAGTTCATCAAAGTCATTGCCTCTATCTAATCCACCACATAACCAAACGATTGGTTGCTTAAATGAGTTTAGAGCAAATTGTGTAGCCAATGTATTCGTCGCTTTTGAATCATTATAATACTTATTCGTACGGTTTGTGCCTATATATTGAAGTCTATGTTCAATACCAGAAAACGTCGTTAAACTATCAATAATAGCTTTAATAGGTACACCAGCTAAAATTGAAGCTAACACTGCTGCTAATATATTTTCTAAATTATGTTCTCCAGGCAATACTAAATCTTCGACATTGATAATTCTAATACCTTTATAAATAATAAAGTTATCTTTAATGTATATACCATCTACTTTTTGTTGCGTTGAGAAATATAATGTTTTCGCTTTTAAACTTTCAGATTCGATTAAATGTCTTTGATGATAATTGCAAATTAAATAATCATTTTCTGTTTGATTTTTATAGATTTGTTTTTTTGCATTTTGATAATTTTCTAATGATTCATGATAATCTAAATGCGCTGAATAAATGTTAGTAATGATTGCAATATGAGGGCGATAATGTTCTATTCCTAATAATTGGAAAGAAGATAACTCAGTAATCAAATATTCATTAGCTGATGTTTCTTGTGCCACTTTAGATGCTACATATCCAATATTTCCTGAAAGACGACCTGTCAATCTACTCTTATTAAACATATCTCCAATTAAAGAAGTTGTAGTAGTTTTACCATTTGTACCTGTTACAGCTATAATCGGCGCCTCTGATATAAGATAACTTAATTCAACTTCTGTTAAAATTTTCAAACCACGGTCGTATGCTTCTTTAATAATAGAAACAGTATAAGGTATACCTGGATTTTTAATAATAATAGGATTATTCTCCAACAGTGACAATGGATGCCCACCGTCAACTATTTTAACGCCTAGCGTTTCTAAATCTTTAGCATGTGGATCTTGAGATAAATCTTTGCCATCATTTACTGTTACATTTGCACCTAGTTTTGTTAATAATTTAGCTGCTTCATAACCACTTTTTGCTAATCCTACAACAAGAACATCTTTATTCTCTAATCCTGTATAATTTAGCATCTTAATGCACTCCTATCCATAATCCAATTAATCCTGAAATTAAACCAACAGTCCAGAACACTGTTACAACTTTCCATTCTCCCCAACCACTTAATTCAAAATGATGGTGAATTGGTGTCATTTTGAAAATACGTTTTTTAGTTAGTTTGTAAGATGAGACTTGCAGCATAACTGAAGCAGTCTCAATCACAAATACTAAGCCAACGAGTAATAATGATAATTCCTGATTTAGCATAATTGAAATTGTAGCAAAAATACCGCCTAAAGCTAAACTACCGGTATCACCCATAAATACTTTTGCAGGATTTAGGTTATATGGTAAGAAACCTAATAATGCAAAAATCATTATGATACAAAATGCACCGATTGCTGGTGAATCTAAAACAAAGCTCATTATGGCATACATTGTAAATCCTATAATTGATAAACCAGTTGCTAAACCATCTAAACCATCTGTTAAATTCACAGCATTAGAAAAACCAACTTGCCAGAATACAATAAAGATCACGTAGGCAAATGATAATGGGATACTAATATTTGTAAATGGAATATTTAAGTTTGTTGAAAATTCAACAAGATGAAATACATCACTTAAAATAAAGAAAATAATAGCTATAGCTATTTGTGCCAAGAATTTTTGTTTACTTGTTAATCCTTGGTTATTCTTCTTAACAACAATAATATAATCATCAATAAAACCAATTAATCCAAATCCAATAGTTACAAATAATAACAAAATAATAGGATTAGAATTATCAACAAAGAAAATTGCAATAATTGATGTAATGATAATACTAATTAAAAAAGTCAAGCCACCCATTGTTGGTGTACCAGTTTTTTTCATGTGGCTTTGTGGACCTTCTTCACGTATACTTTGTCCAAATTTCATTCGTTTAAGTGTCGGGATTAATACAGGTACTAATATGAACGTAATTAGTAGCGCGATAATCGCAAGTATGAAAAGCATAATATTCTCCTTTATGTATATTTAATTTTTAAGATAATTCTCTGTAATTTTAGATTTGATTTTATCTTTTTTAGTTTATCAATTTTTGAATTGAATTCACATCAATTTAAGTATGAAATCTAGATAAGAGCTATGATTGAATGGACCAAGATTACCATTTTGTCGTTGTCATAGCCCCTTACCTTTCATTCATACACATTTACGTTTAATTAGTTTGAATCATTTTTACTATTTGAATCTTTACTTTCTGACGATGATTTTGATTTATCTTTTGATGATTGATTTGATTTGTCCGACTTAGAAGATTTATCAGTTTTCTCTGAATCAGATGATTGACTTGTATTATCTGATTCACTAGTTGCGTCACTAGATGAATCGTCTGGATCTTCAGTAGATAATTCAATTTCAATCTTACTGCTATCTTTCAATGTTGTGCCATTAGTTATTGACTGTTTAGTTACATAACCGTTTCCTTTCGTTGTCACATTGATTCCAGTCAACTCTTGGAAGGCAAGTACGTCGTCTTTCGTCCAGCCCTTCATATTTGGCATTGTTTTATCTCCGTCAGTTAATAGTAAAACTTTACTATTAGGTAATACTTTTTTATTTGCTTTTACTGATTGTGACTTGATGGTATTACCACTACCGATAACAACAGCTTTTAAGTTTTCAGATTGAAGGCTTTCTTTAGCTTTATCAGTAGATTGACCAGCTACGTTTGGCACTTTGCTATATTGGGCAGATTTTGTTTCATCCTTTTTAGAACCTACATTTAAGTATTTAAGTGTATTTTCCATAATTGGTTTGAACGCTTTACTTACACCCATTTCATACGCTTCTTGGTCATTTTTTTGAGCTAAACTCATACCAGCATAAACGATAACTTTAGGGTTTTTCTTAGGTGCATCGCCAATAAAGCTTACAAAGTAAGGATTTTCTCCTTTTACATAACCGCCACCATTAGAATCAGCTACTTGGGCTGTCCCAGTTTTACCTTCAATATCATAGCCATCTATACGATAATTCATCGCATGACTTTTTTTACTATTTACTACTTTATCAAGTTCATTTTCAACTTTACTTGCGGTATTCGCTGTAATTGGTTTACCTGCTATTTCTTTTTTACCTTTATAGAATGTTTTATTAGAAATAGGGTTTGAGATATCTTCAACAAACCAAGGTTTCAACATATTACCTTTATTAAAGAATGCTGATTGTGCTTGTATCATTTGGACTGGTGTCACAGTTGTTGACTGTCCGAACGCTGACGTTTTTTGTTGCAATTCATTTGACCAAGCGATATTACCTGATGCTTCTCCATCAAAAAGACCACCAGTTTTCTTACCAAAGCCGAATCTTTCATACCAAGATTTCATTTTATCTGTACCTACTAAATCTTGTAAATGCATCATTAAGGTATTAGATGAATATGTGAAACCAAGAGACATTGGTATTTCACCCCAACCAGTCTTATTCCAGTCAGAAATTCTTGAACCCATAATGTCACGATGCCCTGATTCATATTTTTTCTTTGGATCAAATTTCCCTTCTTGAATGGCTGCGGCTAAACCATATGATTTAAAAGTTGAACCAGGTTCATACGTATTTTGATATAAATCGTTTGCCCATTTTTTACCGAAGTCTTCTCCTGTTTCAGGATTAAAAGTTGGTCGTTGACTGTAAGCGAGTATCTCTCCAGTTTTTGCATCCATTACTACAGCAAACATATCTTTTGGTTGATATCTTTTAACCATATCATCCAGTGCTTCTTCAACAAATACTTGGATATTTGAATCTATTGTTAAATGGACATCATCTCCACGTTTAGGAGATGTTTCATGCTTAGAATTTGGAGCAATATATCCCCAAATATCTTGAATATACGATAGTGCACCTTTCGTACCACTAAGATAACTATCAAATATTTTTTCAACACCTAAAGCACCTTTTAATTCTCCTGTATCTGGATTTTTTTGTGCCATACCAATTAGATGAGAAGCAAAGTTTCCATTAGGATAAAAACGCTCTGTTTCAGGATATAATGTAATTCCTGGCAAATTCATTTTTTCCAATTTTTGTTTATCATCATAAGTTAGATTTGTCCCTTTTTGTCCAAATTCTACTTGGAATGCTTTTTTCTGATTTAAACGTTTTTCAATTTCTGCTGGCTTCATATCAATAATTTTAGATAATTGCTTTGCTGTTTTCTTCTTATCTTCTACATAGCGAGGTTTATCCCCACTTTTTCCAGCACTTTTATCAATTACCGCTACAACTTTATATCTTTCCACATCTTCAGCAAGAACTTTACCATTTCTATCATAAATTTTTCCACGTTCAGCCTGTTCTTGACTATGAACAAGATATGTTTCATTTGCACGCATAATTAAGTTTTGTCCGTCTGAGTGTCCAGTTACCATAATATATGAATATCTTAAAACCAATATAAAAAAGAGCAGTCCGAATATACCAACAAGGAGGACTGCTCCTAATTTATTTTTTCTAATTTTAATTTTTCGCTTCGCCATTAGTACGCACTACCTTTACATTGTCGTTATTTAGGCTCATTCCTTGTTCTTTTGCCTTATCGTAAATGCGTTGGTAAGAAGAATTTTTCTTAATTTCAGATTTGATTGCGCTGTTTTCACTGGATTGTTTTTCTATTTTAGTATCTAAATCTGCAATTTTCCCATTCGTATCATACGCATCCATTTTTAAAGATAGCATATAGATAGCAATCACAGCAATTGCAGTAACAAGCGTTATGTATAAAAACTTTTCAAACCTTGTTAGTTGGACAACAACCTTTTTAGTTACTGTTCGTGTTTCTGGTTTCGATTTCGGTTGTTGTTTCGGAATACTATTGTGCTGGGTCTCTTCATATGGTTCATATATTTTCTCTACAGCCATCTTCAATTACTCCTTATTTTAAAATTTCTGCCACACGTAACTTCGCACTACGCGCTCTATTGTTTTCATCTAAATCTGTATCAGTTGCCGTGATAGGTTTACGGTTTATTCTTTTTAGTTTAGGTGTATATGCTTCAGGAATAATTGGTAATCCTCTAGGCACATCAGGACCTTTTTCATATTCTTGGAATATTTGCTTACATAACCTATCTTCCAATGAATGAAAGGTAATTACTGAAATCCTGCCCCCTATTTTAACTAGGTCAATCGCTTGTTCAATTGAATCTTCAAATGCAGATAGTTCATCATTGACAGCAATACGTATAGCTTGAAAGACACGTTTTGCAGGATGACCACCTTTTCTTCTTGCTTTAGCTGGTATGCCTTCTTTGATGATATCAACAAGTTCTAAAGTAGTTTCGATAGGATGTTGTTCACGATGCGCTTCAATTCTTCTTGCTATTTGTTTCGAAAATTTTTCTTCACCATAGCGATAAAAAATTTTAACAAGCGCTTCATATGACCAATGGTTTACAACTTCGTAAGCACTTAGCTCTTGAGTTTGATCCATTCTCATATCAAGCTTAGCATCATGATGATAACTAAACCCACGTTCTGGAACATCAAGTTGTGGGCTTGAAACACCTAAGTCATAATAGATACCATCTACTTTTTCAATGTTTAAGTTTTTTAAAATGTCAGTTAATTCTCTAAAGTTACTATGTACGAACGTGACTTTATGCAAATGATCTTTTAACACTTCTTTAGCATTCTCTAAAGCAGTAGTGTCTTGGTCAATTGCAATTAATCTGCCGTTGTCATTCAATTGATTTAATAAATAAAGTGCATGTCCCGCTCCACCAAGCGTACAATCTACATAGATGCCGTCTTCTTTGATGTCTAAATAATCAATTGTTTCGTTGAGCATTACGCTTATATGATGAAACACGGTTAATTCCTCCATTAAAAATCAAAATCTATTAAATCTTCAGCAATATCTTCGAAACTTTCTTCTGATTCATCATAAAAATCATTCCAAGTCTCTCTATCCCAAATCTCAATTCGATTTGAAACGCCAATTACAGTACATTCTTTAGTAAGTTTGGCGTACTTTCTCAAATTTTGAGGGATATTGATACGCCCCTGTTTATCGAGTTCGACTTCGATGGCACCTGAGAAAAACATACGCATAAATTTACGTGCATCTTTCTTAGTCATAGGTAAGGTTTTCATTTTCTCTTCTATTTGTTGCCATTCTTCAAGCGTGTACCCAAATAAACATTTATCAAGGCCTCGTGTGATAATAAAACGTTCATTTAAGTCATATCTAAACTTAGATGGAATTATCATACGTCCCTTAGCATCTAATTGATGCTCGTATTCTCCCATGAACATTATTATCACCTCACCTTATTTATAATTTACCACATCTCACCACTATCCTCCACTAATTCTGTAAAATATCTTAAATTTATTTATATAAACAAAAAAAGGCCCATTTTATCATTCTGATAAAATGGGCCTAAAGCCAGTGATATTAAGGTTTTATAATAATTTGATCAAAAGTGTATTCAAGTGGTGGATAGGTGGAGGGACTGAACACTTCTATCCCAAAATCATTCATAATTTGAAGTGCGTTCCATACTCTTTCTTGTAAACCATGGAGAGGATGTAATACATTTTCCAATTCTCTAAAGTGTTTCATACTTATTTCGTTTTCTCTTTCAATGTTAAGCAAATAACGTTTGATTAAGTAATCAAATTGTTTATTATGGATTTCATTATTTTTAGATATTAAATTCATATTGTCTTGATTATCATTCACTTCATCATACAATTGTTGATACACTTTTGCATGTTGTTTTTTTAATTCCTCTACTTCTTGAATAACTTTTTCGGATGCTTGAGCACGTATGAATTTAGCTCTATCTTCTTCAATGCCATTTTCTATTACATTATCGACTTCAAGATCATACTGCTTAATGAGTTTTGACGTTCTATCCATCATATAAGTCATTTTCATCCGAGGTAATACAATTGGCATTTCAACGCTTAAAAGCTTAAATACTTCATTTAATTCTGCCCAGTATTTAATTTCACTAGGTCCTCCAATAAATGCCACCGTGTTAAACAGCCATTCTTCCATTACTGGTCTCGTTACAACATTATTTGAAAACCGTTCCGGCTCTGCTTCTATCAAATTCAATATGTCTTTTTTTGAAAATGACGTGCCAGATTTACTTAGTTTAAACATGTAATCATCTGAAGTTAACAGTTGACGCATATCATCATTATGAAGGAACAAATGAACGTTTGTATCTGTTTGTATCATTTGTGCCAATCCAGAATTTATCGTCTTCTGTTGTGTATTTCTAAATGCATTATCAATTTCATCATGTATATTAATGATTTCTTTTAACAATGGTTTTTCAAGTTGACGTAATTTATCAAATTGCGCATCAATGAGTAATAATCCATGTTCTTTAAAAATTTCATGCAACAAGGCTTTAAATACATCTGTCCATGTATCATTTGTATCAATGATACTTATACACATGTCATAAAGTCCTTTAGTGTGTTTAGTTTCCTTTAAAGTTTTAAAGAAATGATTTAAAGCTTCAACCATTGATTCTTTATCAAATTGATATCTTGAGACATTGGTTTCAGGTGGCGTCATAGTATGATATTTAGTTTTATACAACTTTGCATCTTTGGCATTAAATGCATATGTATGATTTACTTCATCAAAGTCATGATCTTCACCTGCAATCCAAAAGACCGGTACAATATCTTGCCCGTGTTCACCTTTCAATTGATTACTAAGTGTTACAATTGAAAGAATTTTATGGAATGTATAAAGTGGCCCGCCAAATAACCCAGCTTGTTGTCCACCTATTACAACTTTAGCTCCATTCCCTAATGCTTTTATATTATCTTCTTGAGAAGACGTTAATACTAAATCAGACATATATGCTTTTATGACGTTCGCTAATTGGCGCTCTCTTCCATTATTTGGACGTTGCAATCTATTAACAAAGCTGCTTTGCTCCATAGGATCATATTGATAAAACTTTAATAGTTGTTCATCACTTTCTTTTAATCGTGAGATAAACGAATCTTTTTCTTTAAAATATGTTACTTGACAGTCCATATTTGTACTCCTCCAACATAACTATTACTCATATAGTATAAAGATTATAGTTCCATCTGACAATTTAACGGCTTAAATATTAAAAATTTAAATTGTATTCCAAATTTCACTGATAATTTAAAATATAATTAAATGAAATTTACATAATATTTGAGTTATAATAAGAGAAAAGGTATAAGGGGGAAGATGCAATATGAGTGAAGTACGTCATCTTGATATCAATTTTAAAACTGATAAACTTTTTGAAGCATTTAGAGAATATGGTAATAAAGATTTATATATGGTTGAAGAATTACAAGGTCAGTTAATTGATGCCAGTGCAGAATCACCATTCTATGGTATCTTCCATGGTGAAAACTTAGTCGCTCGCATGGCCTTGATGAAAAAAGGTGATGTTGAGGAAATTTATTTTCCTAAATATGACGATTACTTATTACTATGGAAATTAGAAGTTTTAGAAGATTATAAAAATCGTGGCTATGGTAAAACATTAATAGATTATGCTAAATCATTTGATATGCCTATTAAAGCAATAGCACGTCAGAACTCTAAAGATTTTTTACTTAACCACAATTTTGAAGATGTTCAAGCTAAGAATCCTGAAGGACATGATGTATTAGTTTGGGATCCTAAAAATAAATAATAAAAGCACAGAAAATATAATTAATGCCTTAAATTAAAAAGTGCCAAGTAGTTGATTAATGTTGATTAACTACTTGGCGCTTCTATTTTTTATAATTTATGATTCTTCAACCAATCTTACTAAATCTTTCAAATTATTAATTTCATAATCTGGATGTATATTTGATTCATTATTTTTATTTCTCACATTAAACCAACACGTTGCGATATTGGCATTTTTACCTCCAAGAATATCGGAAGTCAAAGAGTCGCCTACTATTATAGAGTAATGACGTTTATCTTCTCCAATTTCATTAAAGATATAATCAAAGAATTCCACCATTGGCTTTTGATAACCTGTTTCTTCTGAAATAAATACTGCTTCAAATGAATCTTTAAATTCTAATTGAGCAATACGTCTTTTTTGAGTATCTGTTACGCCGTTTGTAACAATATAAAGTTTACAGTTTCGAGATAATCGGTTTATAGTTTCTTTGGTAGAATTAAAGTATTTTAGTGGTGCCTTTGCCAATTCATCTCGAAATGAAATATCTGCTTCTTTACCATTTACTTTAATTCCATAATGATCAAAATACTCTATAAATCTATTAGACAATACTTCATCTTTGGTCAATTCATTTTTTTGAAAAGCTTCCCAATGTGCTTGATTTACTTTTTTGAAATATTGAAAGTCTTCTTCAGTTGGAAAATGACAATAATGTTTAGCCATATTATGAAAAGCTTTGTCTTCAGCATCATAAAAATCTACTAAAGTATCGTCGAAATCTAATAAAATAGTGTTATACTTCATCTTTGCCATCCTTATATTCGTTTCAATTAATCATTTTTATTGTACCAGATTATTTTATAACAATAAAAAAAGACCAGGGCGCTTGCCCTAGTCCATCTTATAATCATATAACTTAGAATCCGAAGATTTTACCTAATGCACTAACACCGTTTTCTACGATACCTACGATGCTTGTACCTAATTTAGCCCAGTCTTGGTTTTGTCCTGCTTGAATTGCGTTTGCAATTGCTTCTGCTAATTTTTGCATTATAATCTCTCCATTCATTTTTATTATGTGATATATGTTTTAAAATTGATTAATTAGAAACCGAAGATTTTACCTAATGCACTAACACCGTTTTCTACAATACCTACGATGCTTGTACCTAATTTAGCCCAGTCTTGGTTTTGTCCTGCTTGGATTGCGTTTGCGATTGCTTCTGCTAATTTTTGCATTATAATCTCTCCATTCAAATTATTATTAAGAAATTGATTACTCAGTCATAAACTTAGAAACCAAATAATTTACCTAAAATACCTACGCCGTTTTCTACGATACCTACGATGCTTGTACCTAATTTAGCCCAATCTTGGTTTTGTCCTGCTTGTACTGCGTCTGAAATTGCTTGTACTAATTTTGACATTGAAATCGCTCCATTTCTTTTTTAATTAAATAAATTGTCTATAACGCTATAATTTAGAAACCAAAGATTTTACTTAATTCTGTTACACCATTAGAGATAACATCTAAAATGCTTGTACCTAATTTAGTCCAATCTTGATTTTGTCCTGCTTCAATTGCACTTTTTACTGCGTTTGCGATTTTTTCCATGATAAATATCTCCTTTGTATTCTTTATTTATACATTTAAATTGACTTATAATTTAAAACTTAGAAACCGAATAATTTTCCTAAAATGCCAACACCATTTTCTACGATACCTACGATGCTTGTACCTAATTTAGCCCAGTCTTGGTTTTGTCCTGCTTGCACTGCATCTGAAATTGCTTGTACTAATTTTGACATTGAAATCGCTCCATTTCTTTTTTAAATTGATTAGTTATTAATTGCTTTATGATTAGAAGCCAAAGATTTTACTTAATTCTGTTACACCATTAGAGATAACATCTAAAATGCTTGTACCTAATTTAGTCCAATCTTGGTTTTGTCCTGCTTCAATTGCACTTTTTACTGCGTTTGCGATTTTTTCCATGATAAATATCTCCTTTGTATTGTTTATTTATATTTTTAAAAGTACTTATAATTTAAAACTTAGAAACCGAATAATTTTCCTAAAATGCCAACACCGTTTTCTACGATACCAACAATGCTAGTACCTAATTTAGCCCAGTCTTGGTTTTGTCCTGCTTGTACTGCATCTGAAATTGCTTGTACTAATTTTGACATTGAAATCGCTCCGTTTCCTTATTTAATAAATTCGAAATGTAGTTATTAACTTTAAGTAGCTTAAAGCTTTTCTTAAAAACTAAAACGATAATTAGGTTTTTTGTTTACCTATCGTTTTGTTACTTATACTATATATCGATTTAACGCTTTTGAGTCCTATCTTTCTTAACTCAAAAATAAGACATCAAAACTGTAAGTCGTTAGTAACGTTAATTACACTTAGGAATTCATATATGTTGTACAAAATCTGACAATTCTGCAAACGTTTACAATAGCTTTACATTGGCTTTAAATTAATTTAAAATTGACCTGATTTTAATGGTGAGCTAAATAACTAAGCGCTATGTTTATACTCAAATTTCAAACAAATGCATTCTAACTTGCAGTTCGATAACATGTATAGATTAAGGTGTATTTTGAATTAATAATTGGTATCATTTAAGAAGGATTTAATTTAAGAAGTATATACTTATGTATTATATATTGTCGGTTTTCACTATAATAAGTGCATTTACA
Organism: Staphylococcus taiwanensis; assembly: GCA_020544305.1. Classification (NCBI taxonomy): domain Bacteria; kingdom Bacillati; phylum Bacillota; class Bacilli; order Caryophanales; family Staphylococcaceae; genus Staphylococcus; species Staphylococcus taiwanensis. The sequence goes on from CP058667.1 coordinate 1,730,640, forward strand.
AGTCTAGGCTTCTCAATGCAATCATGTATACAAACAAAACAAGTGAACGCATTCTACGCCTTTTCACGCAGTTTAGCAATTGCACTGTTAGCCTTTATAACGATACTAATTACCAACAATAGTCTCTTAATTTCGTTATCTATTTTGATGATTATCGTTCAATTATTGGATGGCGTTGTAGGAATAATATCTAAGAATCGCTTTAAAACGTATGGTCGTTTATCGTTTCATTCGTTCATAGTTGTTTATTAATAATTTTTATTATTTTTTGAATGCGATTATTTATGTGCTTATCTGACTTATTGATTTTATTTAAATCCATTGTCTTTATGTATTACTTAGCTTTCAGATAATTTAAATGAGTAACAAATACACATAATTAGTGAAAAATATAAACTTTTTTTATATTAAAGCTATTGCTAAATAAGGTTTCTTTAGCTATAATAATTCTTGTGTTAAAAATTCATGTCCTGGTAGCTCAGCTGGATAGAGCAATGGCCTTCTAAGCCATCGGTCGGGGGTTCGAATCCCTCCCAGGACGCTATTAACCGAAAATTAAACACTTTTCGAAATTAAGAATCCCATAACGACGGGGTTCTTTTTATTTTGCCTATTAATAACACACCATATAATACAAATTTTTAGGGACTTTTTAGGGACCCGAGTCCCTCACATGAAAAAACCACGCTCATAAGAACATGGTTTGTATTTTTTTTGAAAATTACGCATAAAAAAATAACCGTACCTATTAAGATACGGTTACTAGTCCTCTTTTCTTCTTATATTATTTACTGTAGCGTTAATCATACTTACCACTATGTTTCCCAAAGATAAAGTCCCAATAATGCCTGCTGCCCATTCTTTTCCAAATATACCTAATACTACTGATCCTATAATCCCCGCGATGGAAATAATCGTACTTGAATTAATTCCTTTTGTCGTAATTGAATCATTACTTTTGTAGTACTTTTCTTGCTCCACAATTTCTAAGTTCATTCTATGCTGCTGGTTCTTTTCAGCCATTTCCATAATCCTGTTAGCTGAACCTGGTAAAACTTCTTCATATTTTTTAAAATCCTCAGGGTCTGGAAGAGGTCCACTTTTAGTTAAAGAAATTTCACGTGCTATAATTTCGCGTCTTTCATCACTATTATTAGCATTCTCTAGTTTTCTTTCTAACACTTCTGCATCGTTAGACTGTTTTGTATCAGTATCCATGATTTAGTTCCTTTACTTTTGGATATGCGTTTAAAGCTTTTTGCATATCTGCACCTGTAGCGTACCAATCACTTTCTAATTGATTTATATCACTTCTCGATTGTAAGCTATTTTTACGTAATTCATTTCTTTTTTTACCATAATATCCATTCATATCTCCAGAAATCATGTATGCTGTGGCTATTGTTTTGAAAATTTTTTGCATAAAGATCTCCTCCTAATATATTTACATATTAATATGTAAACGTAAAAATAACAACAAATTTATGATTATAAAATTAAAAATGGGCACAACTACTTAAAAAGGTACGATATTTTATAACATAAAAAAACAGGGACAAGCACCGTTATGCTTATCCCTTTACGAACTAATAGTGAAATGTCATCTGAGTGTATTATATCATATTATTTCCAAGATATCTTGCCAAAATACTTCTCTTTCTTAATACGTTCTTGTTTATCTGTAATTTTACATAAAGCACAGTAGAAGTAACCGGCACTAGGGTTAGTCGGATATTTAAACTTAGCCCACCAATAACCATTGCGTTTAGTTACAGATACAAAGTCTACCCATTGGTTTTTAAGTAACCATGAATTGCTATCTACAACTGATCCATGCAAACCTGCTGAACGTCTAACTTTAATAGTTGTATTAGCAACAAAGCGACCTTTCCAGTTCCACGTGATTTTCTTTTCTTCTTTTTTGCTTTTCATTTTATTTGATAGTGTGTTTGTTTTTGTTTTAGTAGCAAAGTTAGGTCGAACAAACCACATTTCAGTTTCATACTCATGTTTACGTCGTGTAGCAGTTTCCCAACCAGTACCATTATTGATTGGCCCAGAAGTCCAACCACCACCAAGCCAGTTCTGCTCGATGACAACAATATAATCAAGCGTTGCTTCAACAACCCAAGCAACATGTCCCCAACCTCCACCAAGTTGAGCGCCCCAAACAACTAAGTCGCCTGGTTTAGCTAAGAATTTAGGTGTGTTTTTGTGAACAGTCGCTTCTTTTTTGAAGTTTTCTAGATTAACTTTATTAAATGGAATATCTTTAGCGCCGTCGCCTTTTAAACCATGACCAAATAAATGGTCCCAACCTACATTGGCATAGTCAAAACATTGGAACGCTGCATAACAATCGTAGTCATATTGTTTGCCTTCTGTTGATTTCAACCAATCTACAAATTGGTCTCTCGTATATGGTGTAGCGCCTGTTGTAACTTGTGTAGGTGTAGCTTTAACCTTAACATCTTTTTTATAATACTTAGCTACATGCTTGTCTAGATTGCTTGTATCACGACTATATCCGCATGCTTGTAATAAATTACCCGGATCCTGCTTATCTGCTTGAATATCTTGGTGGCCTGGCATATGCGTTTTATAATCAATGTTCCAATATTCTGCTAAGTAAGCTAACACACGAGCACCGTTATCTAGTGCCTTCAACGAGCGTTCTTTATTATCAAAGTAACAAATTTCTACACCAATCGCTACATCATTTGCATCTTTACCATACCAAAGGTTATCAGTTGGTGCGTCATATAATACATGCCATGCTTTTTCAGTTGTAGGAATACAAATAATAGCTTCTTTATCATCTACAAAGATATGCGCGCTCGCTACTTGGTTCCACGGTATATTATGCGTATTTTCGTAATAGTTAACGTTAGTTTGTGCAGATGTGTTAGGGTTACCTGTATCATGTGCTACGATGAATTGTGGTTTGCCTCCATCTAATTGTTCACCATAGCGTCGTGTTCCTTTAGTCAATAAATCATAGCGTACTTTAACGCCTTTCCAGTTTTCAGTAGCCATTTACAACACTCCTATTTTAAATTATTTTCTTTCAGATATTCTTCTTGCGCTTTTGAATGCGAATGAATAACATATGTGTTTTTATAAACACCATAAATTGCAATGACAAATGGTACTGCTGAAGTAGCAAAATTTTGCCATGCGTCTAATTTTTCAGGCATTAAAAAAGGAACTTCTATACCACTTGCTTTCAAAGCAAGGTATAAAGCGCCTAACATACCACCGATTAAACCGATATATTGTTTTAATTTATCTGATGTCATCTTTATTCCTCCAAAATAAAAAGCCGACCTAAAAAGGTCAGCTTTAGATCAATATATTTGCGTATGGTATTTCTGTCGTTCTGTAATTAAGTTTGAATTGCCATTCATAACCAGCTTCAATTGTTTCTTCTTTGAATTGTTGGTTATAAATCTTGCCCATGTCTGCGTTGCGGTGTTCTATCCATGTATCGCCTTTTATCGCATTTTCGTTAATTCTGTTTGTTTTGACAATATTTTCAAATTCAAAAGCCGTAATAACATCATTTGTGTCATTACTTAACAGATATGAGTTTGCTTGTAATTTTTCTGGTATATTCTCAATTCTATACGTTCCACTCACATCTGGTTTATATGTGTTGTTCAGTGACGATTTAATTTTGTTAACGTTTTTAGTAAAATACGGAACCATGCCAGCGTATGCAGTTTTAACATATGTTTTCTTTAAAAACTTAACATTTCCATATACCGAAATTGCACCATTTTTAATTGAGTGATTTGTGATGATATTTACTAAATCGTTATTGTCTACTCTACCGTTAACATTTTGAACCAAGCTAACATTTTGTATGTCTGTATAAACTTTATCCGTAACAAATGATAATTCTTTGTTGTCTCCTAATAATTTAGCATCTTTATTTTTGAAAGCTGTTCCTATTCCGTTGTGTTCTGGTACAAATTGTTCCCCACTAGTATTATTTGCATCTCTGATTTGCATTGCAATGTCTTTGTTTGAATAGCTATAAAGTGACTGAGTTACATTTGTAACAACTGGTACTAGTTTAAATATATTTATCGTACCTTTAACATCTTGTGGACGTGTTCCACCGAAATTAAACCACCCTCTTGGCGATGTAGTTGGGTGGTCTGGATCTTGCCCTTTAAAAACTAATTTCAATGTATGTTTTTTGTATTCAAGATTATCGAATAGTAGTTGTTCGTTATCAACTTTATTAGTATCGCTATACGTTGATACAGTAGTTTTCTTCTCATTTGTAGTTCCTTCATCAAGTGTAGCTTCCCAAATACCACCAACATTTGTACAATACGATGTAAAATTGATTTTATCGGCAATAACTGTACCTTTAAGTGTGGCACCTACGGTAGTTGCAAAATAGTTAGGCGCATAAGATGTATTAAACATACTACTGTCAACCATTTCTAAATTTTGATAGCCTATCGATTTGTTTTCATTTTTATAGTCGCCTATCTCTGTTTCTCGAAAAATGATGTAGTCATCTTTTTGATTTTTACTGAACCAAATTCTTAAGGCTCTATTGTCACTTATAGGTTGCACAACGTGAAATGTTTGTGAAGGTGCATGCACAATACTTACCGTCATATTCCCTTTAATTGTAGATAATTTATTCAATTCTTCAGAAAAATTAGGTTGTAAAAGTGTCATGTCTGCATCTTTACCGGGTTCCCCTTTTAGAGATTGTAGTTGTTCTGGTGTGAAGTCGTCGAAAGTGAAAGGATCACCTTTTTCTCCTTTTTCTCCTTTTTCACCTTTTTCTCCATTTGCACCATCTACGCCATCTTTACCGTCTATTCCATTTTTTCCGTCTAGTCCATTAACTCCATCCTTGCCATCTTCACCTTTTTCACCTTGAACACCCTGTGGACCTTGTTCGCCGACTTTGCCCGGTGGTCCTTGAATACCTTGAACACCTTGTTCTCCTCTTTCGCCTCTAAATAAATTTGAGTTTTCTGTAACGTATGTTTGTAAGTCTTTTTCTAACTTAGATTTAAAACTATCATCCAACAAACCAACTGCATTTTCTTTCATTACGTTTTTAACTAATTCTTGTAATGAATCTACATGTACTTCTTTTCCAATAGGTCCAGTCATACCGCTATCTGTAATTGTGAAATAAAAGTTAGCAACGTGGATACTATCACTTTTGTTTGCTAAAAATAGTTTGGCGTCCATTCTACCAGGATGTGCAATAACGTTATCTGATACCTTATATTGAATAACACCTTTGTCAGGTATCACAATATCTAATGGCTCATTCGTAAAAATTGAACCGTCTGAACAGAATAGATCTAATCTAGGTAACATATCTGTTTTATTAAAATCTAAAACTTGGTTATTATCTTTAATTGTAATTCTAATGTATGCACTACCGTCATCTTCGGTGTAAAAATTAGCACCAATAAAACCGTTCTCAGCCGTGCTAACATTGATATTTGTAGATACATCTGTCAATTTTTGTAACATATATACACCTCTTTTAATTTTAAAAGGCTACCCACTGTCAGTGAATAGCCTTACTTATATTTATCCTGTATAAAATAAAGTCCTTTTAACCCTATTTTTTTGTAATAACTGTATATTGTGCTTGCTTGATGTTCGCACCAACGAATGTCTGTTGCATATTGATGTGTAGCAGGGTTTTTAGGGTTCCAACGCATACGGTATAATGTGTTTTGCCCTTTGTTGATGTAATCTTGTCTAACGAATTTAGCGCCACCGATGATAGCTTTTGCCGGTGTTGTCCAACCTCTTCTACGTGCAAAAGGTATAGCATTGTTAGGATTGTTATCATAAGCGCCTATACCAAAGTAGTTATATACACCATAACGACCACTTGCAAAGTTACTTGTACCATTACCACTTTCCAGCAACGCATGCGCAATCAAATATATCTCATTAATGTTATATTTTTTACAACCGTCTGCAAACGCCTTGCCTTGACCTGATAACGTTCCACGTCCTTTTAAGATAACGTTCAATTTTGATACGCTAATACCTTGATACTTACCTAAATTAAGCATCTGGTAACGTTGTGATGAACTATTCCATATAGATGTAGGGTTCATTGCTGCACTAACAGCTGAACGGCTAGGGAAGTACCAACTATAACCATTACTTTTTTGTGGGTACCCTCTACTCATTTGTAAGTTAAGTGCTTGAGTAAATGTAAATCCACTCTTTTCTACTGTAACCTTAGCTTTAGTTTGTTTTGGTGGCGTAATTTTTTTAGATTTAGAAGTAGATGGCGTAGTAACTGTCGGTTTAGTTGTTTTAGCTTCTTTGTCAGATTTAATTTTAATTATTTTTGTACTTGTAGTTGTTACTATTTTCTCTTTTAGTAACTTATCTTTTTTGAGGTACATTTCAATAATTTTACTCTCAACTTCTTTGTACTTACTTTCGTCAGGAATGCCGTTCTTTATCATGTCGTAATCGATTAAATCTTTCATCGAACGCCAAATATTAGGGTCTGCTTTAATTGTGCTTTCTGATAATTTGATTTTTGACCAACTCATCAACCATACACCGTATATCAACGCTTGTAGTTGGTTTAGCATGAATTGGCGTTTACTTTCTGTTTGTGCGCCACAAACTTCTATCACTAACCAACCTGGATGTGAGGGTGCCTCTGTGTCAGGTGGTCTAGGCGTCCATATTTGTTCACGGTCAATATAAACGTGTGGATATTCATCTTTGCTGACAAATCTATTACGTTGCAGATACAACTCTTCAACATCGCGCAAATGAGGACATTCTTTGATGTATATACCTTTAGGCTTGCTCATCAAATTACCGTCATCTACGATTAAATGGTCGTTGTATTCTAACTCTTTATCTAGAGAGTATAGAAAGTCAGTATATTGTACTTTTTTAATTTCTTTAAAGTGAGGTTTTTTAGCATCGCCAGTTGACGTAACATCTTTAGAGCTATCTTGTGGCTTAATTTCCGGTTTAACGTCTGTCGGCGTTTTAGGTTTGGTCGTTTCGTGTTTAGTCCCCGCCTTTCTAACTTCCTTTCGATAAGCTGGACGCACAAAACCTGTAACGCTTGTATAACTATGCGTTACGTATGCTGCTGCGCTTCCCCAATTATAGTTTGGCGGATATTCTTTGTGGACCCAATTTTGATCCACGCATCTAAACGTTTTTTTGTTGCTAGGACCTACTACAATACCTGTATGCCCTGCCCACCCGATACCGTTACCGGGGTGCCAAACTGCGATATCGCCAGGTAAAGGGACAAAATCAGGCGTGTTTTTTATAAATCTGAAGCCTTTGGGGTATTTGTAATAAGCCATATCAACTGCATTACCCCATGTTCTAAAACCCCAGTATTTTTCGAATATATAGTTTGGTAAGTCCCAACATTGTGGACCTCCTCCGGACCCGGGTAAATCTATTCTTTTTCCTATAGTCGCTTTTGCCCATGCTGCAACTTCAGACGCAGTAGGTTTCCTTTTTTTCGGGTCTGGTAATCCCATTTATCCACCTCCAAAATAAAAAGCCGACTAGTTAAAGTCGACTTAAAAAAAGACTTGTGCAAACGCAAAGGCAGCGCCCACTAAAGTACCGGCCAAACCTATGAGCGCTACAATGATTTGAACACTACCTTTTTGTTTTGTTTCTATTGTCCCTTGAATAGTTTCTATTTTTTCGTCATGAGACATGACTTTGTACTTAATATCAGTCATTTCATTACCTACGTTGGTCATAACTTTTGTTAAATCTTTGATATTGTAATTAGTCTCTTTTTGAGCTTCGTAGGTTTGCCGTTGTAAAGTGGTTTGCGTCTCAATTTTCGTTTTTAACTCGCCTATTTCTTTGATGTTCTTTTTATCATTTTCGTTAATCTTTTCATAAATATCGCCATTTGATTTGACCCACTCATGACGTAGTACATAATTATTTTCGTCTGGCATATAAGTCAGCACCTCCAACAAAGGACGCAACAAAACCTGTTGCTGACATTAGCCCCATATGCGCAGTGGTTAACCAGTTGATTGAGTGATAAATACTTGCACTGGTCATCAAAAAATAAAGAATAGCTGACAAAAAACCACCCAATGTAATAAGTTTGCTAAATTTAGTGTTTTGATCACTTGATGCAAGGAATATTGATGAAATCATTACGATTAAACCTGCAAACATCACAACAATTCCCCAACCCCAAATAGGCATAATATGATGTAACGCTAGATAAAAAGAACTATCATCTAAAACGTCATCTTGTTCTTTGAACCAAAAGAAGCCTCTTAAAAACTCTCTAAAACCATAACTAAAAACCATTATTGCTGCTATGGTTTCGGCCAGTGTCAAATCTTTCATATTGTTTTTCATATAACACCTGCTTTTATCCAAAATAAAACCACCAGCTATTCAGCTAGTGGTTCGTAATCTTGACCTGTAATTTCTTTATATTCATCTACTGTTATCCATTTGACTGTAACAGATTGCTTAACTTTTTCTAACGGGAATAACCCCATTTTATAGTATCGTTCAACTATTCTGTACATCATCAACACTTCCTTTTTCAACCAATAATTCTAATACGGTAGCCATATCTTTTTTGACGTTTTCGATTTCTAATTGTGTGTTTAGTAAATGCTCCGACAGATTAGCGATAAGAACATCTTTATCGTCAATCGGTTCAGGTGGCAATTCTTTTTCAAAAACCTCTTTTGACTGGCCTATCCATTTCTGACCGTCAAAGTAAATCGGCGTGTACATACCGTCATCTGGTTTGTTTTCCGTCCATTTCTCAGAAGGGTACTCATATTCGCCCTCTTCATTCATCGTTACAATGACCGGTTGTCCGTTTTTCCATAAATAAACTATTTTCAAAATATCACTCCTAATTTATCCAACTTACCTGAGCGTAGATATAATCTTTTTCTGTCCAATCTCCAGTAACTGATGATTTATAAAACAAGACATCGCCAGTAGGGTTAATAACTAAAAAACAACCCGGTTTACCTGTCGGCGTTCTGACAGAAAATGATTGCGCGTTTTTAACCATATCTTGTGGCAATCTTGCGAATATTTGACCGCTAAAAAGGTTGCTAGCGTTGATACGTAAATGGTTCGTTGTTACACCATTCTGAGTTACTATTCTGTATGAGCAAGGATAACCATTTCTATCTGTATATTCAGTGTTAGCATACGCTCCATTGACTAAAGGTAAGTTTATCCAACCCGTATCTTTAAAATCGTTTATCGATTGCCATGGTAACCAGTCTCCTGATTTTGTGCGAATGTGTACCTCATTTGAATCGTATGGAGTGTATATAAATTTCATATAATTTGCATTTGTGTAAATTACGATAAGCATACCATTTCGTTTAGTTGCTGGTCCGTTTGTAGCGTTATACAAGTAATAAAAACCAGATTTAGTAATTTGTGTAGGATCATCAAAATCTAAATCGTAAATAGGTATCGTTGCACCGTTATCTTGTGTCAATGCAACTTTTTGCCAATCATAACTACCCATAAGGTTATCTACATCGCTTTTAGTTAAAGCACCATTCGTTTGAAAGTCGTTTACTTTTTCATCAATCAAGTTATTAGCATCTGTTACCTTTGCGTCAAAAGTTTGTGTGTTTTGATCTATTGAGTTTTGAAACGCGGTTTTAGCAACTTCAAAACCACTTTGTACATCATTCTTTTTACTATCAATTTGTGCTAAAGATAACGTTGTTTGCTCTTCTATGTTATTTAAAGCATCAGTTTTATTTGTATTGATTAAATTGATGCTATCATCTTTTGCTTTTTGAATAGCTTGTGTTGCGCTTGTAGATAGTTGTTTGATTGTATCTATCAAACTTTGAGTGCTGCCAATATCTTTTTTGAGTTGTTCTACTTTCTTTTCTAATTCGTCACGCAAATCATCAAACATGCGAATGTAACTCACTTTGATATCGCTACTAATTTGATTAACCAAACTATCTTTCACTTCAAATTGGAAAGTACCTAAAACGACTGTATCGTCTTTATCTTCATTTTTATAATCATTGAGCGATAGATAAATCTCACCTAACACCGTTGAATTTGTAACACTTTTCAAAAACCAAGGTGGCACTGTTACACCAATCAAACCTGTCATAGGGTCGATAAATTCAACATCTAAAACGCCAGATGTAGAAGGTCTATCACCATTTTTTACAGTAATCTGTCTAAAAAAAGCGTACCCTTTAACATTGTTTGTACTGATTAGTAAGGGTAGATTATCTTTTGTTACCCTAAATTGGAACTGTGCTGTATTTTTATCTAAATTATAAAAACCGATACCCCTATCCGATATCGGTTTTAAATACGCTTCTTCTTCTAAATCAATTTTAGCCACTTTTTCTAATTCCATTATTTAACACCCCACAATACTAATGCAATCGCAAAACCGCGTTCTTCATTATACGGCGTTGTAATGGCCATTACACGCCCTTTACCGTTCACATTATCTTTATATCCAATTCCAGCTTTACCATTGATTAAATCGCCTGCTATGACGTCTTTTTCGACGTTTGTATATATTTGACCAATTAACCCTACTGTATTCCATTCCGGACGTTCAGAACGTGATACGTAAGGTAAATCTTCATTATAATTAGGGTTCTCGATTGGTTCATCTCGCCATTCAAACACTGTGTTGCCGTCTACATCTTCAAATTCTCTTTGAACACGCTTAGTCAACGTCATGCCATACTCATTTTGTAAATATCTATCTTTATGATGATATGTTTTATCGTTGGCCACAAGTGCAGCAGTACCCGATATAACACCAATCGGTTCATCGTTCGGTTGCGCTTTTCTGATTTTATCACCGTCTAAAGTAACAATGGTACCTAACTCAATAGGTTTACCACTTTGACTTTCAAACAACTCTGCGATATCGGCGTTATTTTGCGTTAATTTACCAGCTAAGTTAAGGTTACCATGTAACGTGTTAAGATCTACTTTAATGTTTGCGGTAGAAGGTTTACCTGTACTAGAGTAACCTGCAACCACTCTGTAACTGCCAGGCGATTTTACATTTCTACTATTGAATACCGTTTGCGTATGGCTCTCTTTAGATGTTTCTGATGATAACGAATTAATAACTCCACTTCGTGACCCATAAGCTTTAGAACTCATTCCAGAACCTAAAACGAATGAACGTGGGCTATACGCTCTACTATTACCAGTTGTTGCTAAAACTACACTTCGAGGATCTACCGCAGCAGAACCTGTTGAACCTGCACTTAAGCCACCTTTTAATACGGTAGGTACTGTTTTATACTTTTCGTTTGCAATAACTGCGGCGTTTGAATAGTTATCTGCAGTAATACCACTTATCATAGTTGTATTGTTGTATGTTTCAATACCATTTCCTGTGCCACGACCTTTTAAATTACCGTTGATAATTTTTAAATCGTAAATTCCACCACCACTCGCAATACCAACTTTAGGTGATGAATTGTAGATGTTAACATTACTTAAAATAAAACGCTCGCCTCGATTATCTCCGCCGAAGAATTTAATATCTTGACCGGCAGTTGTAAAACCAGTAACTGTAATATTGTTAAGAATTACGTTTTCAGACATAAACTGAACCGCGATAGCAGGTAAATTACTGTCAGTTTTACCGTTTGCTAATTTACTAAAATCACTATCGCCGATAGCGGTAAAATTATTAACCGAAACGTTTTTGTAAGCACTAGTTAACAATGCTCTAGGCGTTGTACCTGGATATACGCCGTTGTATTTAGGTCGTAGAGCCACGCAGTTGTTTAATGATACATCATAGGCTGTTTTAGATTTAGCGTCCGTTTTTGCTCTGTGGTGGCCAATATGTCTAATGTTATAAGCTCTTGTATCCTCAATTGATAAATGATTATTTACAAACACGCATCTTGGTGCACTTGCAGGTGCATGGGCTTTGATTTCAACACCACCGAAGTTACCTTCTGTTCTATTATCTGATAAGAACACAAATTGTGAACCGTCATCAATTTCAATACCGTTGTTATTCCCACCAGTAATTGTTGGATGATGAGCATAACAATTAGTAATCGTGATATAACGTGAATGATGGGTAGTGATAGAGTCATCACCACAAGCGTATGTTTCACAATTATCAATATGAATATGTTTACTTTCTAATGCGTATGGAACTCTATTTCCATCACCTTCATAGTAGTAATCATCATTTGCATAAGTTACGTCAATACAATGTAATAAAGCGCTATGCGATTTAACGTTGTAAATGTAACCATTCGTTACACCAGCAAATCGAATATTGCTTGAACGTGAACCACCAGTAGGTTTGAGTTTTTTATCTTGTCTAAACTTATTACCGTCAAATGTAAAGTTCTCTAAACTAATATTTTTAGCATTACCACTCATTTTTAAGTTAGTGATACCAATGTTCTCAGCTGGTGTACTATCCATAAATTTAATAGTGGTGATGTCTTTACCTTGTCCGACTAATCTTGAGTTGTTAGGCATTTTGATACCAGTTGTTAAATAAGTACCTGCACTCATCGTTACAAGTACGTTGCCAGTGCCTAACGCGTCTTGAAAAGCTTTTGTACTGTCTTTTTGACCAGTTGGGTCACCACCGAAGTCATCTACATTTACAATACGTTGTATCTTTTTGAGCAATTCGGCACGTAACTTTTCTCTTTCGTTATTCTCACGTAAAAAATCGTGATATAAACGATTGGATAGGTCATCAAAGTTTTGTGCGTCCATCGATGTTCTACTCGCTCTCAACTCTTGAACTCCGTCACCGTTATGTCCAAGCACTAAGTTAGTAATTTGCTCGTCTTGATAACGTTCATGGTCCTGTAAATTAACATCTTGCCCACTTTTTATTGTGTGCTTAATTTGTGATGATTTGTGAGCGTTCTTTTGATTTGTAACATGGTTTTGGTAATCGCTATCTTTTTTATCAGCCCATGATTTTATTGTTTCAAAGTTTTGTTCGACTTGAGATATAAAATCTGAACCAAATAACGAATGTAGTTTTGTTTTCAATTCGGATAACATACACAACCTCCTTATTCATCATAAAATTGATAGTAATCTTTAATTAATTCGTACATAATCACTTCATGCCCTTTATCATTAAAATGAAGGCCGTCAGGCATGCTAGATTTTCTAAAAGCTGGACTGTATGGTTTAAAACCTTCATATCGGTAAGCGTCGAATACAGGTATATTTAAGTCGTTACAAATATCTACTTGTACGTTAACGTAATCAATCAAAGTTTTACCTTTATCATTCTTATCAGTATCTTTACGTTTAACTTTAGAACCTTCCATATAACACTGTCTTGCAGATGTCATTACCAATAATTTCGCTTTAGGGTTATTCTTTTTGATAATTTCTACTGCACTATAAAAGGCACCGTAAAACGTTTTAGTATCCGTTTTATCAGTGCCTATATCTATGTTTTTGACCCAATCATCATCAGTACCTTGTATGATAATTAAATCGCCTTTGATTTTAGTAGCTTGTTGGTAAATATCACTCATGGTAGCGCCACTTTCAGCAAGATTAGTATATTTTGCTTTAATCTTTTTAGCTAATTGTTGAGTAAAGTTGTTTTTTGCTAATGACCCTTTAGCAATACTATCGCCAATTGTACCTATGGTTTTAACCTTCTTGATACTAGATTTGCTTGAGAAATCATGTACAATTGTTCCGTTTGAAGTAGTTACGCTTTTGGCATTTGCTTTATCGAGTTTCGCTTGTAAATCATCTGTTTTACCCAATAAATCTTGTGTAGTTTTTGTATTGGCGTTTGTCTGAGATTGCATTTCTTGTTGTGTTTTAGCAGGGTTATTTGTTTTTAGGTTAGTAACATATTTAGCAGCTTTACCAACCGCTTTTACATATCTATCTTGCAATCTAAATTCACCTAGTACCAAGTCCATTTTTATGATATTTCCATTTATGTCACGTTTGGTTGTGATTTCGATAATTCTTAAATCGACATTTAAGCCCATTAAATCATCAATCACTTTAACAACATCGCCAACCCTAGGTATAGCATTTTTAAAATACTTTTTTAATAAAACGAAATCGAGTGTTACAGATGTTTTGATACTATCATTAATAACCTTTTCCATACTCTTTTTTAAAGTATCTTCTTTTGTAATTCTTCCATCTTGAACAGGTGGCGCATGTCTTTTGCCGATAACATCAGCTAACGGTGATGTATATTCAAATTGCAAACTCGCCTCATTGTAAGTTTGTTGATCTGTATAACCACCAAAACCTTTTATAAACGTAAAACATTTAGTAGCATCTTCTTGTATTTTGATATTATTAGCGTTTACACCTGCTTTTATCCAATACTCTGGTTTGTATTCGATGTAATCGTATAAATGGAAGGTTTTAGTTTTTGCGTCATATTCATATTCTAGTGAATATCGTTCCAAACCTTTTTTAAATAAATCAAGATTTGTATCGCAATTACCAAGATTTTCAAATTTCGAAGATGATACTTTAGCATGTAAGTTATATTTGTATCCTGTACCTTTAAAAACTAAATCGAAATATGCTTTGCCAGTAAAACTACCGTTATAAATTTCGTAAATACGATTATTGTTTAGGTCGTCAATTTCTACTGGTCTAGCTTTTATCGTTAATCTGCTTTTTTGACCTCGAGTTTCTTTATCTAGCATTACAATGCGATACTCGTTTTCATCTTCAGGACCAGCAACGCCTGTTATCGTCCACATTTTTGTAATCGCACCAATAGCATCAAACGTACCCTTATTTTCGTCAATTACAATTGTTAACGTACTATCTGTGTCCGATAATTTAATGTTCAGTTCGGTTTCGACTGGTAGATTTTGACCGTAACCTTGTAATGTTTTTAGTAATACCGTCATATCGTCACCCCTACATGTAATATTCTTTGTGTTTGAACACGACTTTTTGCATCAATTTGGTACTTCTAAACGTGTTCCAACCAGGTATTAAAGTAGGGTTGCGTCGGCTCACATTATAGGCATCAATGTTTAAACCGTTTCTAAAAGTGTGAATACCGTCAAATTTGATAGTATCGCCCGCTTTCAACTCTAAGCCTTTGATATTAATAACATCACCACTTTCAACCATATAAAAAGTAGTGCCGTTTTTATCATTTTTAGATACGTTTTCCGCTAAAGTCACTTCAACTGTGCTATCTTGATTAATTTGATTGATTTCAACCGTACCTGCATAATAAACATTACATATTTTTGTATCGTGGAAAGTATAATTACGTTTATTATCATTTACATTAAACGGTAAGTTATCCGATACCGCCCATTTTTCAACACTTCTACTTTCACTTTCTAAATCAGTACTATATGCGATGCTTTCAAAATAAGGTAGCTCAATGGTTTCAAATTCAAGTTCAAACTCACCAGCCGTTTGCGTAGTATCGATTGAAATCGCATTAACTAGACCAACAAAAATTTGTCTACCGTCTACATAATCAAGTTCAAACTCTTGAGGTTTCGTGTTGAATATATCTTCATATTTAATAGATGTGTCCGGTGTAGATAATTCACGCAAATAATAATGACCACGTAATAATGCTTGTAAATTTGACTTAAGATGTGTCACTTGAGCCATTTTGTCTACTTGATATCGCAATCTGAGACTAACTGTTTTCTTTTCTTCATAGACAGAGTTAAAAAATCTACCTTGCGCGCCATTAACTGTACTGTATTCACGATCATATCCTGAACCTTTAACGTCATAGGATACTACTTCTAAAACTGAGCCAGTAAAAGTGTTATTACTGACTTTATACTTTTTATTATCTTTAATTATTTCTATGTCGTGAGCAATCAATAATAACACTCCTTTACAAGCCCATACTATTGTTTTTACCGTTTTGTTCTTCAATGTAAGATTTAATATAATCAACATCACCCTCGTTACGCACAGTTATATTAACGATAGGTCGATTATTTTCTTGCATGCTGTGTTGTACATCTTTAGTCATGTGAGCGTCCACACTACCATTTAACGAACCGCCTAAACTGTCTGTTAGGTCTGTTGATAATTCTGGGGCAAATGCCTCAGTTAAATTACTAGCTACACTACGGACTGCATTCACTGCTTTGTGTTGGTCAGCTAAGATACCCATTCCTAATCCTTGAGATACATACTCCCCAATGCCTCTAAACACTTTAGAAGGGGACGCAATACCTAATGCACTTTTAGCTGCATTTACTGCACGTTCTGCTACACCTTTAGCTGCGTCTACTACCCAATCAATACCGGCTCTGATACCGTTTGCTAAACCTTGCATTAGATACTGTCCAACTTCTGAAAATTGACTGAAGAAGTTGCGTATTGCGTTAACTGCCCGTGACATTCCTGCCTGTACTTGACTAACCACATTGATAAAGCCACTTATTACACTTTGTACAAATCTAGCCATTGCATTAATAATTGAAGATACCCATTGTGCGCCTCCAGATATCACTCTTGATAACGCTTGAGCCATATATGATGCAACAGCTGATACCACTCTGATAAAACCACTAATCACAGATGATACAAATCTGGCTAAAGTGCTTATGATAGAACTTACCCATTGCGCACCAGTTGATACAACATAGTTATAGGCTTGTACCATTTTGTTCCAAACGGACTGTGCCATTTGTCCAAACCATTGCGTTACACTATTCCAAATTTGAGTGACATATTGAACGATTGCCGACCAAATTTGAGACCAACTTGTGATATTCGTACCGAGTATAGAATTTAGCGTGTTGAATATAAATTCGGAAATCTGAGTGAAAATTGAAACAATCGCATTCCAAATGGTCATCATTACGTTTTGTATTGTAGTTTGTAAAGTTAACCACGCGCCACTAAAGTCGCCAGTTAACAATTGAATAAACGCAGTAAACAAGCCGACGAGCAATTGAACTACTGAAGAAACAATTGCACCTATCGCAGTAAATATCACTGATACGGCAAGCCATAAAGACTGGAACGCACCTATCACTAATTGAATGGCACCCATAACCAAACCACCTAGAACTTCCATGAACAGTTGTCCTAGTTGTTGTAGTAATGGCATGATAGGTTGTAATGTTTGTTGGATAGATGCCCACAATTGAGTAAACCAGTTAATGATAGAATTTACTGCGCCACTAATTGCAGAAACAATACCGTTCCAAGCGTTGATAATCATATTTCTAAAGCCTTCATTCGTTTTCCACAAGTATACGATAACACCGACTAAAGCTAATATAACGCCAATGACTATGCCAACTGGTCCAGTTAAAGCACTAAATGCAGTGCCTAATAATGGTAATAATCTGCCTATATTAGCTATTGGACTAACTAATAAGCTAAATGCACCACGTAAGATGTTTAAAATACCTTGAAGTATTCTTCCAGCACCTAGAAATCTTCCTATGTGTCCAACCGCTTGTATCAACGCAGCAACGAAACCACTGCTTATAAACGTACTAACCGCAATAATTGGTGCTAGTAATGCCCACATAATGCCGGCTAGTATCATACCAATACCAACCATCTTAGCAACAGCCGGATGTGTTTCGAATAATTTTGCGATAAAGCCAGTAAACGCAGTTACCACACGTAAAATCACACTTGCAATAGGTGCCATAGCAGTGCCAAATGCAACTAATGCACGTACAATGTTGCCAATTAATTGCATAATCACCGGTCCGTTTTGTTGTACGTATTGCACAAACTTTTTAAAGCCTTCTGATTTACCAACTTGCTCAGACCATTCTCTGAATTTGCTAGTCATTTTGACTAACCAATCAAAAATGTTAGAACTGTTTTGAGCGAATGCTTTCATTAAGTTGCCGATACCAGCAAATACATTACCGAATATCTGACCTATTTTAGGTAAGTTCTCTTTTGTGTATTCAATAAATGACTTAATAGCGTTTTGTCCTTCAACACTATTAGCCCAGTTTTGAAACTTCTTACCTAAGTTATCTAAACCTTTAGCAGTCCATAAGAATAATGGACCCAGTTGAGTGAATACATTGATTAAACCATCGCCAAATCGTCCTGCTGCACTTAATAATGTGTTAAACGTCTTAACGCCAGTAGTGTTCATCATGTTGAAGAACTTGCTAGCTGTTTGACTGTTCTCAGCCCATTTTAAGACGCTCTGTGACGCTTGTTCCATACCTTTAGAAACGCCTGCAAGGAATGGCTTCATACGGCTTAAAGCAACGTTAACTGTGTTCAAACCGTTAGCTAAAGTATTAAATATCTGCGCTTGATTTTGTTTAATGATACTTTCCCAAGTAGATTTAACTTGATCTAAAGACGCTTGATATCGTCTAGTTTCTGCGGTAGCTTGCAGTGTGCCGTCTTTAAGCATTTTCAAAGCACTAATTGCCATACCACCAAACGCAAAAGCACCTGCACCAGCGATACTAAATGCACCTGCCAAACCTAATATACCGCCTGCTAACACGCCAACTGCATTTAATACAGCCATTAACGCTGGTACTAAACCAGCAATAACAGGTATTAAGCCTTGAATACTAGCTATCATTAGCCCTCTGACTTGTTGACTAAAGACAGTGCCAAACGTTCTTATTTTGGTAGCTAAAGCGTCCATTTTATTGCCATATTCATCTAAAGACTTACCTAACGCTTTAGTTAATACTTGCGCTCTTGTCATGCCCCGTGTATCAAAGTTAACGTGTACCGTTTTATCATGTAATGATGCCAACATTACTTTAGCGCTTATTACTGCACGCTTTAAATTGTCATTATCACCTTTGATATCGACTTGTTTATCGCGTAATCTTTGCAATTCTGCTTTGGCAAAAGATATTGCGCGCTTAATAGGGTTGGTGTCTCCATCGATTTCCACCTTATGCTCTCGCCAACGTTGCGCCATTGCTTTGGCTCTTTGAAGGTTACGCTGAAATTTACTGATATTGGCTTTCACATCAGTTTCAATCTCATCTGGAATAGATGTTTTAGCTAAAGTCTGCGCTTTTCTAACGTTGTTCTGAAAATCACGTATATTAGCCATGATACGAACCATAAAATTTTTATCCACTTATTCACTCTCCTTTCTGTTTTTGTTCTTCTAGCCAACGTTTAGTACCTGATTTGAATAACTCTCGTCTACGTTTTTCATGTTCAAGTTCTGCTCGTTTAATACGTTCATAACTACCAGGGTTGCGTATTTCAAATCGTTGACGTTCAATATCTCTAGTCATTCGTTTTAATGATTTACCAGCTTGTACAAGGCCATTAGCTTGTGCAACTTGTATCATTAACTCTTTCTGATCTAAATATTTATCTTGACCACCTATTATCCAATCTTTCCATTCGTTAGGTGTCATCATCATCAACTCATTATCAGGTAGATAACCTATAAACCTACTCGTTAATTGTCTTATTTCTGAATAGTTGAGTAAGGTTCCACGTTCATGATTTCTTTGTAGTTCTCTTTCATTAACTCGATACCAGCTTTCGTTGTTTCTTTGTCCTCGCCCTTCGCCATTTGAGGCGCTTTGTTCATTTGCGTCCAGAACCCTCGAGATTTTTGCTTGAAAAAACCACTATTATTTAATACATCTAAAGCACCTTGTAATAATTCGAGTGTGTCTTCTTTTTCTTCAATGATTTCAATTAAAGCTGTTTCAATTTCATCTCTAGAAGGTGCATTTTTACCTAGATATGCAGTAGCACACTCCCAAAAGTTAGCAATAGCAACCGTGTCACGTTCCAAAATACCGTTGTAAATCACATTAAAACCAGGTGTAGTAACCGTTTTGCCGTCCTTATCTTTTGTATCTTCTGCAAACTTCTTTGCTTTAATGTCAAACGCAAATAATGCTTTAGCTTCTACTTCATTATCATTGATTGTAAGCGTTGTAATTGGATTAAATTCAGTCAAAATGTATACCTCTTTTCAAATTTTATATAAAAAAATAAGGGGACAGATGCCCCCTAATATTAAGAACTCGTTGTTTTAGCTTTAGATTGGTCCTCAAAGCTACCAACTTTTTCTGCAAAACTTTCGTATTCAACAGTAGGTGCGCCTGCTGCTTCAAACCATTCTGGTGGTAGATTAGCTTCAGTTCCTTCTGCTGAGTTCCATTTAACTTTTAACGTTAATTCAATTTTGTTATCTTCATCATCGAACGACATTTCGTAACTTTCCGGCACTGTGTAGGCAAATACACCATGATATTTACCGTCATCACGTTTGTTACGTTCATACAACCATACACGCAGTTGTTCGCCATTTTTAATTGCTTTTTTAACTTGTTCAATTCCTTTGTCACCAGGAATATTACCGATAGTGAGTTTAAACTCTTCAGAAACGGCATTTACACCATAATCTGTTTTACCGCCACGAATGATTTCAGCCAAGTCATTCTCAATTGTGTGGCCACCTTCTTGTAAGTCAGCTAATAGCAAAGCATCAGTTGGATCTAATTTATCTTTAGCTGGTCTAACTACTGCTAAGTAATTCTTTTGAGCCATGCTTACACTTCCTCTCTCTTAGTTTTATGTCTGAAATTAAATAAAAGTCGAATTGTGCCGTGCTTAGTAAACCTATCTATATCAGGAAATACTGATTGGCTATCAATTCGACTGTATCTAAATTCGTAATTATCTATTTCAATTGGTTTGTTCAACACATAACCAATCGCGCTAATTAATAGCTTGGCCTCGTACTGCGTTGGATATTGCGAATATACATGAAAGACGATACCTACCGTCTCACGCATATTTGCACTACTTTCGTTATTAGTGACGTTGCTCTCACCCACAACAATATATGGGGATCGCACATCATCTTGAACGACATCAAAAACCCTATCACCAACTAATTCGTTAATGATAGGGTCTGTTTTTAATGTTTCGTATAATCTACTTGTAAGTTCAGGTTCAACCGATACCCACATATTTTTAACCGCCTTTTATGAAAAATACTTATTGAATGTTTCTCTACCTGCGTCAATAGCAGGGTTCCAAAAAGGTTGAGCCTCTTGACCGTAAGTTAAATGACCTTCACCGTCAGCGTCTTCATAAAACCACGGTATCTTTTTAGCACGAGAACCCCCTGGACCCGTCGCATAAATACCTGTACCATATTCAACATATATAGCATAATCGGCACCCACACTAACAACACCGGTCAAACCACCATTAGTGAATTTGAAATCAATACTTTCTTTCAAAAATCCTAAGTCAACTGGCGCTAATGCTACGGCAGTGTTATATATCTTCATTGTGGTTTTAGCTATACCTTTTTTTGCCCACTTCTCGACGTTTTTTTGGTACCGTTCCACCTCAACGACTAAACTATCTGCACCATATTTCACTTTAGCCATAAGGTGCCTCTTTAAGTCGAATTAACTTAATTTCATGTTGGCCACCTTGATCTACAGGCTCACCTACAATACCAAAGATTTTACCCTCGTATTTAAAGTAATCGTTATCGTTTATTGGTAGGTCATAAGGTACATATAGGTTTCTGTCGTATTCAGATGACATTTGATGATATTTAAGTTGTTCTGAAGTAGTAGGCGTATCCATAAAACCTTTTATAATTTTTTCGCTTTTGTAGCGCTCTTTTTTAAACTTGAAATCGCCTACAACTTCAATTTGACCTTTTGAAATAGCATGTGGAAACTCGTCGTATGGGTCGAACACGATTAACACTCCTATCTTATGGGTTTAAAAACGTGGAATTTAGCACGTTTATATCTGTTTAACACGTCACTTATATAATCAGGAAGGCCATCATTGTATGTGTACGATACTGTCCCCATACTTCTAGATTTTAATCCTTTTCTAACTTCTGGGCGTTGATAATATTCGATCACATCTGCAACATATTTTTTTATTGCATATGGATAATTAGTTTGCCCATCAACAACAAAGTCATTATTCGTTACATGTTTAACATCATCAAGAATGCCATCAACTTCCATAACGAACAACGACTCTTCATCTTCCTTGATTTCTATACCATTTCTTTTTAGAAGAAGTTTAATTTCTTCGTATAGTGTCATATCAATCACCCGTTCTTTTTAGATGTTGAACGACGTTTCTTAACCTCTTCAAAGCCTACATGACTATAATAAGCTTCAAACGCTTTACGAGTTACTGCCAACTCTTGTCCATCGCATTTTACTTTAATTACTTCAGCTTTATTGTTCACCTGTACCAACTCCCGCTCCTGTATTTTCACCTTTAGGTTGTAATGTAGCGAATGCTTCAGGTTTAACATTCATGTATGCGATATGCATTGTAGCACGTAACGCGAACATATCACGCTCGAATAGAGATACTGGCTTATCAGATGCATCTGACGCTTGTAATGTCGTTAACGTTGCATCTTCAGAGATTGCATATTCGATACCTTGTAAAATACCATAACGTGCATAATCCCAATCACCCATTAATGCTAACGATTTCTTCTTGTCGTACACATCAGCGCCTGTATAAGATAACGGAAGACCCATAATCTCGTTGCCGTTAGCATCGAATAACGGGTGCTTGTTAGCATCTAGTGCATTACGCATTTTGCTACGGAACGAACGAGTAGTTAACACACCGTTTGGATCTAATTCTTCATCTTCGATTGTTGCCATTAAAGCAGAAAGGTCTACGTATAAATCATTTGTATCTTTAACAACGTTACCTTTTTCTTCTGCACCAGTAATTAACGGTTTTCCACTTGTATCTTTGTTATAAGGTGATTCAGTCCCAAAGATAACAGCTTGGTCAAACGCTTTGTAGAACGCTTCTGCAATTAAAGGTTTAACTTCATTGAAGAAATCCTTCGCAGTCCATTTTAAAAATTCTTTAGATAATGGAATGATTACACCAATCTTTTTAGCTTCCATTTCTGCTTGAGCATATTCTGGTTTAGAAGTTTGGATACGTTCAGTTTCTGATACCCAGTATGCTCCTACACCTTTTGCTAAATAAGTAAATTTTTTCTTTTGAGCATTCATCGGCTCATTTTTAGCTAATTTCATAATCGCTGAATTAGCCATGATATCTTTCATAATTAAAGAACCTTGTTCTTCAGGAATTACACCATTTTTAAAATCCGATAAAATTACATTACTCGGAGTATAATTTGGTACTGCCATATTTTATAACCTCACTTTATTTTCTAATATTTACTTCTTGCGCCATTTCTTCAATAGACTTTACATGTGGAGGTGTAGTGTTATTTTCTTGAACATCTCTCACATCTCTTCCACTTGCTTTAAATTTAGACTCGACACCTTTTTGAATGTGTTTGTCAAAAGTTTCTTTCAGAGATTGTAAGTTTGCATCAGTATCCTCGTCACTTTCGCCTACAAATCTATCTACTAAAGAAGATGGAACGTTTAATTCTTGCGCTTTGCTTAACGCATAGCTTTTCAATTTTTCGCGTTTAGCTTCTGCATCACGTTTTTCGAGTTCTTGTTCAAGTGCCGTGATGCGTTTTTGTTCTTCAGATTGTTCAGGGTTTCGTTTTTGAACCTCTTTTTCAATCAAGTTTTCAAGGTTCTTTTCTTTCCAACTTTCTAAACCTTTTGTGTGATAACGATCTAATTCAGGTTGGATAAATCGCTTACCTTCTTCTGTATCTAAAAAGCCTTTAACGTCATCAACAGACACCGTCTTAAGTCCACTTAGATACTCTTTTACGTCTTTGTCGTCTTTATGTTCTTCAAAGTACGACTTAATATCCTCGACATTCATATATCATTGCTCCTTTTTTTCGCCCTTTGCGTACCGTAACAGCCCGAAAAGTGCATAATAAAAAAGCAGTTTAGCGACATACTTCAGGTCGAGCAGTTAGGTTGCTATCCTTTGCATTTCTGTTTTTCCCACTCACGATATGTCATGTGTGGTATCACTTCTGTTGTGCCATCGTCATTACGCACACGCATGACACCAGGTAAGTCATCTTTATCAATGTAATACAATAACTTACAACGACAGTTAATATTCTCTTTTGCACTAGCTACACCAACAAATAGATGTGGCGCTTGCCCTACGCAACCACTAGATTTAAAGTTGCCATCTATATCCACCGACTGACCATCTAAGTGACGATGTGTATCACGTGTGCGAGTATCTTTAGTAGCAGACCAACGTTTTTTCATCTTAAATCCGTTATCTTTAGCAACTTTTGCACTATCTAGTCCGGCTTGTGACATTGCTCTACCTGCCTCTGTACGTGCTACACGTTGTGATTGTGCTTTTGTCATGCCTATATCATCACGTAACGCTTTAGCTATCTTAGAATAACCTTCACCGCTCATAACGCCTTGTGTGATGTGTATACGTATCTTTTTAAGCACTTCATCGCGATGCTTTTGTAATGTAGGCACCAATTTAATAAACTCAATTGGTTGCTCGATTGCTTTGTTGATTACAGACGCAGTAG
This sequence comes from Staphylococcus taiwanensis, assembly GCA_020544305.1. Classification (NCBI taxonomy): domain Bacteria; kingdom Bacillati; phylum Bacillota; class Bacilli; order Caryophanales; family Staphylococcaceae; genus Staphylococcus; species Staphylococcus taiwanensis. Next base: position 1,755,106 of record CP058667.1, read on the forward strand.
GCACATCAAACTGCATAGATGTTTGACTAGCCATTTCATACAAATAAAGACTCATCATATACTTCTCAATGTAAGCGTTATGTTGAGTCTGTTTAATTGCTTTAGCTATTTGATTGTAATCGTCGGTCAGCATTTGTCCTATTCGTTCCAATTCTTTATTTAAGCGATTATATTTATTAAATTCAGTCCATGTTACATGAACGTCATCGGACTGGTACTTTTCAAACATATCTGCCAATTCCAGTTTGATAACTTTCAAACGGTTGGCAAATAATATTTCTATTTCTTTTTCAGCTTGTGCATTTAACTTTTCAATGTAATTATCAATATCATTCTGATTGGTTATCTTGCGTTCTGCCATCGTCGTTTCCCTCATTTATATCAGGAATGTTTTTATTTATTTCGAAGTTATCTCGCTCCATCTCATCAAGCTCGTAATCAACATCATCGACCAGTTGTGATTGTCCTAGTCTTGTACGTTCAGATACTTGCCCTCTTAAGTTAATTAACACTTGCGACTCTTCTAATTTGTTTACTGGAATATTACGCGTGAATTTAAATATAAGATTTAGGTAACTGTTTTCATCTACGTTGTAACCTTTACGTTTTAATGCAGATAGAATAACCTTGAATTGATATCTCAACATTGCTGTCATTTTACGCTCAAAGGTCATACACTTATTTTCTAACGCCATTAATTTTAATTTCATACCAATAATAGGAACGTTTCCATTAAACTCATCAGAGTTGAAATTAACTGATTTAGCAAAACGCATGATGTTTTTCTCAATACGATCCAAGTGGTTTTCTATCATACCATCGTTGACATCTTTAGTAAGATATTTAACATCCATATCTTTATCGAATAACTCAAACGCACCACTCTTTTGAGTCTCTTGTATCATTTGCTCGCTCATCCCCATACCACGTAATACTAGGTAAGCAAGACGCGTCTGACTAATCTCGCTAGACGCATCACTCATCGTTAAGTCATAAGCATCGATTAAGTGGATAACTTTCTCAGCGTCTCCTATCATTTCTTTGTTATTAGGTACACCGAACAGTGGGTTGTAGTCAAATAGATGTTCGTAACGACCAACTTCTTGCAATGCATCTATGCCATCACCACGGAACACGTAGTAATATGTGTCGTCATAAAATTCCGCGTAAACATACTCAGTGCCATTGTCGTCATCTTCTTCATAAAAATAACGTAGTGAATATGTTGGTTCTGTAATACTTTCGCCGACAAGCACTACGTTAAAAGGATCAATATTCTTTACGCGAATGTCACCATTAGTATCAATATAAGTCAATCTAGCACCATAACCACAAATAGCGGCCATCTTGCCGATTTCTGAATCTTCATCATCAATACTATTGCGTATAGTAAAATCAGTGATAAACTCTTTAAGCCTCTCATTTGTTTTGTTACTTTCATCTAAATCATAAGTAATTGGCACACCGTGTAAATAACCCACACGAGTATCTACAATTTCACTATCAAACGAATTGTTTAACTTATTATTTATAGATATATCCAAACGTCTAACATTACCGCCACGCTCAAAATCTTCTTTTTCTTCGATGGGTCGACGTTTAAATATTGGTACATAATCAATATGTGTTTTATATCTGTTATAAAGGTTAACCATACGCTCTCTATCGTCTTTGTGAGACTCTATAAGGGCTTCTATATGCTTTGGCAGTACACCTTGCGCTTTAATATCATCAATCAGTTTATACAAATTTATCTCGCCCTCCTTAACCTTTCGGGTTTAAAGTGTGTATATATTGCGTATCTGAGACTATCCAGTACATCATCAAACTCTTTGATAGGTTCACCAGTTGTTTCGTTCCAAACGTATTTATAAATTTCTTGTTTAAATCTTTCCATAGATTCATAAACAACCATTAAATCTCGACGTTTAAAAAGTTTAGCAACTTCTTCGACACCAGATAATTTGGCTTTATCTGCGTTAATTGCTCTAATACCATGACGTCTGAACTCGGTTAGATATTCAGGTCGAGCAGTATCACAATAGAAGTTAATATTTCCATATTTGCCTATTAACATTTTCGCTACTTCTACCCACTCATCAATAAACTTGTGTTGATAAGCGTATTCTTCGATTAGATAGATTTTTCCATCTATTGCTTGACCTAACAAGACAATTGAACCAAAGTGTTCAAATCCCCAATCTACACCTGCAAAATATTTTTTTATTGGAATGGTCGCCATTTCTTCTTTTGAAATCGTATTAAGTTGCAAATCAAAATCTGCATATACAACGCCGTCACCTGACACCCATTCGCCATTAATGTTACGTTCGTAGAACATTCCTGTTGGTGTCGACGCCTTAATAGAATCTTTGTAACGGTTGTTTAAGAAAGTGTTGTCATCTAGTTTAAATTGGTAAGATAATATACCAGCTTTCGGATCATCATTCTGGATATAGTCTTTCAATAACCAATGTTCAGGGTGGTCCGGGTTCGTATCAACTAATATCCTTGCGCCATAACCACTACAACGTGATTTAATCTCATCGAAGACCTCTTCGTGAGCGAGAGACGCCTCGTTGATATATGCGCCATACGACGTCATACCACGTATTGCAGCAATGCCACTTACTTTACTATGTCCGACTTGAACCACTTTAACGCCAAACAGAGTAAAACTATTGTATTTATCAAACTCAAACTCAATACCGTATTTGTTAGTTAATTCTACAAGTACGTTTTTACTAATCGTTCCTAGCGTTGCACCAGCTAGAATATATTGAGGCGTTTCTACACCTTCTTTATTAGCTATTTGTCTAACTCTTATTAATTCATCTAAAAACAAATCGTTGTTCAATATTGTTTTTCCTGTACGTTTGGCACCATGATTGATAAGCATAAACCAATCACGCTTTGAAGTATTTTTTAATATATCAATCTGTTTAGGTGTGTATAGTGCATCTAATCTACTCATCTATCAACACATCCTTTATAGATTTACGTAATTGTAATATCTTATCTTCGGTGCTCGTTTCATTGTTACGATCCATTTGCTCGATTTTCTTTTCAAGCATCTTAATTTCTGCTTCAATCTTTTTGTTAGTTAGTTGTTCATTGCCTAACATCATTCTGTTCATGCCATCTAAACCAGCTACAAATGCATCTGCTGATGACTTCTTTAAACCATTATTATTTATATCTTGTTTAGATATGTTTTTAAGCCACTCATATTCGTCAAAAGCCTTCTGGCGTGTCCATTTTGATTGCTCAGCAGCTTCTTGACACAATTCTTCGTACCTTCCGAAAACCTTCCGATTTTTTAAAAGTGTACTTGCTTCTTTATCTAAGTATTCGCCACTCTTACCTTTGGTCGAATAGCCTGCGTCAATGTATGCCTTGCGTTGGCTTTTACCTTCTATAAGTCCTAAAACAAACTTCTCTTGTTTGGGTGTTAATTTAATCAATTGTTTTCACTGTATCACACGCCTTTACGTTAAATACTCTTTAAATTTGTAATAAAAAAAGACTACCCGAGTTACTCTCGAATAGTCACTATGGGAGGTAATTAATAATGCAAAATCAAGTTTATCCAGAAAGGAGAAAAAGTACCTACCCAACGGATAGGCACTCAAGCAATCAGTGGCTGGCCAATACGACCATTACCAAACTTAATCACTTTCATTGAGAACTAACCAGCTACCTCAAAACGAGGGTTCGTGTGGATAGTGCTTACACAACAATTATATAAAATAATTTTACCCTTTCAAAATAGTGTCATTTCAGTCATTTTCGTCATTTTTGTCACTGTAATAAATATATCTTTTCCGCTAACTCATCACGTCGCGCTAAAAAATTATTTCTGTTCAATTTAGAATTAGGCAAATTTTTAATCACATCATCACGCTTGTACCCTTTTTTGAGTAACTCTAGAAAACAAAAGTCTACATGCCCTAATTTCTGTTGTGATTGATTAATAAATTCAATCTCACGTAACATCTGTGCATAACGTTTATTAGTTCGTTCTAACTTAATCACCACATCTTCCACTTTGCTACTATTTTGTCCCTGTGGTTTAGGTAATGTCGCTTGTATACCGTATTGTGCAATTGAATTGCTATCATAATCTGGCATAGCATCTGCAATAACATTACATTTCATTTTGTGTGTACCAATCATATTGATAATAGCCTCTTTACTGTACAAGTTAATACCCACCTGCCAAATCGTTAATATCGTATTGATCACTCTCTCTAGCAAAGTCCTTAGGTGCAGTATCAATATCGTCTTCACTCTGCAACTTAACGATAAGTTCGTTAGTTAGATATTTACTAAGTTCATACATTCCGATGATGAACCATATTTTTAGTATGCGTTTAATCATTCCTTTCACTCCTTACCTAGCATTTGTTTAATTTTAGTTAGTACATCGCTATCTTCTTTCTGATCATATTCAAAATAATAACCACCCGTTTTATTTCTATTGCCATTTAAAACTTTACTTATATTTCCTTGTTGTAAACCTGTGTATGTTACAGCGTCTTTTACACAATCAAATTTCATAATCAACTCTTTAGTTTTATAATCGTACATAGATATAGGTCTACTTTTAACTAATTTAAACTCTTGCAATCCTTTTTCTGCATTTTCTTTAGAAGTAACAAATTGCATATTTTCATAAAAATAACCTAAATTAGGGTTAATTCTATCTATACTCGGTGCTAAACCTCTATCAAACCCACTATTTTTATAATTTTCGAATAGCTTCACAAACGAATAATGTTTAATAAATTTTGTAGTAAATTCTTGCACGCTGAACGGTAATTCTCCAAACCCTTTTTCTCTGTTTCTTGACGCCATTGCATAGTATAATTTATTCAAAAAACCAAACTCAGTTTTTGTATATTCACGTCTATAATTCTTGTGGTAATCATTACCCTTAGATATTCTATCTACAATATCCAAATGAACAATTCGTTTAACACAACCACAATCTTTTCTTCTTCCGGATGTTAAATATTGCATAGGAAATAGTACGGTGTTACCACATTCACATTCGCAATCGTAACAGATTACTTTTTTACCATTAGGTCTTATTTTTACAATTCTTTCAACTGGTTTTAATTTCCCAAAAACTTGTCCTAAAATATTAACTTTCATTTTTGTAGGCGTTTCAGCTAAAGGGAAGCCATCAACATTTGAATGTACTCTAACCATTCAAATCACTTTCCTTAATAAAAGTACCGTTTATAGTACGCCCTTTTCTCCCTTTAATCTCGTCATACGCATACTGTAAACACTCCTGTAACGTCATATCATGTTGTTGTGCCAATATAATTAATGTAACGACTGTATCACCTATACCGTCTTTTAATGCGTCCATTTGACCACGAGATAAGGCTGATGCAACTTCGCCTGCTTCTTCATAGAATTTAAGTGCTTGTCTATCTGAATTGCCATTGTGTAAATCTTTATCAATACTCCATTGTTGTACTTGTTCTACTAATTGATCTAAACTGCCAAAGTTTTCTGTTTTTAATTGACCTAATCTATTTGTCATTTATTGTTCCTCCTTAAATTTGAAATACTCTTCGAATTCATATTCATCTGTAAAGTAATATTTTGACCTTTCATGTGAGGTAGGGTTTATCCAAATGATGTAACACGGATAACTGATAAAAGATAAAGCGCCAATAAGTAACTTTTTGTTAGGAAATATAGAAAAACAATCTGTTTCCTTTTGTACTTGCTCAACATTGTTATCATCAATAAAAATCGCTTTTAAATTTTTATTTTTAACTGTGTGATGCTTCTTTAATTTTTCAATCGTTTGCCACTTACTCATCACTACCACGCTCCAAATCATCTAATAAATTTTGAAACTCATGTGTCCCGTCGAGTTCGTCCATGCGTCTTAAATGCTTACCTAATTGATACAACATACCTTTTTCGCATTCACCACTGGTTATTTCAACATCGTTTACTAACACTGGATACATTTCAACCATTTCTTTCTTTAAATCTATCCACGCCTCTGCCTTCCTCTTCACTTCTTCCATATCATCGATGAGTTCATTGCATGCGTTTGTACATTTACAACATTCGTTAAACCAGTATTCTGATTGCAATTGGTAGTATTCTTTTGAATCATGTACCATTTAATCGCCCTCCAATAACTCTGGGTTTTCGTAGATGTTGCCGATAACTTCATATTCAGTCGAATCATCAATGTTATAATGGTCGTAGCCACCAATATAAAACTCAGTTAAGACAAATCCTCCGTCTAACCATTCAATTAAATATTTATCTCCATAAATATCTCTGACAATATCTTTTTCGTATATTTCGACACCGCGCATGTCTTTTAAACCAGACGACATCATAACAACCCTATCTATGCTACCGTCACCATTGACTAAATCTAAATCTTCCATATGGTCAAACCAAATAGAAAAACCCATATCAAAATCTTTTTGCTCACCATAGCTCATACCCTCTGCATATTCTGTATCGTGTCTTTCTTTATCCCACTCTCTGAATTTAGGTATCATCTCAAACACTCCCTGTTCTTATTCATATGTTCCCGTGCTACTTTCATCGTTACTCTACTTCCTGCCACCTTAACCACAAAGCCGTTGACACCTAGCTTGCGTAATTCCTGTTGTATCTGTGTAGGTGTCTTGCCTTGTGTGTTGTAGCGATAGCGTTGGTTGATTGTATCGCTAAGTATCATGAGACTAACTCCTCACATATCTCATCAAACGTTTGAATACCTCTACCGTCTGTAATATCCATGATTACGCCATACACATATTGATTGATACTGAACTCTGCACGATCTTGTTCTTCCGAAATATGTCCTGTTCCTTGTCTAATGTCGGTGCATTGAACATAAATCTTAATGTCCTTCTCACTTGCTCTTTTAAGGTGCTGTGCATAACCCATTTCGCAAATTGTCCCTTGTGCATGTGGTAAATAGTCGAATATCATAACATCGCTTGTTTCCATGCCTAATGTGTCATTAAATACGATACGTTCTGCTAACTTATCTTGATTAGCATTAGCTTTATCATTGATGTCCTTATCGTCATGTGGTGCGTAGACTTTAAAGCCTAATCGTTGTAACTCTTGTTTCTCCCATTCACGACGCATTTGTTGTCCTATACTCAACATATCTCCGCCTAAATAGATCATTGTTCTGCCTCTTCTTCTTTAATTTCGTAAATTTCATTTTCAACACTTTTAATTAAGTTATCGATCTTCTCTCTAATATCTTTACCGCTCGCATTTTTGAATTCTGTCGTTGTTTCATATCTGAGATAACCTAAGTAACCTATTATATTTACAAGTAGCCCTTCTAATTCTTTTATTCTGTTACACGCTTCTATATCTTTATTGGTTTCTCTATGAAATTTAACTCCTTGCAGTAAAAGTTCAGCTGTAATATTATTTTCAATATTGATTTTCATTGTTTTGCCTCCATTTTTTCGATTAATCTATCTGCATAATCTCTAGCTTTTTTGAAATCTGCTAGCTCATCATCTTTTCGACCTGCACGAACTGGATATTTAATCATATTACCTTTCATAAAACCTTTGAACTGTTCGAATGGTAATTGTTGATACAAGAAGTCGATAACATCTATATTTTCACTACCTTTATAATGGTCAGGTATATTATTGTCTTGTCCTTCCTTCACGTCCACCTTACGTGTGAATGGCTCATCAACTCTCACAAAGTCATCGTTATCTGTAAGTGTGAATTTATAACCACCTGCATTCTCAACCTCTGCATACCAAACTGTTTTCAAACCTTTTTCTTTTGCATACACACGATTGACTATGGCCGTTTGCATAGCAGTAATACCTTTAAATCCTGCTTGGAACTGAACAATATTATCTACTTTCAAATCAATTATCCTTACATTTTCCATTCCTCTACCCCCTCTGCACATTGCCGTATTGATCTGTTTTGACTTTAACCATAAGATTGTTTTGTACTAGATTTTTAAAGTATCTAGTGTTCACTCTGTGCTTAGCAACCTCACGTTCTGCACGTTTAGCCCTAGCAATACGTTCTTCTCTACGTTTACGTTTCAACGCTCTTTCGTGTCTAATTTCTGCTTGTTGTATCTCGTACAACTGCTTAGCTGTTAATTGCTTTTCATTTCTTTCGTACGTCTGCACCATATTCATATACTCCTTTGCCGTGTATTAGTTCTGGTCCACGTAAACCTTCTGCATAACGCTTTCTAACTGTGCTATCAGATACATCAAAATATTTATATACATCACATAATCTGTAACGTTTGCCGTTTATATTCACTTTCGGCATAGTATCACTTCCAATCTGCGTAACTAACACTAACGTCAGTAACGTTTTTGATGTTATCTAGTAAGTCGTCAGCGTCGTTTTTGTAACGTTCGGTATAGTATTCGATATAGTTCTCTCTATCTTCGTGTTTGCCTACCCACACCGGTTGTTCTACTTCAACTGTTAAATCGAATGTGAGTTTTAATGTTTCTTCTTGCATTACACTTCCTCCACTTCTAAAATGATTTTTGGCTCTTCTGCATACTGCTTAAAACTGTGTATCTCTACAATTTGGTTATCGTCTTTCCATAAGTGATCATTCGCTGCATCTAGCACAGTTTTAATTAAATTATCTATATCTGGCTTAGTACGTTTATATTGACCTATCGCTATCAGTTTCTGATTTTTCGACCAACTCTTCGGCGGTTTAAAGTAAAAGTAAAGTGATACTTTAAGTTGTGTATTCAACATCTCTTTTGGTAACTGGCTCTGTATATACTGTTTATGTGCTGTATACGACGCCGGCATGTATGTTTGAATAAAACTACCACGTCTACTGAAACGTGGACGAGGCGAGCCAATAGGTGCCTCGTACGTTGAATTGAATTTAATCTCTAGTTGCATGTGTTCACTCCTATAAATCAAATATACTCATCTGCATATTGAGTTCATGTTCTAAGTAAAAATTGTGTTTGCTTTTAAAGTTAGTAAGTTCAGTGTCACCTAAGTTAAATGAACTTTCTTTTGTATAGCGCCAACCACTTTGATTAACTACGCAATTTGAGTTAGGCGCTAGTGGGTACACTGTAAATGCTATATCTCCGTCTTTGGTAAATAGGTTGTATTGGTTGTTAGCACCTTCTATAAGTCCCATCGCTGCACCTCCACTTTGTTTCATCTAATATTTTTGATTTAACGTTATCGTAATCATCAAAAAAGGTTATTTCTTCACTTTTTAGTAATCTATCTACTGCCCAACCCATTTCTAAAATACTTTTTTGAATAAGTGGGTCATCTTTGTAATCGTTACGGTATAAGTCGCCTAATAATGTTTGTAATTCTGCAATAATCATTAGTAAAACCTCTGCGTTTTTTTGTAGAATTCAAGTTCAACAACACCTGTCTCGCCGTCTTTATTTTTAGCGACGTTTAACTCAATATCTGATTTACCAGTTTCATCATCTGCAAGTTCACGATTGTAATAATCATCTCGATAAAGCATAAATATCATATTAGCGTCTTGCTCAATGCCTCCAGCTTCTCTTAAATCAGACATCAAAGGGCGTTTGTCTTGCCTGCTTTCAACACCCCTGCTTAATTGTGATAAAGCTATGATTAAGCAACCTGTTTCTTTGGCTATAATTTTTAAATCACGACTAATTTTTTCAACTTCCAAACGTCTATCTTTTTGCGGCAAGTCAGATTTCATTAACTGCAAGTAGTCTATACATATAATTTGTGGTTTATCGCTATCTCGCATTGCAATTTCTCTAACATCTTGTGGTGTGATTTGAGCATGGTCTTCAATTCTGAAGTTGCTGTGTTGTTTAATATCGTTGATTGCTGACATTATTCTTTCGACTTCATCATCGTTTAACCCATCTGATTTTTTAATTTTATATAGTGGCACTCCAGATATTGCAGAAGTCAGTCGTTCCACTATATTGTTACCTCCAGTTTCTAAGCTAAAGAAAGTGGTAGGATAACCCTGTTGCGCTAAATTCCATATCATATTTAATGCTAGTGCAGTTTTACCAGTGCTAGGGCGTCCTGCAAGCACGTTTAATTGTCCTTCTTCAAAGCCGTGTATCTTTTCATCTAACTTATTAAAACTCGTCGTTATAAACGTCTTAGGTGCGTCTGATAAGATGTTTTCCATAACAGTTGTTAAAAATTGGTCTGTTGGGTTATCTTTCTCGATGTTTAACTCACTTAGCCCTTTTAATTGGTCGATTAGATAAGTAAAATTTTCTTTCGTTGGTACTGATTGAAACTCACTAACTTCGACCCTAGCTTTATTCAAAATGTAGTTGTTTAAGATGTTTAGTTGATCCTGCATAAAAAACACTTTATCTGTACCTTTTGAGTTATACAGTTGAGTTAATACCTTAGTTGATATAAATTCAACATCTTCTCTGCTTTTGTAGTAAATCTCGTTTACATCCACTTTGCCTTTTTCAAGTACATACTCGATAAACTTTTGAGCAGTAACATCTGTAAACATTGCCGGTTTGAGTTTTAACTTACTTAACAATTTAGGGTAGTTCATCAGATTTGAAACAATAGCGTGTTCAGTTGATAAAACATCAATATTCTTCATCTACAACACCCCATTCTTGTTTCATCTGCGCCCATTTTTTCTTACGTTCTTCATGACGTTTTTTGTATTCTGGGTCATGCTGTAATTTGTATGCTTTAGTTTGTTCTTTAGGTATCGTGTCGATTACCTTTGTTTTGGGTTTATAAGCTAATATGTCAGATAGAGTTGGTTTATATTTCTTTTCTCTGATGTATTGCTCTGTTTTTAATAATGTCGGTTGATAGTCCCCGTATTTTATTAATAGGTGTAGCCATTCTTTTAAAACTTGTTCGTCACTATCGAATTTCATATTGTAAATAGTATTGATTTTATTAAGAATGATTGCAGCCTCTTTTTTAGTCATAGGCATTTGTTATCACTCCTCATTCAATATGTCGTCTAGTAAAGTTCCTTTTACTTGTTGTTTAGGTTTTACTTTGTTTTGAGCATCTTCTTTAGTTTTTACATTTTCTTTAGCCCAATTATTTAAAACTTTAATTAAATAACCAACATGAGTTCCTTTTTCTTTTGTATAATCAACTGCTATTTTTACTACTTCATCAGCTTGTTCTCCAATATCATCAATAGAGTATCCAATTAATTCCATTTGATTAGATGTTAAGTTATTAGATAAGTTATCCATGATGTAATTAATTGATGTTTTAAAGACGTCGTCTTTATCTATCTCTTTATCTTTATCTTCTTCTAATTCTTTATCTTCTTCTTTATCTATATCTGTTGCGTGACTGTCACGTGACTTCACGTGACTTTCTGGTTTGTTGAGTAATCTTTTCTCTTTTTCACGTTGTTTTTGCTTTCTCAATCGATTTTGTTCTCTGATTTTTTCAAGACCTTCAATGTTTTGGTGCTTTTCCCAATTAGTAACTTTGTAAATACCTTGCACATCTTCAATCATTCCTAAAGTTTTAAAAGTTTGTAATGCTAATCTGATTGAGTTAATAGGTCGATTAAATTCGTTAGCTAACATTTCATCGTTGTAAGGTAAGTTTTCTGATAGCATGATGTAACCTTGTTCATTGTATTTACCAGCAAGCGTTAGCAACTTAACCCAAACGGTTATAATCGTGTCACGTTCTGGCAATGCCTCTATATATTTAATTTTGCTATCATCAAACATTCCTACTTTTAATTTTATCCATGATACTTCAGCCAATATTACTACCTCCTTTAAGCATCTTATTTAGTCGCTCATCTACATCAACCCAACTGTCTGTTAAGTGATATTTATTGTTGAATGTATCCATGCCTATTTGGTGCTGTTCGGTGTGGTGGTTTCTGCATAGCGCTAATACTTGATTACCTACATGATCTATTTTGTTACGATTACGACCTTTACCTACTGCGTATCTATGTGCTAAATCTGAATGTGGTTTGCCACAAATTACACAGTTACGATTGACCGTCGACCAATATAAAAATGATTTATCTTGCTTGAGTAAGTCGCTCGTTTTATATGCAAGTGGTATATCGTTATGAAATATCCAGTCCAATGTAACCTCGATAATTTGGCTTGCTTGTGTACGTGTGCAATCACTTAATGAGATACACTCGTCGTAGCCGTAGTACGTCCGAACGTATTCGATGAATAAATGCCTCATGTAATCCATAGGCGTTCCAGTATGAGCCTCTATGTCCTTTACAAGTGCAAATATCTTACGACGTTGTTTGTCGGTTATTCTGAATGGATCAACTGGAATGACATCAACTTCTACATCAAAACCGTTATCGAGTAATAGCGATGTCTTGTTATCTAGTTCTACACCCTCAATGACAACGGTAGTTGTACCGTCGTCTTGAATGATGTAATTTTTAATAATCGGCATCTATATCAGTCCAATCAGAAAGGCAAATCTGAGTTATCGATGTCTGTACCATTATCAAATGGATTATTTCCTGCTGTTGCTTGTCCTCTTTGTTGTTGAGGTTGGCCGTTTTGTTGGTTGCTACCTTTGCTATCTAAGAATTCAATTCTGTTAGCAATCACTCGTACTACTGAACGATTGTTTCCTTCTTTGTCTTGAAATCTATCTTGTTTCAAGTTGCCTTCGATTAAGATTTTGCTACCTTTACCACAATAGTTATTAAGTAGTTCAGCAGTTTTACCAAACGCTACAATGTCGAAGAATGAAGTGTCATCTTTTTTGAATGGGTTATCTACTGCTAATGAGAAGTTAGTTACTTGAGTTTGTCCTGCTTGTTTTAGTTCTAAATCTTTAGTGATACGTCCTGTTAAAATAGTTAAATTAGTCATTCGTATTCTCCTTATATTTTTTCGCCATTGCTTGAATGTTATTGATTGTAGTTACTGCTTGTTGTTCAGACATTGACGTGTAATCTTGTATTCCAAATGTACTTTCTGCTTGTTGTTGCGTTACGTCTTTTCCTAATGACTTCATCAAATCAACAAAATCAAACACTTCTTGTTTTAGAACGCCAACCGTTTTACTACTTACCTTGTTATATTTTTCTTGTTTTTGTTTAGCATCTGCATCATCTTCATCGGTTGGAATATTGAAGAATTTCATTAAGAAGTATCTTTCCGCATAAGTTAATGCAGTACCATGTGCTTTCGATACATCGTCTTGTTGGCCTACTGCGAAGAAAGGTACTTCTAAAATTTCTTGTGGATTATCTGCATTGATCCATTTATAAGTCAGTTTCAATTTAATAATATGTTCTGGCTTACCTTTCGCATTTGTGGTTTCAGTTACTTCTTCGTTTTCTGTGTATGGTACAAGTAATAAATTATGTTCAATCATCTTGTTTCTTATTCTATGAAGGACTTGAGAGCCACTTACGTAAGAATAGTTGTAACCTTTGGTGTCTTTAGTAAAACCATCAATATTGGCTTTAACATCTGCTATCTTTTGAAATAAATTAAGTTGTTCAGCCATCGTTTACCTCCTCCAAATCTTTAAAACTGTATACTTTACGCGTTTCTTTCGTTTCAATCGTTGATACTTCAATCAAGTGTTTATCCCAGTCAATGTCTATATCTTGCAAACCATCGAATTTACGAGCATTACGTCTTAAAGCATTGTAATTAGCATATTCTTGAGCAGTAGGTTTATTAGTGATCCAGCGCCCAAAGTAATTATCTTTAATGCGATACTCTACTTCACAATTTAATATTGGCTCTTGCATTCACGTACTCCTCCCATCGTCGGTCAGCCCTGTCTGATCTAGCATCAGCGCTTTGATACAGGGTAATATATAAATTGATATTGTCGTTTAAATCTTTAATATGCTCTTTAGCAGTATCTAGTTGTCTTTTTAGATGTTTGTTTTCTAAACTGATTAAAACTAAGTCTTTGCTATCTTTTAGCAAGTTGTTATATTCTTTTAAAGATATAGTTACCTCTTGCATATATGTGCCTCCCGTTATATGATTAAGATGAAATTTTTGTTAAGTGTTTGACTGTTACTCATTGCCGTGAGTTTCAGTCTTTTTTTATGCCAAAAAAGTCATTTGGAGTTACTTCTAAAAAGTCGCAAATCTTTAGAATAGTCGTTGCGCTTGGATGTGGCGTTGTTTCATAATAAAGTCCTTGTAAAGTTGTTCGTGATATTCCGGTACCTTTGTATACATCTTTTATTTTCAATTTTCTAATAGCTAACAAAATTCTAAATTCATTTTTCATTTTCTTAATTCTCCTTTACTTGAAAAAATTCATATTCGAAAAACAAGTATGTGATTACTGCTGTAACCATTGCTATTGCTACTGCGTTTGTGATGAATATGTTTAGCATCATTGATAAAAAAAATGTTACGTTGAACATCATGCCTGAGATTAAGAATGCTTTATCGTGTGATTTCATGTTTATCTCCCCTTTCCGTGAATTTCTTCAAAATGTTCGTCGATAAATTTGCTCATCTTTCTAGCGTTGAATCTCCAACGATTTAAACTTTCATCCGGATAATGTGCGATGCCTTGCTTTTTGAGTAATTTCTCAAACTTAGGATTGAATAGTAATCTGTCTTTAATAGTGTCGTCAGATGACATTTTCAATTTGCGTTTCAATTCTTTTAAGTCCCAGACTGGGTCTAATGAGTAGTTTATTAACTCGTCGTATTCATCTTTAGAGACAAGCACGTGTGTGTCGGGTATTGGTACAGATACGGTTAAAGTTTGCGTCATCTTAGATACTCCTTTCGTGTATAATTTGGTTATCTCCTTATAGAAAGGAGGTGTTGCCTATGGCTAAGAATCCACCTAAAGACGGACGCCGTAAAGGTGCGGTGAAAAGTCGTTCTCAAGTTAAAAACCCTAAAACAAAACGTTATGTTAAACGTGATTCTAAAACTGGTAGATTTATGGATATGAAATCAGATTCAAAACCGTTTAAGGGAGTTCGTAAAGAACGTTAACTTGATGAAAGCTGCTCTAATTCATTTAGAGTGGCTTTTAAATTGTTTTGATTTAAAACTTGGTTAAACACTATTGATAAGTTTTTTACTTGTTCTTCATCGTGTTCGTCATAACCAGCTTCATACAACATTGCATGTAACATCTCGTGAACTAAAACTTGCTTCTTACGTTCGGTTGACAAACTTCTTTTAATTTGTATTACGCTTTCTCTATAGATACACAAACCTAAGCAACTTGGATCATTGTCAACTTCTTCAATTTGAAATACATTGTATTTCACACCACATACATCGATATTCATAGCGACCTCCTTTAAGTTGTTTGTTCGATTGTGGGTAAAATATCGTTGTCTTTTAGTAATTCGTAAATGAACAATCTACCTTTCTGTGTCCATTTAGTATTCATGCGAACCGATGTGCTACCGTCTTTATGTTCAATCTCAGTAGTAGATGAATGTGTGTAGCCTTTAGCATGTAGGTTAGAATATAGTAACCACTGACCAGATTGTTTATATTGAACTTTCAGTTCATGCAGTAACTTGTTTAATGCTTGAGCCGACATTCCGTAATCTTTAGCAATCTGACCGACTGTAACTAAATTTTTATTGTTTAATATTGTGTCTAGATAAGATGCTTTAGGTTCATATTCAGCAATCTTTTGCTTTTGCATGTTGTTTTCAAGTTGTAGCTGTTGTTTCTCTTTTTGTTCCTCTATCCAAAGTTCAGCACGTTTGACTGGGTCTTTAATCATGTAACTTGCGACAGGTTGTGCGATTTGACGTTCCATTTCGTTAAATTTATTAATGTAAGCCATTTTGAAATCGTTGTGACCTTGAATATTGAACATGTATAAAGTGAAACCATCTTTAGTTAATAGGTATTCTTTATATTCTCTACCTCTTTCGCTTTTATAAGTGTTTGGGATAATCTCACTCCCCAGATTTGGGGACTGAGATTTTAAAATGTTCTCTAAATCCCTTTTTACATGATCGTGTCTTCTTTCTAATTCCTCTGCTACTACTCGACTAGAAACAACTGCTCCTAATTCTGAATTGTTTTCAATTTGTATTTCTTGTAATGCTTGCATATTGTTTATGCTCCTTTCGTGTATAATTTAGTTATCGCTACTGCGATGGTGGGTGGTGATAAGATTGAAACCTAACTATAACTTTAGTATCAATGTTAGAAATGCCGGTAAGTTTGAAGAAACACCATGTGAATTTGTAGATGGTAGCAAAGGTGTTCGATTAGCTTACGAAAATGGTTTGGTCGTAACAATCCACGTTGACGGCAATAATATTGATATACGTTCAAGTCACCGATTAATTTCGGTTGATGAAAACCCTTTAACTTTTGATGTTGATATGAATACAAAAAATCCTAAATAATTTTTTTACCATCAACAGTTAAAGACAATGTATTTTTATTTTGGAGATGTAAGAGGTCGATTGTCGTAAGCAATTCCTCTTTGCTCCATTTTTCTTTTTCTGCTAGTTCGATGATTTTTACTGCTATTTCATGAATCTTTTTTAAATCTTGCATTTGTTATCCTCCTTTAAGTTTTTTGGTGCTCTTTGTTACCATTTTGGTGACATCTAGGTAAAAAAATATCTTCCATATTTTTATTGAATAATTTTGAGATTATAAACATCTCATCTAAATTAAATGGCGTCTTGCTTTGTTCTTTATTGATATAAGAATTTCTACTTATATTTAAAATTTTCGCCATTTCATCTTGAGTATATTTCCCTTTTCTCAAGCCATATAGTTTATGTTGCATTGCGTTAGCACCTCCTGACAAATACAACTATAGCACCAATACGGTGACATGTAAATAGTCTTTTGCAAATTTTTTTGTGTTTTTGTAAAATTCAGGCTACCAAAATGGTGACATATAATGTATAATTAATTTAACAAAACAACGGAGGAAATTAAAAATGAATCAAGAAGAACTAGCAATTTATGTTGGAAATCAGATAAAAGAACATAGAGAAAAACGTGGTTTAACTCAACAAGGTTTAGCTGATAAATTAAATGTTAGTAGACAAGCTGTAAGTAGATATGAAAAAGGTTTAAGAAAGGCTAATCAAGATACACTTTTTGAACTTTCTCATATTTTAAAATGCAGTATTAATGATTTCTTTCCTAAAGAAGAATCAACAGAAGAACCCCAAACATTAGCAGCGCATCTAGAGGGTGAACTTAAACAAGAAGATGTTGATTACATAATGAGTCTAATTGATAGATTTAAAAACGAAGATAAATAAAGGGATTGGTTTTAATGTCACGTTACGAACAATTACTTGCTGAGA
Organism: Staphylococcus taiwanensis; assembly: GCA_020544305.1. Classification (NCBI taxonomy): domain Bacteria; kingdom Bacillati; phylum Bacillota; class Bacilli; order Caryophanales; family Staphylococcaceae; genus Staphylococcus; species Staphylococcus taiwanensis. The sequence goes on from CP058667.1 coordinate 1,772,417, forward strand.
ATGAACACATTAAAATTAAAGATACACATTCGCTACCTGATGGGTATAGTGGTTTCTATAAGGATGGAATAATTCTTATAGATAAAGACCTATCCGAAACACGCAAAGCCGAAGTCTTATACGAGGAACTAGCACATCACAAACTTACATATGGGAATATCTTAGATCAATCTAAAGACATAAATCGCAAATTTGAAAACTACGCAAGACGTCATGGATACGAGGCCGCACTGCCCTTGCGTATTATTGTAGAGGCACATCACTACGGTGTAAGTAACTTATACGAACTAGCGGAATACGTTCAGTTAAGTGAAGAACACGTATTAGAAATATTGGAACATTACAAACAAAAACATGGTATTGGAACTCACTATGGCGATTACTCTATTACGTTTGAGCCGTTGAGGGTTTTTAAATATAAAGAAATATAAACAAAGGAGAAATGTAGAATGAAAGAACCGCCGCATAATAGACTTACATTTAAAGAGAGTATGACAGAAGGCAAATATCTGACGACAATAACTAAAGAAGAAAAAATTCGTTATAAAAAATTATCTGTTGAAGAAAAAAGAAAAGTATTAAATGATTTCAACGCTTCTACACCGCAAAAGGACGACAAAGTTAGCTTATTCGATTATATGAAACGCACTATGTTAAAACATGGTTTAGACGAAGTGACTTCTATTACAGAAAATGCTCTTTTAAAAAACGAACCAGGCAAACATATCGACAGTTTTATGACGCGATTAAGTAGTTTTTCGACAACAAAAGATGGAACAACTGTTTTCACATATGAGTTAATCAATCAAAACTTTGTCGTTATAAAAATATTAGATGAACAACTGAAACAAAATAAAAAGATAATAGAACAAAATAACGAAATTATCAGTTTACTTAAACAAATAGCTAATAAAGGAGAAATGTAGAATGAAAAAGTTTTTATTTTTAATATTTGCAAGTTTATTAGTATTAGGTGCATGTGGACAAGATGAGGATAACTCGAATAAAGATGATAATAAAAAGTCAGAAAGTAAATCAGACAAAAAGTCTAATGATCCAAAGAAAGATAAAAAATTAGAAAACAAAGATAAATCGAACAAAAACGCTAATGATGATAAACAACAAGATAGTTCAGATGATAGTAATAACGATACTGCTAACAACGAATCTGAAAGCACATCTAAAAACGATAATGGGAAAACTCAAAATGCTAACGGTAATAATGAACGTCCACAAGGTAAGACAGTTCAACCAACGCAACAAAACAACCAGCAACAAGCTAACAACAACCAACAACAAAGTAGCAATCAACAATCACAAAATAACAATGATTATATGACACAAGATGAAATTAACGAATGGAATAAAAACAAGCCTACTACACATAACGAGTCGCAAATGGGATATGGACGTGCGGAATATGAAGAGGCGCGTAAAGCAAGCGAGCAAGTTTGGGATGACCCTAACGCTCATGTAGGTGGTCCAATCTGGGTAGGTAAAAACGAAGGTTACGACAGTTGGGCTAAAAGACAACAAGAGGTACAAAACACGCCAGCTCAATAAATTTTATGGGTAGTCCACCTACCCTTATTATTTTTTACCTTTTTTGAGGAGGGATAGCATGCAAACACGATGTTATGACGGTAAAAAATGGCAATATGAGTTTAAATATGATGGTAAGAGGTATCGAAAGAAAGGTTTTAGAACGAAACGTGAGGCAAACTCTGCAGGGTTAGATAAGTTAAATGAATTAAAACAAGGCATCGAGTACGAACCTAATTTAACGCTATATGACTATTTTAAAACCTGGTGTGAAACGTTTAAAAAATCAACAGTGACACCTAAAACATATAAGTCCTATACCTCTGCAATTGAACATATCAACAATCATCCTATCGGTAAAAAGAGGCTGAAAGACTTATCCAGATATCATTATCAAGATTTTATTAATGAGTTTTCAAAACATCATTCGAAAGAATCTATTAGAAAACTAAACGGTTATATTAGAACATCTTTAGACGATGCAGTATACGAAGGGCTTATTGCAAAGAACCCTACATTTAAAGTGAGTTATAGAGCTAGTAACCCGAATAAAAGTGAGGATAGCAAGTATATCAATCTAAAAGACTATGAATTATTAAAACAGCATTTGATGACTAAAGACAATGCGTCATCACTTGTATTATTCATCATGATTTGTACTGGTTGTCGCATAAGTGGTGCTTTAAATCTAAAACGAGATTATATTAACCAAGTTAAAAGTGAAATATATATTGATGAGCATAAAACAGATTCGTCGCCACGTTACGTGTCTATTAGTCAAAAAGATATGAACCATATCATTAAGTCTATTGATCAATTACCTAGAACTATCGACGGAACTATATTTGGTGAACTAACAAACAATGCAGTTAATAAACGTTTGAAAGTATATTGTAACAATCTAGGTATCAAAGAGATTACTTCACATGCTTTACGTCATACTCACTGTTCATATTTATTAGCTAAAGGCATTTCTATATATTACATTTCAAAAAGATTAGGTCATAAAAATATATCAGTAACCACAGAAGTTTATTCACATTTACTTGAAGAAACTTACAAAGAAGAAGATGAAAAAGCAACACAGATTATAAGTGCAATGTGATTTTTAGGGACCCATTAGGGACCCAAAACCCCATGAAACCCGTTGTTATAAGGTTTATAGTATCCCTCCCAGGACGTCATTAACTAAAAATTACATACATTTTTAGACTGAGAACGCTGTTATGATAGCGTTCTTTTTATTTTGCCTTTTAATGAAACACTTTAGAAAACTGCATTTTAACTGCTTTTATAGTGACCCAAATACCTAGCACAAAAAAACTCGCCAATATATGACGAGTTTCTAAGACTTAGAAATTTAATTGCATTATTCATAAACTTTTGACACGTGCTTGACACTTTTAAATCTAATTTATACTCACTTTATAAATTTAAAAATTTAGCGTTATTTAGAATGTAAGTATTAAATTAATAATTGAAATCAACAATGCAATTATTGATAAATAAAACGTTATAGTGGTTAGTTTTTCACTTCTCATTTTGAGAACCCCTTCTTTATTATATCTTAAAACTTGTAACTATTTTACATAATTACAATTGAATCAATCTATTAAAATTTATTTAAATGCCTAAGTGTTTTTAAATTAAATCTCAAATTCAATAGCTTCTATAATATGATTGTCACGGTTTCTATAATTTAAAGTAGCGCTATTATTTCGTTCTTCAATTATCAATTCTGCGAAAGTTTCTTCTATATTACTCCGTGATTGAGAAATACTACCAGGATTGATTACATGTACGCCGCCTATATTTTCGTATTTTGCGACATGTGTATGTCCATAAAATGCGAATTGACATTCCATTGATTTCGCTTTTTCGGCTAATTTCATTCGTGTTTGATTAACTTGATATAGATGTCCATGTGTGTAAAAAGCTTTAATGCCATTGTTTTCTATTACTTCTTCCATTGGGAACTCTGGATAAAAGTCACAATTCCCTTTCACACGATGGTACAAGCTCAATTCTGTATCATTATAGTCAAATTCAGAATCACCTAAATGTATAAACACATTAGCATCTTGATGTTGCTCGTATAAATGGTATAAAATACCTGCTTCTGTATGATTGTCACTTACTATAAGCCACTTTGTCATGACAATTCACTCTCCAAATACGCATTTAATTTCTTAATCGCATTGCCTCGATGACTAATTTCACTTTTCTCTTCTGTAGTGAGTTGTGCCATTGTTTTTCCTTTTTCAGGAACAAAGAAGATAGGATCATATCCGAAGCCATTCTCTCCTTGTCGTTCATTTGTAATCACACCTGATACTGTTCCTTTAAAGGTACGTGTCTCTTCGCCAGGCGTACTCATGCTTATAACACAAACAAATTGTGCTTCTCTCTCACTAATACCTTCTAAATTTTGTAATAGTTTATCTATATTAGCTTCATCACTTTTATTTGGTCCAGCATATCGAGCTGAATAAACACCTGGTTCTCCATTTAACGCAAATACTTCTAATCCACTATCATCAGCAATGACTGCTTTATTTAGCGCTTTAGCTGCCGCTTCCGATTTTAATCGTGCATTTTCTTCAAAAGTGGTACCTGTTTCTTCTACATCGAAATCCTTAATAACTTCAGAAATACCAATCACATTATCTTTCGGGAAAATTGCCTTAAAATCATTAATTTTGCCTTTATTATTTGAAGCAATTACTATATCAGCCATAATTAATTGTACCTCCAAGCTTTATTATTCAACGCTAATTCGTTCAACGTCGACGTTTAGTTTCAACCATTGTCCAATAATATTTTTAATGTGCATCGTGTCACCTGTTGCGAAAAAACGATGGTCAGGATGGCGAGTATAACTTGCATGTTCATTACTAAAAGTGAGTAACGCACTAACTTCACGAGCCGTCTCTAGTCCTGAAGAAATGACTTTTTTCTCACCGCCAAAATAATCTTTAATGGGTTTATAAAGTAATGGATAATGTGTACAGCCTAATATAATGGTATCTGCATCGGTATTTCGCCATTGTTTTAAAGTTTGATGAATCACTATACTCGTTATAGTGGGATCATCATATCGCATTTGTTCTACTAAAGGTACAAAACCAGGACAAGCTACACCATAGACATGAACGTTTGGATTAATACGTTTAATATGATGACGATAGGCTTCAGATTTAATTGTCCCTTCAGTGCCTAATACGAGTACATTTTGATTTTTAGTTGTCATAATTGCAGTTCTTGAACCGGGTTCAATAACACCAATCACTGGAATAGGTAATATCTGTTGTAAATGCTCTAAAGCTACAGCAGTTGCAGTATTACAGGCAATTACTAACATTTTAATATCAAATTCCATCAATTTTTTAGCTAATTGTGTTGTAAACTTTTTCACTTCATCTCCAGGTCGTGGACCATAGGGACATCTTGCTATATCTCCTAAATAATAGATAGTCTCATTAGGAAGCTGTCGCATAATTTCTTTAGCTACAGTTAAGCCTCCCACACCAGAATCTATAACACCTATTGGTTTATTCATTTACATTCATCCTTATAACACATAATAAATTTATTTTACCATAGACGTTAGTAGAGTTTGACTAATCTGTTTTTTTCTTTTAAAAGTGACCCACACAATTCAAAGTATAAAAATAGAAGTGAAACAGAATTCATAATGAATTCATTGTTCCACTTCATTGGGTCTGACAGTAACATAGAAACATGATATAAACATGTTTCTATGTTTAGTCATCTTTATACTTTAATAATTTAATCTACTTTGTGGTCTGAACCAAAGAATGATTTAAACATATGGAATGTTGTTTCTCTGTTCATCGCTGCAATTGACGTTGTCAATGGAATACCTTTTGGACAAGCATTTACACAGTTTTGTGAGTTACCACAAGCTTGTAAACCACCTGCACTCATTAATGCATCTAAACGTTCATCTTTTGTCATTGCACCAGTAGGATGTAAATCAAATAAACGTACTTGAGAAATTGCTTGTGCACCAACAAATTTATTATTAGGTGTAACGTTTGGACAAACTTCTAAACATACACCACAAGTCATACATTTAGATAATTCGTATGCCGTTTGACGTTTTTTCTCAGGCATACGTGGACCAGGTCCTAAATCATAGGTACCATCGATTGGAATCCACGCTTTCATACGTTTTAAGTTATCGAACATTCTAGTACGATCTACTTGTAAATCACGAATAACTGGGAAAGTACTCATTGGTTCTAAACGGATAGGTTGTTCTAATTGATCAACGATTGCTGAACATGATTGTCTAGCACGGCCATTAATAACCATTGAACAAGCACCACAAACCTCTTCTAGACAGTTCATATCCCAAGTAACAGGCGTTGTTTTTTCACCTTTACTATTAATCGGATTACGTCTTATTTCCATTAAACATGCAATGACGTTCATGTTTTCTTTATATGGAATTTCAAACGTTTCTTCATAAGGTTTAGATTCTTGATTATCTTGACGTTTGATAATTAATTTAATTGATTTTTGTTTTGGTTCTTTTTGCTCTTGTTTATCTTGATTTTTCTGAGTGCTTTGAGTGTCATTATTGCGTAATTCTTCCGGAGTTTCTTTTACTGATTGAGTGTCAGCCATTATTTTTTACCTCCTTTAGACTTACTAGTATAGTCACGTTTACGTGGTGGAATTAAACTTACATCAACTGGTTCATAAGTAAATTTAGGTGCTTCTGTTTTACTTTGATATTCAGCTAACGTTGTTTTTAACCATTCATCGTCATTACGATCTGGGAATTCAGGTTTGTAATGTGCACCACGTGATTCATTACGGTTATATGCACCAATTGTAATAACACGTGCTAGTACTAGCATGTTCCATAATTGACGCGTAAAGAATACTGCTTGGTTACTCCAAGTTTGTGTATCTTCCATATCAATATCTTCATATCGTTTCATCAATTCTACAATTTTTTTGTCAGTTTCTAATAATTTATCGTTTTCACGTACAACAGTTACATTTGCTGTCATAATTTCACCTAGTTCACGGTGAAGTTTATATGCATTTTCAGAACCACGCATATTTAATAATTTATCGAAACGTTCTTGTTCTTCATCAACACGTTTTTGATATATACTTTCATCTAAATCAGTATATGTTGTTTCAACGTTTTCAACATATTTAATCGCATTCGGTCCAGCAACTGTTCCACCATAAATTGCAGATAGTAATGAGTTAGCACCTAAACGGTTACCACCATGTTGTGAGAAGTCACATTCTCCGGCTGCAAATAAACCTTTAATGTTAGTCATTTGATCATAGTCAACATATAAGCCACCCATTGAGTAGTGAACTGCTGGGAAAATTTTCATTGGAACTTTACGTGGGTCATCTCCAGTAAATTTCTCATAGATTTCAATGATTCCACCAAGTTTAACATCTAACTCATGTGGATCTTTATGAGACAAATCAAGGTATACCATGTTTTCACCATTGATACCTAATTTTTGATTAATACACACATCAAAAATTTCACGTGTTGCGATATCACGTGGTACTAAGTTACCATAGTCAGGATATTTTTCTTCTAAGAAGTACCAAGGTTTACCGTCTTTATACGTCCAAATACGGCCACCTTCACCACGTGCTGATTCACTCATTAAGCGTAGTTTGTCGTCACCAGGAATCGCTGTTGGATGGATTTGGATAAATTCACCATTGGCATATTTAGCACCTTGTTGGTAAACAATAGACGCTGCTGAACCTGTATTAATCATTGAGTTTGTTGTTTTACCGAAGATGATACCAGGACCACCAGTAGCCATGATAACAGCATCTGAACCAAATGATTTAATTTCAGAAGTAGTCATATTTTGAGCAACAATACCTCTTGCAGCATTTTCCTCATCTTTAACAATACCTAGGAATTCCCAACCTTCATATTTCGTTACTAAACCATCCACTTCAAATGAACGTACTTGTTCATCAAGTGCATATAAAAGTTGTTGACCAGTAGTGGCACCTGCGAAAGCTGTTCTATGATATAACGTACCACCAAAACGTCTGAAGTCTAATAGACCTTCTTTTGTTCTACTAAACATAACGCCCATACGGTCTAATAAATGAATAATTGATGGTGCGGCTTCTGCCATAGCTTTAACAGGTGGTTGGTTTGCTAAGAAGTCACCACCATAAACTGTATCGTCAAAGTGAATCCAAGGTGAATCACCTTCACCTTTGGTATTTACCGCACCGTTAATACCACCTTGGGCACATACAGAGTGCGAACGTTTAACAGGTACGATTGAGAATAAATCTACGTGCGCACCTTGTTCTGCAGCTTTAATTGTTGACATCAGACCGGCAAGTCCTCCACCGACAACAATAATTTTTTTCTCTGCCATAGAATTGTCACTCCCCTAAAATATATCTATAACTTAACGTTTAAACGCAAGCCCGCTCGATAAGTAACAAAAATCTAATGTTACTTATCTAAAATATTAAGTATTATTTCAATTAACGTTTTATACGAATGCTAAAATTGCTGTTACTCCAATGTACGCAAGAACTAAGAATACAATTAAAGAAACCCAAGTAAATACACGTTGAGATTTTTTAGATTGTAAGAATCCCCATGTAACTAAGAATGACCATAGACCATTTGAAAAATGGAAAATAACACATACAACACAAATCATGTAGATAACAACCCACAATGGATTTTCAAGTGTTTTGTGCATCAATTCAAAATCAACTGCTTTACCAAAGAAGTATTTTTGAATTGTAGTTTGCCATAAATGCATGAAGATAAATACGAATGTCACAATACCTGAGAATCTTTGTAATGCAAACATCCAGTTTCTAAATAATGAATAGTGACCGATGTTTTCTTTTGCTGTAAACGCGATATGAATACCATATAAACCATGGTATAAAATTGGAATATAAATTAATAAAAATTCAACTGCTAATAAAAATGGAATTGATTCCATAAAGCCAGTTACCTTATTAAAAGCATCTGCCCCTTGTGTCGCTTGATGGTTCACAACTAAGTGAACAATTAAGAATGCACCAATTGGAATAATACCTAGTAACGAGTGAATACGTCTTAGGTAAAATTCATTTTTAGACTTTGCCAAAAGGAGTCCCCCCTGTAAAACAATTAATTTAAATCGCTTTTCTTTAAGAAAATTACGCTAATTAAGAGTAAAAATAATCAAAAATATTTACTATTTTATTTAGTACTTGTCAGTGTTGAGCATATCTTATATTGCTCGTATAAATTCAACTATGTAAACAAGTAGGACTTAAAAAAGTAAATACATTTATATATATTTTTTTAATGATAAATGCATATTTTACATTAATCATATAAATTAACATTTAAATGATAATGACTCTCAATTAGAAAACGCTTCCATACTTTCTTAAAAAAATAAGCTTTTTGTTAACTATATTGTAACATTTTTTACATGCTTTTGGGGTATGAGAATAATTCTCATACCCCTTTTTTTAAAATTAGTTATCTTTTAGCGCTTGTTGTAAATTTTTAGCTACTTTTTCAGGAAGACCAGCATTTTTTAAATCCGCTACACTCGCCTCTTTCATTTTTTTAATAGAGCCAAATGTACGCAATAATTTAGTTTTACGTTTACTACCAATACCATCAACAGTATCTAACACGGATTGTAATCCTGTTTTTTGTCGAGTTTGACGATGGAAAGTAATTGCAAAACGGTGAACTTCATCTTGAATACGATGTAATAAATAGAATGCTTGGCTATTTTTCTTCATTGGTACTACTTCAGCACTCGAACCGTATAGTAATTCTGATGTTTGGTGTTTATCATTTTTTCTTAAACCCGCAACTGGAATATCTAAGCCTAACTCATTTTCAAGCACATCCATAACACCCGACATGTGACCTTTACCTCCGTCAACGATGATAAGATCAGGCAATGGCAAGCCTTCATTTAAAACGCGTGTATAGCGACGACGAACTACTTCTCTCATTGATTTATAATCATCAGGTCCTTCGACCGTCTTAATTTTATATTTACGATATCCTTTTTTATCAGGTTTACCATCTACAAATGTAACCATCGCAGAAACGGGATCTACACCTTGAATATTAGAGTTATCAAACGCTTCAATACGAATTGGCGTTTGAATGCCCATACGCTCTCCTAATTCTTCAATAGCTTTGACTGTTCGAGATTCATCTCTAGCAATAAGTTCAAATTTATTGTCTAATGCGACTTCAGCATTATGATTCGCTAAATCTACCATTTCTTTCTTGGCACCACGTGCTGGTTGGACAATTTTAGTGTCTACTACTGACTGAATCATATTTTTATCTAAGTTTTTAGGTACATGTACTTCTTTTGGCAAAATATGTTGATTTAAACTATAGAATTGGCCTATAAACGTATAAAACTCTTCTTCTTCAGTTTGTTGTTGTAATGGAATCATTGTAGCGTCACGTTGAATCATATTCCCTTGTCTAATGAAGAAAACTTGAATACACATCCAACCTTTAGAAACGTTATATCCAAAAACATCACGTACTGTATTATCGGAGGACATAATCTTTTGTTTCTTAGTTAAATTATGAATATGTTGTATTAAATCGCGATATTCTTTTGCACGTTCAAAATCTAGTTTCTCACTAGCGTCTAGCATGCGATCTTCAAGATTTTTAAGAATTGTTTTGTCTTCTCCACTTAAAAAGTCACTGATTTCACGCGTCATTTTGGCATATTGTTGTTGATCTACATCATATACACATGGACCCATGCATTGCCCAATGTGATAATAAAGGCATAATTTATCTGGCATATTATCACATTTTCTAAACGGATAGATGCGATCTAATAATTTCTTTGTTTCTTGTGCTGAATAGGCATTGGGGTATGGTCCAAAATATTTGCCTGTTCCTTTTTTTACAGTTCTTGTAACGATTAACCTTGGATGCTTTTCTTTAGTTATTTTAATAAAAGGATAACTTTTATCGTCTTTTAATAAGATATTGTAACGAGGTTGATATTGCTTTATTAGATTTAACTCTAATAAAAGTGATTCCGTCTCACTAGAAGTTACAATAAATTCAAAATTACGTATCTCACTTACTAGTCTTGTAGTTTTGGCATCATGTGCACCAGTAAAATAAGAACGTAATCGATTTCTAAGTCGTTTAGCTTTACCAACATAAATCACTTGATTATTTCGGTCCTTCATTAAATAACAACCTGGTTCAAATGGAACGACACTTAATTTATCTTTAATTTTATCTTTGTAGTCTGTCATATTTGTCCTCCTTTCTTAATAAATTTGTTTATATGATTTGGTGCAACCAAACGTACAATTCAGTCATAGCTCGCTTTTGTCAGAATGCTAAAAAAATCTGAGACACATTTTATGTCTCAGACTTTGTCATAATTAAATTCTTTAAATGCTTATAGATGTTTATCTAATACTTCAGCTAAGTTTTCTTTAGGTTGGAAACCTACAACTTTATCAACAGGTTCTCCATCTTTAAATACGATTAAAGTTGGGATACTCATAACTTCAAATTTAGCAGCAGTAGATGGGTTTTCATCAACGTCTAATTTTAAAATATCAGCTTTACCATCATAATCCCCAGCTAATTCTTCTAAAACTGGAGCAATCATTTTACATGGGCCACACCAAGTTGCCCAAAAATCTACTAATTTAACGCCTGATTGAATATTTTCATCAATGTTTGAATCCGTTACTTTTACGATTGCCATAAATGCCAATCCTCCTTAAATATTAAATGATGAGCAAATTATAACAGACTTTAGTCGTAACTGCATCGCTATTGCTCATTTATTAAATTTCTGTCTATATTATGCAGTAAAGAAAGCTTCACTACATTTTCACTGGCACTATTGTACTCTAAATTGACCAAAAATCAATATAGAAGCTTTAAGAATTTATTTTAATTCTGCTACTGTGACACCAAAACCGCCTTCACTTGGCATACCACCACGGAAAGAATTAACACTCTTATGTTTTTTCAGATGATTTTGTACTGCTTTTTGTAAAGCACCTGTACCTTTACCATGGATGATATAAACTTGTTCATAGTTACTTAAGACTGCTTGATCAATATATTGATCAAGTTCACTAATCGCTTCATCATAACGATAACCACGTAAATCAAGTTCTGTTTTAATAGTTTGACGATTTTGACGCGTGACCATTTTAGCTGGTTTTTCTTTTTGCTTTTTAGTTTTTTCTAAGTCTTCAATTGGCAATTTCATTTTAATAATTCCCATCTGAACTACAGCTTCATCTTCGCCAACAAGTTCTAACACTTCACCTTTTTGACCATATGACAAGACTTTAACTTCGTCGCCAGCATGAATTGCATCATATTTTTGTTTTTGAACATTTTGCTTGATTGATTTCGCCTCATATTGATCATCCAACTGTTTCTTTTTATCAATCAATTCATGTTCTTTTACATCTGCGCCTTTTTGATCTCTTAGTGTTCTTAATTCTTTTAATATAGTATCTGCTTCTTTAGTTGCAGATTTCACACGTTGATTGGCTTTTTCTTTGGCCTCGTCCATCAATTTTTTCTCATAATTTTTATATTGTGCATATTGCTGTTCTAAGTCATCATGTGTGGTTTTTGCTTCTCTTAAAAGTCTTTCTAATTCAATACGTTGTTCATCTACACGTTTTGAGTTTTTCTCAAGTGATTCAATCATTGAATTAATTTCTTGTTCATCCGTACCAATCATTGTTTTCGCTTTATTAATGATACTTAAACCGAGGCCTAATTTTCTAGAAATATCGAATGCATTAGAACGCCCTGGTACACCCATCAATAATTTATACGTAGGGCTGAGTGAGTTTACATCAAATTCAACGCTAGCGTTCATGACACCATCACGGTTATAACTATAAGCTTTTAATTCAGGGTAGTGCGTCGTTGCCATAACCAGTGATCCAATATCACGCACATAATCCAGAATACTCATCGCCAAAGCAGCACCTTCGCTCGGATCTGTACCGGCACCTAACTCATCAAATAATACCAAACTATTTTTATCTGTTTCTTTTAAGATTTCAACGATATTTTTCATATGAGATGAGAAAGTTGATAAAGATTGTTCAATTGATTGTTCATCGCCAATATCACAATAGACATTTTCAAAGACGCTTAACTGACTACCATCTAAAGTAGGAATCAATAATCCTGATTGTGCCATGACAATGATTAAACCAAGTGTCTTTAACGTTACAGTCTTACCACCTGTGTTGGGACCAGTAATAATCACCGTTTCGATATCATCAATAAATTCAATGGTATTCGCTACGACGGTATCCCTGTTTAAAAGTGGGTGATACGCATTAGGTAAATAAACCGTTCTTTCTTTATAAAAAGTAGGTTTGGTCCCTTTAATTGAACGTGCATAACGTGCTTTAGCAGTTAAGAAATCGATATGACCCATAACCGACTCTGCCACGAGACAACCATCAGCATCAGCTGCTACTAAACCAGTTAATTCTGTTAATATACGTTCTCGTTCTACGGCTTCTTCATTTCGTAGACGACTAATTTGGTTGTTCATTTCCACTATCGATGACGGCTCAATATAGAGCGTTTGACCTGACGCAGATTGATCATGAACAATACCTTTAAAGTCTTGACGATATTCAGCTTTTACAGGAATAACATTACGGTCATTACGAACAGTAATAATGGCATCGGATAATTTCTTTTGATTTGCCTGACTCTTAACGATACGGTCTAAATTTTGACGTATACGTTGATTTGTACTAGAAATTTTACTTCTGATACCTTGTAATTCATAGCTAGCACTATCATATAAATCGTGTGTATCACATTTTTCATTTATTTCTTGGAAAAGGTCTGACAGTACTGGCAATTGGTTCATCTTATCATTCAAGATAGGGTATTTAACTACACCTTCATCTTCTTCAAGTAATTGATTATAAAATGTCTTAAATTGATTTTGAACTTGAATTAAACGTTTAATTAAATTCAATTCGGTAACGTTTAATACCCCACCAATTGTGGCACGATGAATATGTGGAGACACTTTGGCTAAACCACTTAAGCTTGGTAAGCGATGTTTATTATAAATTTGTGAGATTTCATCTGTCTCATTCATTTGAAATTCAACTGTTTCAAAATCAGTTGCCGGAGACATGTTAGACACTTTTTCACGTCCTAAGTCGCTAATAGTCTCAGAAGCAATAAATGATTTAATTTTATCAAATTCTAAGACGTCTAATGTTTTTTGTCTCATACAATCCCTCTATTTCTTCAATTTAATATTGTTTTCGATTAAGTCTTTAAACGCTTCTCGAGACATCGTATTAATGACTCTATCTTTAGTAACAAAGCCCTTTTGAGCTGTAGCCACACCATATTTCATAAAGTTAAGATGATCCACATGATGCGCGTCTGTATTAATGGTTAATTTAACGTTAGGATATTTTCGAACAGTTTCTGCATTTAAGTCTAAGCGTTTAGGATTCGCATTAATTTCCATGATCGTATTGGTTTCTTCAGCTAATGACATTAATTGTTCTATATTAGGTTTATAACCATCACGTCGTCCAATAATACGTCCTGTTGGGTGAGCGATGTGTCTTACATATGGATTACGACACGCATTCTCTAAACGTTTCATTATCTCTTCTTCTGATTGATTGAAACTTTGGTGAATTGCGGCAATCACGTAATCTAGTTGTGCTAATACATCGTCATCATAATCGAGTGAGCCATCAGGAAGAATATCCATTTCTGTTCCCGAATAGATATCTATTTCGTTATATTCCTCGTTTAGCTTTTTAATTTCTTCATTTTGACGTAACAAACGTTCTACTTGTAAACCATTGGCTACTTTTAAACTTTGAGAATGGTCTGTGATAACCATAAATTCATAGCCTTTTTGAATATTTGCTTCAATCATATCTCTTATTGAGAAAGCACCATCACTGTATGTGGTATGCATATGAATATCACCATTCATATCATTTAAAGTAATAATATTATTTAAGTTTTTATCAAATTCACTACCATCTTCACGCATTGCAGGTGCAATCCATTCACTACCAAAGTGTTGATAAATTTCTGCCTCACTTTGAAATTGTAAAAGCGTTCCATCTTGTTGTTCAATGCCATACTCGCTGACCTTTTCATTTTGCGCTTTAGCTAATTGTCTAATACGTATGTTATGTTCTTTAGAACCTGTAAAATGTTGTAATGTATGATAAAAAGCGGCTGGTTCTATAAGACGAAAATCAACACCAATGGTTTCATCATCGTATGTTAATTCTAAAGATACTTTAGTTTGACCTACCGCAACATCTTTCACTTTGTTAGGGATATCGAGTAGCTGTTGTTGTACTTTCTCAGGTTCATTTGTACTAATAATATAATCTAAGTCTTTACTCATTTCTTTATATCGACGGAAACTACCTGCTTCTGAATACTTGTCAATCGCTTCCAATGTTTCTAGATAGTCAACGATTGTTTTATTCAAACCTCGCATTA
This sequence comes from Staphylococcus taiwanensis, assembly GCA_020544305.1. Classification (NCBI taxonomy): domain Bacteria; kingdom Bacillati; phylum Bacillota; class Bacilli; order Caryophanales; family Staphylococcaceae; genus Staphylococcus; species Staphylococcus taiwanensis. The sequence goes on from CP058667.1 coordinate 1,787,535, forward strand.
AGTCAATCGGATAACGGTCTTTTTTTGCACCTAATGCTTTAACCGCTTCTAAAATATTTTGTTCAGTTTTTTTGGCAAATCCACTTAATTCGCTCACTTTACCTGCTTCACATGCAGATTGTAAACTTTCTTTATCAGTGATGTTAAGTGCTTTATATAATTTAGCAATCTTTTTACTACCTAATCCTTGTATTTTCATTAAAGGAATTAAACCTGAAGGCACAAGTTGTTGCAATTCTTCTAAATAAGTTGACGTGCCTGTTGAACGGTATTCATTAATAACCTCGCCGACACCTTTACCTATACCTTTTAATTCAGTCACATCTTCAATTTCATCTAAAGGTCGTTCATCTATTTCTAAACTCTGAGCTGCTTTTCGATAGGCAGATACTTTAAATGTATTTTCTCCATTTAATTCCATATATGTTGCTATTTTTTCTAATAATTGAATAACATCTTTTTTAGTCATTATGCTCACCCCATAAAAAGAAGACCAGGACATTTAACAAAGTAGCCTTGTCCTGACCTTATATCAGTTTTGTTTTATAAATTTAAAATGTAAGACGAGAAAAAAGGTGTGTTAAATAAAATAACGCTACCTAAATAAGAATGCTTTAAACTTGTTTGTATCCAATCAACGGGATAAATTGACAAGACATAAAGTAGCAATTGAATCACTATTACAGCCATTATAATACTTAACATACAACCAAAAATTCTACTTAATCGCTTAATATTTTGATACGTCACTATATTATCAAAAGTGACAATAATAAGATATAAAAGCAACTTACTAACTATAGCGATAGTAATGAAAGCTATAATCGTATCAAATCGTTGTTGTAAGTCATTAAAATGAAAAGCAAATTGCGTATCAAATGCGACAGTCTTAGGATACGGTAAAAATACAACTAGTTGCTTAGAAAGAGCACGGTAGAAATGATGGGCCACTATTAACGCTACTACCGATGCAAGTAAATGCAAACTATTTAACCATGCGCCCCTTCTAAAACCAATGATTAAATAATAAAACATTATGAATAAAATGATAAAATCTATAATCATCTATTCTTCTCTTTGTTGAAGTTGTTTAATTTCTTGTAATAATTTTCGATTTTCTTCTTCCAATTTCACTTTTTCATGCATAATGTTAACCGCTGTTAAAATTGACTTTCTAGTTGTATCTAATCCAGTGGATTTTCGTCCTAACTCTAATAACTTTTCATCCACTAAATGTGCTACATAACGAATATGCTCCGGGCTTTCTTCACCGATTATTGTATAATTCTGATCGTTAATTGTTACATTAATTCGATTTTTAAATTCTCCCATAGCACTAACTCCTGACATTGTTTTTATTCTTTTAGCATATAATGATAGCGCATTTAACATAAATTAGTTAGAAATGTTGTAAAAATTAAATGCAAATTATATCTATTTTATATAGTAGAATATCACAATATATTATACATTAGGATACTTAAATTTGTAAGTAGCTATTCATAACACTTTTAAATGTTTTAGTAATATGCATTAATTAATTTCACTGTTGTTATTAATCAATTATGTTATGCTTAAATATGTTTTAATAGATTTTTGAAAAGTGAGGTCCACGAAGGCAATGGCAAATGTCGTTCACAAGTTATCCAATTTAGAAATACAACAATTAATGCAAAAAATAAACTTCGATACATCACAATTACCCAATGGTATGAAAGCACGTGCAAAATACAATCAAGCAGTAATCAATATTTATCATTCTGGAAAAGTACTGTTTCAGGGTAAAAATGCTGAGATAGTGGCAGAACAATTATTGCCACAACATAGTAGCACTACTTCAAAAAGTACATCTTCCCATAAAGATACTACCTCTACCATTGCATATAATCACTATAATTGTATAGGTAGTGATGAAGCAGGCAGTGGTGATTATTTTGGACCTTTAACGGTGTGTGCTGCATACGTATCTAAAGAAAATGTTCAAATTCTGAAGACATTAGGTGTCGATGACTCAAAAAAATTAACAGATACAAAAATCATTGAACTAGCAGAACAGTTAATAACGTTTATACCGCATTCATTGCTAACACTTGATAATCCAAAATATAACGATAGACAATCCATCGGTTGGTCACAAGTTAAAATGAAAGCTGTACTTCATAACGAAGCTATTAAAAATGTGACTCAAAAAATTAATACTGCTGATTTAAATTATATTGTTATCGATCAATTTGCTGTACGTGGTGTTTATCAGCGTTATGCTCTAAGTGAACTTCCATTCGCTGATAAAACAAAATTCGAAACTAAAGGCGAGTCGAAATCACTAGCTATTGCTGCAGCAAGCATTATTTCTAGATATGCTTTTGTTAAACATATGGATCATATATCTCATAAAATGAAACAAGATGTCCCTAAAGGTGCCAGCAATAAAGTAGATTTAACTGCCGCGAAAATCATTGAAAAATATGGCATAGAAACGCTAGATAATATTTCAAAAAAGCATTTTAAAAATCGAGAAAAAGCTCAAAACTTAGTAACTAAAAAGTATAAATAAAATATTTGTGCCCATGACATAAAGTTCTTGAATAAATTAAAAAGGGAGTGGGATAGTATTCTTTTTAAATTCGTTGTCCCACTCCCAACTTGCTTTGCTTGTAGAATTTCTTAGTGAAATTCTCTTTGTTGGGGCCCCGCCCGCAAAGATGACTAGAACTGGAAAAAGCTTGATTTAAGCGCCTTTTCAGTTCAGTCAGCTACTGCGAATTTGCAAAATAGCATCATCATATTATTTATGTCCCAGGCTCTTTCATTATTATTTTCAGTTCGTTGAACTACTACTTTTCTTATATTTAGTGCCCTTAATACAAATCCTATTTCTCTTCTACCTTTATTCATCCACCAAGCTGACATTCGAGTGAAACCCAAAATAGCCATCATAAATTCAAAAACTAGTTCCACGTCCATTTTTTTATTTGTAGCTCTCTTTTGTTTCTGGTTCAAAAAATTTTTGATTGATTTGAGCTTTTGAATTTTCCCAATTATAATTTTCATCATTTTAAGATTAAATGATGTAACTCCCCCAATAATATTTATCTAATTATACGAAAGGCCTTTTTTCTTCAGAGTATTTTAAAGTAAAATTACATTTAAATACGTAGTATTTATGGCAAGACTCCTGAGGGAACAGTACTAGTTGAAGACCTTAGAAATACTTACAGATTTATCTGTGTAGTATTTCTGGCTGAAACTGTACCCTCGGAAAGCGTAGCAATACAATACGAAGTATAGACTAGAAAAAGCACTAATAAGAATTGAAGTTTCCATTGGTAGTGAAAGTTGAGACATGTTATAAACTATATATGTCCCCTTGTTAATTAGTTTAGTAATAAATTTAAGGAAGGGCTTTTTTTCTTCAGAGGATTTTAATGTAAAATCACATATGAATACGTAGTATTTATGGCAAGACTCCTGAGGGAACAGTACTAGTTGAAGACCTTAGAAATACTCACAGATTTATCTGTGTAGTATTTCTGGCTGAAACTGTACCCTCGGAAAGCGTAGCCATACAATACGAAGTATTGAGTATAAAAAAAGCACTAAGATGATTATTTTATTAATCAACTTAGTGCCATTATTTTTGAATTGATGTCTTAGCCTGTTACACTATTATCTAATTGTAGCACCTTGTGCTTGTAATGCTGCTAAAATCTTATCATGAACTTTGGATACGCGTTCATCCGTCAAAGTATCTTCAGTATCTAAATAGTTTAATCGAATTGCTACGGATTTTTTGCCTTCTTCTAAATGTTCACCTTCATAAACATCAAATACTAATGTACTTTGTAAGATATCCTCACCATTATTATGAATCGTTTGTTTCAATTCTGATGATGGCACTTCATGATTAACTTCTAAAGCAATATCACGTGTAACGCCAGGGAATCTAGGAATTGGTGCATAATTAATATATCCCACTGCTACTTCCATCATTGCATCATAATTCAATTCGAACACATACGTACGTTTTAAATCATTATCTGCAGCAACTTGAGGATGTAATTCACCAATAAAGCCAATTTCTTTGCCTTCTAATGAAATAATCGCTGTTCGTCCTGGGTGTAAACCTTTAATTTCTCCGGCTTTGTAACTAAATTCTAAGTTTAATTTTTCAGCTACTCGGTCTACAACACCTTTGGCGATAAAGAAATCAATTTCTTCTTTTTTACCTTGCCAAGTATTCACTACATATTCGCCAGTTAAAATACCACTTAAGTATTCTACTTCATCTGGAAGTTCGTCTTCACCATTACCAAAGAATACTCGACCAACTTCATATAATCTCACATCTTTATTTTTACGTGCGACATTATACGCAGTTGCTTCAATTAAATGAGGTAATAAGCTTTGACGTAATGTAGCATGTGCTTCACTCATTGGCATTAATAAACTGATTGTTGGGCGCTCTTGTAATGCAAAGTCTTTCGCATGATCTTTTGACACTAACGAATAAGTGATGGCTTGATTTAATCCAGCACCTTCAAGTGTTTCTTTAACCGTACGTGTTTTATGTTGACGGTCTGTTAATTCTCCACTTGTTACTTCTCCGAAAATTGGTAACGAAGAAGGTATTTCGTCATAGCCATAAATTCGTGCGACTTCTTCAATTAAGTCTTCTTTAATCGTAATATCTTTACGACGTGATGGTACATTCACCGTTAATGTTTCACCATCTTGTTGCGTTTCAAAACCTAATTGTTCAAAGATAGCTTTAATTTCATCACTAGTTAACTCAAAACCAATTGTTTGATTTACTTTTTCAGCAGTAATATCAATTGGTGTCACTAATGAACCTAAATCTCCGGCACTTACTCTATCTTGTAACACTTCACCAGAAGCATAAGTTTGTAGTAAGTAACATGCTCTGTCTACCGCTTCATCAACGAATTCAGTGGCGATACCCTTTTCGAAACGACTAGAAGCTTCACTACGTAAGTTTAAACGACGTGATGTGTGACGAATTGATACAGGATCGAATATTGCACCTTCAATTACTACGTTAGTAGTTTGTTCAGTTACTTCTGAAAAGTCTCCGCCCATTACACCTGCTAATGCGATAGGTTCTTGACCATTTGAAATAACGATATCAGTGTCCACTAATGTGCGTTCAGTATTATCTAGTGTCGTCATCGTTTCTTTATCATTAGCTTGACGTACGACAATGTCTTTTGAACCAATATGGTCTTGATCGAACATGTGTAATGGTTGTCCGTATTCTAATAATACATAGTTTGAAATATCAACAACATTATTAATTGGACGAATACCTGCTTTAATTAAACGTGCTTGCATCCAAATTGGAGATGGTGCAATTGTTACGTTTTTAACAACACGTGCACTGTAATATGGAACCTTTTCAGGATTATCAATAGTTACTGATAATTCATTTGTTGCAGATTCTGAAGTTTCGTTACTTTGAGTAGCTGGTTTCGTCATTTCAGTTTGATATAATGCAGCTACTTCATACGCAGTCCCAACCATACTTAATGCGTCCGCGCGATTCGGTGTTAAATCAAATTCCATTACTTGATCATTTAAATACAACGCTGTTAAAGCATCTGTTCCTGGTTTAATTTCTGTAGGAAAAACAAAAATCCCATTCTCATATGCTTTAGGTACGACATTACTTGAAATACCTATTTCTTGAAGTGAACAAATCATACCTTCAGAACGTTCACCACGTAGTTTAGCACGTTTAATTTTAATGCCTCCTGGCAAACGACCTCCAACTTTTGCAACAATCACATGTTGGCCAGCATCTACATTGGGTGCACCACAAACGATTTGAACTGCTTCTTCTTCGCCAATATCTACTTGGCAAATATTTAATTTATCAGCATCAGGATGTTTCTCTTTAGATTGAACATAACCGACTACTAAATTTTTAATGTCTTTCGTGTAATCAATAATGTCATCCACTTCAATGCCTGTGCGCGTAATACGTTCTGCTAAGTCTTCTACTGAAACACCAGCATTAACGTAATCTTTTAACCATTCATTAGAAATCAACATTATGCTTCACCTCTATCTTCAACAGCTTTAAATTGCTCAAGGAATCGAACATCATTGGTATAAAAATGACGTATATCTTCAATACCATATTTCAACATCGCGATACGGTCAGGACCCATACCAAATGCGAAACCAGAATATTCATTTGAATCGAAACCAGCCATTTCAAGTACATTTGGATGCACCATACCCGCACCTAAAATTTCAATCCATCCTGTGTGTTTACATACGTTACATCCTTTACCTTTACATTTGAAACAAGATACGTCTACTTCTACAGAAGGCTCAGTGAATGGGAAGTAACTTGGACGTAAACGAATTTCACGATCAGCACCGAATAATTTTTTCGCAACTAATTCTAATGTTCCTTTTAGGTCACTCATTTTAATATTTTTATCGACCACTAAGCCTTCAATTTGTGTAAATTGATGACTATGTGTCGCATCATCTGAATCACGACGATAAACTTTACCAGGACAAATTATTTTTACAGGTCCTTGCCCATTACGTTTTTCCATTGTACGTGCTTGAACGGGAGACGTATGCGTACGCATCAATATTTCATCAGTAATATAAAAACTATCTTGCATATCTCGTGCTGGATGAGATTTAGGTAAATTTAATGCTTCAAAGTTATAGTAGTCTTGCTCGACTTCATAACCATCAACAATTTCATAACCTAATCCTAAGAATAAGTCTTCAATTTCTTCTACTGTTCTTGTTAAAGGGTGTTTAGAACCAATACTGATTTGACGACTTGGTAGTGTCACATCAATTGTCTCTTCAGCTAATTGTTGGTTTAATTTTTCATTTTTTAGCAATTCTTGCTTTTCGTCTAATTCATTTTGAATGGTTTGACGTAGTTCATTTACTTTTTGACCATAAGCTGGTTTTTCTTCATTAGGTAAATCTTTCATATTTTTCATTAAGCCACTTACTGAACCTTTTTTACCTAAGTATTTAACTTTAACATCTTGTAATTCGCGTTCATTTTGAGCTTCATTAATATCAACAAGTGCTTGTTGTTTTAATTCTGCCATTGAATCGTTTTGAGTCATTGACTTACACCTCTCATGTTATGTTCAATATTTATTTATACTAATTTCTTCATAAAAAAAGACTTTCCTCCCTGTAACTGGGACGAAAGTCTTTCCGTGGTACCACCCAAATTTATGCCTAAGCATACACTTGTTTACGTTGTTAACGAAGACGTACTCCGACTTAAATTTCTTTAAGTAACCAAAAAGATGAAAGAAACTAATTAGAATTGGAGTAAATTGCAGTCACGTTTACTCTCCCTGAGCAATTCATATTATTAATTAAGGTCTTTTTATAGGTTGTTGTTCATTTTTTTATAAGTTGGTTCATTTGTCTTATTCATTGTGTACATCTAAGTATAGCCGATTTTAATTCAAAGGGTCAACCTTTCAAATGGTAAAGTAAAATACTACCAGCAATAGCAACATTTAAACTTTCTGCTTTACCATAGATCGGGATAGTTAAGTTTTGTGATGTCTCGTTTAATAAATCTTTGCTAACCCCCTCACCTTCATTTCCTAATAATAAGGCGAAAGTATCTTGAGATTCAATATTTCTATATGGTTTTGCATTTACAAGCGCCGTACCATATACAGGGCCATTAAAATCCAACATAAATGTTTTTAAATCCCTTGTTACAACTGGTATATGAAATACACTACCTTGACTCGCACGTAAAACTTTATCTTGATATGGATCGGCAGTTCCTTTTTCCATAACTATTAGGTCAAGACCTGCTGCATCAGCAGTTCGAATTAATGTTCCCAAATTACCAGGATCTTGAATTCGGTCAATTAATAACACTTGCTTTGCCTGAGTAACATCGTATTCAGGTTTTTCAATTACTGCAAAAAATCCTTGAGGAGTCATTGTCCCAGACAATGACTCTGCAACTTTCATATTAATTTCAAATGTTTCTTGTGCATAATCGATAAGTGCACCATCTGTTCTATCTGGCTCGATTACAAATAATTGGTTAATCGTAATTCCACTTTGGTACGCTTCTTCAATTAGATGTATACCTTCTATAAGTGCTTGGCCTGTTTTATCTCGATCACGTTTCTTCTTTAGCTTATTTGCGTTTTTGATTTTACTATTTTGAGCAGATGTAATTTGTTCCATATATCTCTCCATTAATTAAGTGTTATAATACGTACTATTTACAAATTCATATTAACATAACCTAAATGATTAGGAAGAATCTACTATCTCTAATTTTAATATAGACACTAATTAATCTATGTTGGGTTGGCATAATTTCTATGAATCATCTTAAAATATAATAAAAAAAGAGCATAGAACAAATAATATTGTTCCATGCTTCTTTAAGTACAACTCGTCGATTATTTAGAAACGACTTCTTCACCATTGTAAGAACCACAGTTTTTACATACGCGGTGAGATAATTTGTATTCGCCACAACTTGGGCATTCAGTCATACCAGGTACTGAAATTTTGAAGTGCGTACGACGTTTGTTTTTTCTTGTTTTAGACGTTCTTCTTTTTGGTACTGCCATGATATATCCTCCTTAAAATTAAACACATATCTTATAGTGTTAGGTCATTCAATCATTATACTATAATTTTAAACAACCTGCTATTGCTCTTTATCGTATAATTGTTGTAATTTTTGAAGCCTAGGATCAACTTGTTGCGTTTGGGAATCATCATTGTCTTTTTCTTTTTCAAGTTCGATCATTTGATCTTCGTCAATAACTTCCCAACCGTTACCTTCTGTAAGCATTTGATCGCTATTCTCAGAAAATGCACGCATCGGCTTTTCAATAATAACCAATTCTTCAGCAATGTCTCGGATATTAATCATACCATCCGTAGCGAGATGATAATGCTCATCTTCATCTACTTCTTCATCGGCATAGTTATCATAACCTTCTAAATCAAACACCTCAGATGAACGAATGTCTAGAGGAACATCTACAGGTACTAATGTACGTGCACAGGGCATCGTATATGTTCCAGTAACATGTATATCTGCGATAACTTCGCTTGATTTGACGGTTAATTCACCTTCAACATGAATTTCTGATAAATCAATCAAACCTAAGGGTTCTATTAAATGTTCAAAATTTGCCGTTTGATTAAATTCAAATGGCTTAACTTGATATTTTCTTAATTGCGTTATTGACCATTTCATATGGCTTCACCTCTAACAAACACAAAATTTATTTTAACTTTACAAGTATAAGTTGTCAAGATTTTTTCTTAACATACTTCTTCTGTTACAATACTAATAATGAATACTGAAAGGACGAAATGCAAATGAAAAGTGTTGGACTGATTACTGAGTATAATCCATTTCACAATGGGCATTTATATCATGCTCAACAAGCTCGCATACAGTCTAACGCCGATGTGACAATTGCCATTATGAGTGGAAACTTTGTTATGCGAGGTGAACCCGCATTGTATAATAAATTTTTACGTTCTAAAATGGCATTGACCGGTGTTGATTTAGTTGTCGAACTACCTACGATTGCTAGTTTATCTTCGAGTGATTATTTTGCTACATTTGCGATTAAAGTTGCTCAATATTTAGATATTGATACGATTGCATTTGGTAGTGAAATCGATGATATTTCTCGTCTTGAAAAAGTAGCTACTGAAATCACTTCATTAGAACAGTCGTCTCATTTTCAAAAACTTACCAAACAAGGCAAGAGCTACGCGAAAATAGTGCATGATTCAATCTTAGATCAAGAAATATTACGTTCTCCTAACAACATTCTTGGTATTTCCTACTTAAAAGCAATAAATCAAATAGCTCCTGAAATTCGAGGGTTGGCTATTAAACGTCAATCTACAACACACCATGACCAAGAAATTAAGCACGAAACATTTGCAAGTGGTTCGGCAATTCGTAACGCCTTATTGAATAACGATTCGTCATGGAAATCTGTAGTCCCCTCAAAAATTGAAAATCTGTATGAAAAGCCTCATCTTACAAAACAGCAAACGTTTGATTTTATCAAGTATCATATTTTAAGTCGTTCAATAAATGAATTATCTCAAATGTATACGATGTCTGAAGGGTTAGAATATCGTCTGAAATCTAATATTCAACAAGCGAAAGATTTTGAAACATTCATGACTTTAATTAAGACGAAACGTTTTACATACACTCATTTACAACGCGTTTTAATGAATATCTTATTAAATATCACTACATATGATTTCAAAGATACAATTCAGGGTGTTCGTATTTTAGGAATGAACGAAAAAGGCCAACAATATTTAAAATATTTAAAAACTCATTATCCTGAGCGCGCATTTATTACTAATATAAATATGAAAACCACTTCTTTATTCGAAAATGAAATTAAAGCTACACATATTTATAATTTATTATCAGGTCAAGAAGCTAATGATTTTAATACACCTGTGATAATGCAAAAAGATGAGCCACGATGATTAATCCTGGCTCATTTTTTATGAATGAAGTTATTTTAAACTCATTTATTATTTTTTAAATTTTTCTTTTAATGCTTTTTCAACATTAGGTGGGACAAAATCAGATATATCAGCTTTGTATTGTGCCACTTCTTTTACAACGCTTGAACTAATAAATGAGTAATTGGTACTCGTCATCATATACATTGTCTCAACTTTATTGTTAAGCTTTTTATTCATTGAAGTTAATCGCAATTCGTATTCAAAGTCGCTAACCGCCCTTAGTCCACGTATGATAGTTTGAGCGCCAATTTTATCACAAAAATCTACAAGTAATCCGTTATAGTTATGTACTTCAACATTAGGTAAATGCTTAACAGATTCTCTGATTAATTCCATACGTTCATCAATATTAAACGTACCTGATTTACTACTATTTTTAAGCACACAAATATGAAGTTCATCAAAACGACCTGAGCTTCTTTCAATAATATCTATGTGTCCATAAGTTATAGGATCGAAACTTCCTGGAATGACTGCTTTGGTTTTAGCCATTTTGCTCTCCTTTTTCTAGTAACAAAGTATCAGTGAGACCATAATGATATTGTTTAATCACTTGGAATCCTTTGGTGTCGATATCTTCTTGATTGCTAAACTCACAGATGATGATACCATTTTCTTTCAATAAATTAAACTCATCAATTTGTTCTAAAGCCTTATCAATTAATCCTTTTTTATATGGAGGATCTAAGAAGATAAAATCAAATTGAATTTCACGTTTATTGAGTGCTTTCAGTGCACGATCAGCGTTGTTTTTATAAACTTCAGATTGATTAATTAAATCAAGTTGTTTTAAATTCGCTTGAATCACTTTGACAGCTTTAAAATTTTGATCTACAAATATCACTTTGTCCATGCCTCGAGACAATGCTTCGATACCTAACGCACCACTTCCAGCAAATAAATCTAAACCTAGCCCATGAACTTCATGCAAACTGTTAAAGATTCCCTCTTTAACTTTATCCATCGTAGGACGTGTATTACGCCCCTCCAAACTTTCTAAAGGTTTACTTTTATGTTTTCCTGCGATCACTCTCATTGCGACTTACACTTCCATTCCATCTCGTTATTTATTATAATTTGTTGTGAAAAAGGAGAATAATTAAACTATGAAACAATCATTTATCGTTTTAGGTGAAGGTTTAACCGACTTGTTCGAATTCACTACTTTAATGGAATATAATTATCCACGAATCAATAAGATTGTATATTTTCATACACCACAATCTGAAAAACAATTATCTTCAGTTGCTATTATAATGAATCCTACATCTGGAAATCACTTTCAAGCAATGTATATCATGTTAAATGCACTTAACTATCCATACCCTACAAAAAATAAGAAATTCGAACTTATTAATACACAAGCACAACGCTACAATATTCCCATTTTAGGTATAGATGTTCAACCACCAGATGCTTTTCATTCACATGATCAATATTTTAAATATTTAATCAGTGTTCTACGCTTACAAAATTGGATACCACCATTACAGTAATTCACATTCTCATAAGCGTGCATTGCAAGAGTAAATGAATAGTTAATACGCAATCGCTTATGTTCTCTGCATGAGGTTATGAAATATTATCCATTGATTATTATTACATAACTTCGTGCTTTTCTTTTTCATATGTTTTTTTCAAATACTTATAAGGTGATCCATCAATATCAATGACGTATTTTAACTTCATTAGTTTATGAATAATTGTATCGGCTTCTAACTCATTTATATATAAAACAACATATTTACGTTGTTTATTTGTATATACAATGTGACCATACTTACGTATTTGTCGTTCATGTTTAATATGTTTTAAATAAACAATCAAACTTACTCTTTGAACTAACTCCATATCTTTCTCACTCCGTTTTTTTATGCATAATAACTATACCATGACAACGAATTTTATAAAATATTTAAAATTGCTAGTTATAAAGGTGCTACATACATCGTTTTTAACTTTTACAAACTCATATTCATTTTAACGTCACTTTTCTTTTGCCAACGTTGAAATTTTGGTACGCTTAGTACAATAACCTTGAGGAGGTATTGTCTAATGACAAATAACAAAAAATGGGCTTTCAATTTAAGTTTAGCTAGCTTGGGTTTATTAGGTAGCCTTTTTTTCATAAATAAGAGAAATAAAAACAAAGATAATGATATTAAAAAATTACCAAAATTCTTTGATGGTCAAGCGCCTTATATCTTTGCGCATAGAGGTGGTATGGCAGTTAGACCTGAGCAAACACAATTGGCATTTGATAATGCAGTCATTCATGAACTAGATGGCTTTGAAACGGATGTCAGATTAACGAAAGATGAGCAATTAGTCGTCTTTCATGATGCTACGGTAGATCGTACTACAAATGGTTCAGGGCTCGTATGTGATTATACAGTTGCTGAATTAAAACATTTAGATGCCGGCTATCACTTTAGTGACATTAATGGTAGTCATCCTTATCGTGGACATCAAAACGCTAAAATCTTAACGTTCGATGAACTTTTAAAAATGTATCCAGATATGTATATTAATGTGGATTTAAAAGATACACCTAAAAGCTATGAAGGAACGGTAGCACCTCAAAAAATGTATGAAACAATTGTTAATAATAATGCACAACATCGGGTGCTTGTTACTAGTTTTTATAAAGAACAAAATGACCGCTTTAGAGCGATAAGTAATGGAGAAATTGCTATCGGCGCAAGCCAACAAGAAGTTGCTGAAGGCTTTATTAAATTCAATTCTGGATTTGGTCAAACATTTCATCCTTTAGCTGATACTTTCCAAATGCCAACTAAATTTAAAGGCATACCACTAACATCACAACGATTTATTCAATGGCTTAATGTTCTAAATATTGTTCCTGGTTTCTATGGTATTAATAGTATTGATGTTATGACTGATTTGTATGACAAAGGTGTTCATACATTAGTCACTGACCGTCCAGATTTAGGCAAACAATTTAAGTCTGCTTTAACTAATAACAAAAATATTAATTGAAGATCTTGTTCAATTTAAATAACTTATAAACGCAAAATATTAGGCTTTAAGATGATAATTTAACTCACTCATCTTAAAGCCTTTTTGATATTATAAACTACAATGACAAGAACCACCCGTAGCACAGCCGTCATGTCCTGTTTTAAAAAACGGATTACCCGCTTCAATTTTTACATTTTCTGAAACTGAATAAGCTATCTTACTTATTACTTCATCAATCAAATTTTGGAGTGCTACTTCTTTAGATTTATAATCCATAACGACAGGTAACATCTCATAAGCACGTTTTCGTCTACGTGTTTCCATCATTACTTTTTGATAATCAGGATGATATTTACCAAATCTCATGACTTCATCATATGTCATTTTTGATTTCATAAAGGCTTGATACATTAAATGGGCTTCATCATCATTATTTAATTTGTTTTGAGCTTGGCGGAACTTATAATATAGTTCTGATTGTGCAATCATATCTGACAATTCTTCGATTTCATCTAATATCGTCATTGTTTCCTCAGTATACATTTAATTATTCTCCTTTCTATTTATTATTTTTCTAAGAAAATAAGTGAATAATAATTTCTCATTACCTCTCCACCCATTTCTTCATATTTATTATTTAACATACGAGAACGGTGCATATCAGAATTCATCCAACTATGAATGAGCGTCGGTACATCATCAAAGTCATAACCAACGTTTTGGCTTGTAGACTTGAAGGTGATATTTTCATTGCTTAATTGACTTTTAAGTGCGTCCTCAGTAAATTCAACATCATCTGTTCCAGTTGCTTCATATAAGTTGACTGAAGCGATGTGCGCAATATTTGAATTCACTTTTAACGGTTTCACATTTTTTAATTTACGCATTTCATTTGTAATTTCATATAATGTCATAAGTTGGTTAGGATTTTGTTCATAAGGTAATGTATCTTTTTTATTCTTTTCAAAAGATGAATTATCATTATTGTTTTCATCATTTGATTCATCTGCTAATTGATACGGTTTTAAAAATGCAAGTGCTTCTTTATCTAAATAACGTATACCCATAATTTGATTAGATTGTTGGTCTACATAAACTTGTGCATATATATTTCCATATTTTATTAAAGTTTGAGTTTTAATATCTTCATCTGATAATTCAAAGTTATAACTATGTCCATTTACTTTTATTGAAGGATCGGGATTAATGCTTGTATTTTCGAAAATATGCGATGCACTTTCATTAATTTTTAATGGAGAGATTTGTGCATTTCGACCAGTAGCATATACAGCTTTAATTTTTTGATGCTTTGTCGATACAATATAATATTGATTATCTTTTTTAAATATGTAATTCATATAATGCCCTTTAAAAGGATAAGTACGACTTGCTTGTCCAAATCTTTTCGTTAGATAGCTTACATCTTTACCAATCCATGTTCCTACACCTTTTTTGGGTGCTGGGTTCTCTGTATTATTGTGTGTACGTGGTGTTTGTTGTGTATGATTTGTAGTAGTTGATTTATTAGGATTTTCTAACACATCGAATTTTAATCGTGGTGAGTAAAATAAATATATAAGAAATATGATAAGAAAAATCACACCTAAAACCTTAATAATTAATTTTGCCATCTTTCACCCACCTAATAAGAATTATATCTATTGTACAAAATAACCATTTTAACAATCAAGACATCTATACTTTAAGTTCGTTTGTAAATTTTTGAATAAGGGGAAAACTTCAATCAGTAGTCCTTTAAAGGCGTTCTTTGATAGATAATCACTCACTTAAGTTGAGATACTTGCCTAGGGGCTGGGTCGAGCCGCAATCTTGTAAAGTAGTTCTTTGATTTTAATCATTAGAACTACTTACTTAAGTGTGTAAACACTTAAGTTCCTCAACTCCAGCTTGCTTTACTTGTAGATTTTCATGTTGAAAATCTCTTTGTTGGGGCCCCGCCCGCAAGGATGACTAGAACTGGAAAAAGCTTGATTTAAGCGCCTTTTCAGTTCAGTCAGCTACTGCGAATTTGCAAAATAGCATCATCATATTATTTATGTCCCAGGCTCTCATTGAAAATACTGCTACCCTAGGAGTTCTTCACAACTACACCTCGTAACCTATCTTAGAACACTTTATGTAAGTGCAGTTGCACTTATATTCAATATAATTAACACCAAAATTCTCGCTAAAATACTTTATTTTAATGAACTTAATATAAAAAAACAGCTCAATGAACTGTATAAAAACAAAATGATTATAAAAAAGACAATTTCTATATTATTTCAATAGAAATTGTCTTTCCACTCGTTCAAAGACTTAATGTCAGAGCTCCTTCAAAGCCATTCAAAAATATTTAATTTTTACTTTTAATGATTCATTTATAAACCTAAAGTGGCTTTAATTAAAGAAGTTGTCTCCCCACCTGGATAAAATACATATAAAAGTAAGTAAACTGCAACACCAGTAATTGCAGTAAAGAACCAAATTACCGAAGCAACTGGACCTGCTTTTCTGTGCCATTTAAATTTATCTTTATATGCAGTAATAATTTGTACTAAACCTAAAATCCCACCAATTGTGGCAAGGTTTATGTGGAAAATTAAAAAGATTTTATAATAAGTTCTTACTGAATCTGGTCCCCCAAAATCTGTATTACCTAAAAATATTGTTCTAGTTGCATAGATAATAAAGAATGTTAATGCAAAAACTGCTGCCCATAGCATTGTTTTCTTGTGCTTATCAATACGGCGATGCCAAATTTGCCACCAGCCAATTGCCACAAAGATAGCACTAATTACAATACAACTTGTACTAATCGTTGGTAGAATTGGTAAATTCATAAGTTTCATCCTTGTTTATTTTTTATATTTTAAATCATTTTTATTAGAGAAATGACAACTACTAAAACAAAAAATACGACTAAGTAATTTAGTGAGTATATAAACATTTTAGTTGCCCATTTAGTTTGATCAGTATTTTTCTTAAATGATGTTAGACCTACATACATCCATCCTAGATTTAACAAAGTTGCTAATACTACAAATGTAGTACCTAGACTTGATAATAAGAATGGTAATGGAAGTAAAAATACTAACCAAATAAACATGCTAACACGTGTACGTTTAAATCCTTTTACAGATGGTAACATAGGAATATTAGCTAATGAATATTCGTCACTACGCTTAATAGCTAAAGCATAAAAATGAATTGGTTGCCAACAAAAGACAACTAAAAATAATGCAAAAGCTACAAGACTTATATTACCGTCTATAGCAACCCATCCAATTAATGGTGGTACGGCGCCTGGAAAACTTCCAACTACTGTATTCCAAGTTGTATGTCTTTTAGACCAAATAGAATAATAAGACACATAACCCACAATGCCAATAAGTCCTAATACTCCTGATGGTATATTTAATAAGAATAAGCAAGCCTCTCCTACTAACATCATACCGAAACTTAAAAACAATAAATTTTTATCTGAAATTCTATCATTAACTGTCGGTCTATTTTGCTTACTTGGCATAATACTATCTATATCTTGGTCATAGTAATTATTTAATGCGCAAGCGCCACCCATAATTAATGTTGAACCAATCAACATTAATAGAATTTGAGGTATTGACGATAGGAAGGAATGATTTGTCATCACAACAGCTAACCAAGCACCTGCAAATGCAGGGATTAAGTTACCTTGAACCAAGCCCATCTTAATAATTTGTTGCAATTCTTTGAAAGATACACGGCTTGATTGTTGTGACATTATTTGTTCTTTGCTCATGATCCCCCTCCTTATTTTTTCCATATAATACTATGATATAGCAATTATTTGTAATTGACTAGTTTATATCAAATTTAATTGTGACACTTTAGCGACATTCTTGTTCACTAATTTTTTGTTTCTTTGTAATGTTGTATACTTGTTTTAATAATATTAATTCTTTAAAAATATAGACATTAATTGAGAGCTAAATATTGCCTTTAACTTTTGATAGTTAAATGTGACTCTTAATTAATGATGGGGTGTTTAACATTGTTTAACAAACGAAACCTTAAATGGTTATCAGTATTAGCGACTATTATTATGGCATTGGTTCAACTTGGTGGTGCGCTAGTTACTAAGACAGGCTCAGAAGACGGTTGCGGCGCTTCTTGGCCATTATGTCACGGTGCTTTATTACCACAGAATTTACCGATAGCAACAATTATAGAATTAAGTCATCGTGCTGTGTCTGGCATATCTTTAATCGTAGTACTTTGGCTAGCTATTACTGCTTGGAAAAATATCGGGTATATCAAAGAAGTTAAACCACTTGCAATTATTAGTATTGCATTTTTATTGGTTCAAGCACTGATAGGTGCAGCAGCTGTTATTTGGCAACAAAACTCATATGTTTTAGCGCTTCATTTTGGTATTTCATTAATCAGTTTCTCTTCTGTATTTGTATTGATGCTTATCATTTTCGATGTAGATAAAAAATATGAAGCTGATGAACTATTTATAAGAAAGCCTTTAAGAACGCTAACTTGGATTATGACTGGTGTTGTATATTTAACAATCTATACTGGTGCATTAGTACGACATGCTAAAGCTAGTTTAGCCTATGGCGGTTGGCCATTACCATTTAATGATATTGTGCCTCATACTGAACAAGATTGGGTTCAATTTGCCCACCGTGGTATGGCATTTATTACATTCATATGGATTATGATTACATTTATCCATGCTGTTAAGAATTACTCTGAAAATCGTACAATTAGATATGGTTATACGACTGCATTTATATTAATTATCATTCAAGTGATTACAGGGGCACTATCTGTAATGACACATGTTAATCTATTTATTGCTTTAATACATGCATTATGTATTACTATTTTATTCGGTATGATAGCATACTTTATCATGCTAATGCTTCGCTCAATCAGAAGTAAAAAAGACTAATAACATTAAAATATCACTTTAGGGCAATGTTATATTTTGCCTTAAAGTGATATTTTTTAACATTAATTTATATTGAATATGAATAGGTTGAAAACTGGCTTATTTCAAATTGACATATGATGTGTAGTTAAATCATCTGAGTTTAAGCTTTTTCAATTTCTATTAATAAATCACCAGTTGCGATTGCATCTCCACTCACTACTGTGACTTTTTTAATAGTTCCATTAAATGGTGCCTGAATTGTCGTTTCCATTTTCATAGCTTCAGTGATAAGTAAGGGTTGATTTACTGTCACTTCATCTCCAACTGCCACTTTAACTTCCGTTACTGAACCAGGCATTTGTGCACCAATATGGTTAGGATTTGATTTATCAGCTTTCGGTTTGACATTCGCATTCGTTTTAATATTATCGTCTTTAATGGTAATACGACGTGCTTGTCCATTCATTACGTAATAAATCGTACGATTACCATTTTCATCTGCTTCACTAATCGTTTCTAATTTAATGATTAACCGCTTACCAGTATCAATTTCAATTTCTACGGTTTCACCATTTCGCATTCCAAAAAAGAAAGTAGGCGTGTCAAGCAACGACAAATCACCATATTGTTGTTTCGTTTGAATATATTGATCAAATACCTTTGGATATAATACATAACTGATCACGTCTTGTTCAGTTACTTCCCCATAACTTTTATCAATCAGTTCTTGTCGTATAGCGTCAAAGTTTACAGGTTCTAGATATTCACCAGGTCGTTCTGTTAAAGGTTTCTGTCCTTTTAAAATGACTTCTTGTAATTTTTTATTAAAGCCATTAACTGGTTGACCAATGTCTCCTTTAAAATAAGAAACAACTGATTCAGGAAAATCCAATTTATTACCCTGTTCAATAACTGCTTGCTCATCTAAATCATTTTGTACCATGTAAAGTGCCATATCTCCTACCACTTTAGAAGAAGGTGTTACTTTTACAATATCGCCAAACATGAAATTAACACGTCGATACATATCTTTCACTTCATTAAAACGCTCGCCCAAGCCTAAACTTTTAGCTTGTTGTCCTAAATTAGAATATTGACCACCAGGCATTTCATGTTGATATATTTCAGTATTTGGAGATTTAATATCACTTTCAAAATCATTGTAATATGGTCGCACAGTACCCCAATAATGACTAAGTTCCTCAAGACCTTCAATATCTGTACGCATATTACGGTTAAATCCATTCAATGCATAATATAATGAATTCGCACTTGGTTGACTTGTTAAGCCACTCATCGATGCAACAGCTGTGTCAATAATATCGACACCAGCATCAATTGCTTCTTTATAAATGAGCAGTCCATTTCCACTTGTATCATGTGTATGCAAATGTATTGGTAGGTTAACAGCTGCCTTCAATTCTCCAATCAATTCATAAGCAGCTTTTGGTTTTAACAACCCTGCCATATCTTTAATCGCTAGTATGTGGAACCCTTCACGTTCAAGTTCTTTAGCTAAATTTACATAATAATCTAAAGTGAATACATTTGAGCGTTCTGGGTTTAAAATATCGCCAGTATAGCAAATTGCACCTTCAGAAATTTTACCCGCCTTTTGTACCGCTTCATTAGCCACTTTCATCTGGTCAACCCAATTCAGTGAATCAAAAATTCTGAATACATCTACGCCAGCGTTTGCACTCTCTTTAACAAATTTTTCAATGACATTATCAGCATAGTTTTTATATCCTACAGCATTAGAAGCACGCAATAACATTTGGAACAAAATATTTGGAATAGCTTTACGTAACCTTTCTAATCGTTCCCATGGATTTTCTTTTAAGAAATTATATGCTACATCAAATGTTGCACCACCCCACATTTCCAAAGAGAAACCATCTTTAAATACTTCAGCCGTTTTAGATGCAATATTCATCATATCTTTAGTTCGTACTCGTGTAGCTAATAAAGATTGGTGTGCATCACGAAATGTTGTATCTGTAACTAATACATCTTGTTGTTCTCGTACCCATTCAGCAACTGCATTTGGCCCTTTTTGATCTAATAATTGTTTCGTACCACTTAAACTATGAATTTTAGTTTGTGATACTTGTGGTATTGTCGTTGTTTCGTAGTCTGGTTTCGCACGTTTTTCTACATTAGGAAAACCATTTATCGTCACATTCCCAATATATTCTAGGGTTTTAGTTCCTCTATCGAGCGTTGGCGCAATATTAAATAATTCGGGCGTTTCTTCAATAAATTTAGTAGTATAATCACCATTTCTAAACTTATCATTGCGCATTACATTTATTAAGAATGGGATATTCGTTTTAACACCACGAATTCGCATTTCGCGTAAAGAACGTTCCATTTTTTCTTCCGCTTGTTTAAAAGTAACAGCATGTGTTGATAATTTAACTAATAAAGAATCATAATATGGTGATATTTCAGCACCTTGGAAACCATCACCCGCATCTAAACGTACGCCGAATCCACCACTAGATCGATAAGCAATGATAGTACCTGAATCAGGCATGAAATCATTAGCAGGATCTTCCGTTGTTATACGACATTGAATCGCATATCCCAATGTTTGAATATCTTCTTGTTTCGGCATAGCAATACGTTCGTCAAATAAATTTGCGCCATCAGCTACTAATATTTGTGTCTTAACTATATCTATACCTGTTATCATTTCGGTAATCGTATGTTCTACTTGTACACGCGGATTTACTTCAATAAAGAAGAATTCTTCACCAGACACTAAAAATTCAACTGTTCCTGCATTAACGTATTTTATCTTGTGCATCAATTGCAGTGCTGCATTACAAATACGTTCTCTTAAATCATCTGATAAGCCAACAGAAGGTGCTACTTCAACTACTTTTTGGTGTCGTCGCTGAACTGAACAATCTCTTTCATACAAATGCACGATATTGCCATATTCATCGCCAATGATTTGTACTTCAATATGCTTAGGATTATCAATATATCTTTCAATATAAACTTCACTATTTCCAAAAGATTTCTCCGCTTCTGATTTAGCGCGATAAAAGGCATCTTCTAATTCACTCTCTTCACGGACGATACGCATTCCTTTACCGCCACCACCACTTGTGGCTTTAATCATTAAAGGGAAACCTGCTTCAAGTGCAAATCTTTTAGCAGCATCGTAGCTTTCAATTGGACCATCTGTACCAGGTATAACAGGTAGTTCAGCTTTTATAGCAGTGGTTCTTGCTTTTACTTTGTCACCAAACATATCTAAATGTTCTAAATGAGGACCAATAAATGTAATTCCTTCTTCCTCACATCGTTGCGCAAAATGTTCATTTTCACTTAAGAAACCATAACCTGGATGAATTGCGTCAACATTTGCTTTCTTAGCTACTTCAATAATACGTTCTATGTTTAAATAGCTTTCAGCTGGTCCTAAATCTTTACCAACTAAATAAGATTCATCTGCTTTATATCTATGTAAAGAATTTTTATCCTCATTAGAATAAATTGCTACCGTTTGAATATCTAATTCTGTTGCTGCCCTAAAAATTCTAATTGCAATTTCACCACGATTGGCTACTAATATCTTTTTTATGTGGTTCAAAAGGAATCCCCCTTTAAAGTTTGAATATTCTAACTAATTAGATAATAAGATTTTATACTACTTCTAAAAATAAAGCTATATTTATTTTTTCGTGTATTTAATAAGAATAAATAGTATAAAGTTTATTAATAGAGTAAGAATGTATATTATCATCACTAAAAATTATCATTAGTTATAACTTTATATTATCATTAGATTACAATCATTTCTACTTTATACACAAAAGTGTAGATTATTTTTCACATAAATAAAAAACCTCTATATGACGCTGTGTTTACACTTAACGTCATATAAAGGTTTTGGTTAATTAATATTGTCTAGGTATATCAATTTTTTGTTTCTTATTATTCTTCGCACGCTTTTCGTCCATTTTGATTTGTTTTCCAACTAATAGCAATAAGCCCATCGCAATACTTAAACTTAACATAGATGATCCACCAAAACTTATAAATGGTAATGGAACACCTGTTAATGGAATCGTTGCTGAAATACCACCCAAATTAACGAAAGTCTGGCTACCAATGTAACTTGCTACGCCAACGCAAATTAATTTATAAAAATAAGATGGTGTTTTTGTAGCTAACATAAATGCACGATATACAATGAAAAATAATGCACAAATTACAAATAATCCACCTACTAAACCTAATTCTTCACATATCACTGCAAAGATAAAGTCAGTGTGTGCCTCAGGTAAGTATCCAAGTTTCATAATACCATTACCTAAACCACGTCCAAACAATCCGCCATTACCAATTGCCATCAATGAGTTAGATAAATGATAACCTGTACCAGATTCTGAACTAAACGGATTCATTAATGTACTGAAACGAGCCTTTAAATAGTGAGGCATCAAACCGCTGATCAAGAAAAATCCTGCAATAGCAATAAAACTACCTATAATTAAAAGGACCGGACCACGAACGAGTTTTTGTACACCAATGCCTGCAAAGATAAACATTGAAACAATAATGATAATGATTAATAATGTTTGACCAATGTCACCTTGTAACAATACTAGAAATAAACTTGCACCAATTAAAAACAGTGGTGCTCGTATTACTTTTAATTTTTCTCTTACTTGAGGTAATTTTCTATTTATTACATAAGAAATATACAAGATAAATGCTATTTTTAATAATTCAGATGCTTGTAAGTTCATGAAGCCCAAGTTAATCCAACTCTTTGAACCATTAATATTCTTACCTACAACTAAAGTTAAACAAAGTAATATAAAAACAGCAGACATAATCCACATTTGAACTCTCGAGTTTTGAAGTATCTTGATATTCATCATAAATGCAATAATAAACACCACTATAAAACTCATGATTACGTATATAAGTTGTCTATTATAGAAGTATGTACCTGACACTTCTATTCCACCCGTTAACGTTCCTTTAGTGGCGGCCACCATACTGGCACTATATACCATGACTAAACCTAATAGGCATAAAATAACATATGTAATTAATAATGGATAATCGATAAACTTAGACGTTTTACCCGCATATCGAAAGATTTTTTTCAAGTTATTCATAAAAATGATCATCCAATTCTAAAATTTTAAAAATTTTATGTTCTTTGAAATTACTTTTAAAACTAAAATTCTGTCTAAACTATTATATACTTTGTACTAACTGTTTCACAAATATAAACATAGATTTAGTATTTCTAGATGTATTATTTAAATAGTTTATTAATTTAATAAATTCCTTAAAAATATAAAATGACTGAAAATATTATAGTCATAATATTTCAGTCACTCATATGGTGAGTTTCACAGTATGTATAAGGCACACACATCTCACAATTTATAAACGAAATAGCAATGAGTTGCTAATATATTTAATAATTAATTACACATTTGTGAAAGCTTCATGCAATTTAGACAATTCTTTCTCTAAACGAAGCATTAAATTTTTACCGTCTTCTTTGTCTACTAGACCTAGTTTAACCGCAAAATCCACTTCTTTTTGTAAGCCAAACATTTGTGTGTCGAGAACTTCTTCATATAATGGGCATGATGGTAATGTTAAATTGTCCATTTGAACTTTAATTAAGTGTAAGATTCTATCAGCATCTTGATTTAATTGTTCATATGCCACATTACTCATCTTCGATTGCTTCGGCATCACATACTCCCCCTATCATTAAATATCTTCATATAAAAAGTTTATCTTACTACATTTTAAAAAGCAAGTTTATTCAGTGAATAGCATAAATTAAATGTGATAAAATAGTGAATAGAACGAAATTAGGGAGTGGGCATAAAATGATTCAAATTAAAGGAGCAGTCAAGTTCCCTATCACTTTAGATAGTACAACTTGGATATTTGATGATAGAAAAGTAAAAATAGAAGATATTGAAAGTGGCGTATTTGAGGGAACAAAACCAATTAAATTTGATGATAATAGAGAGTGGAATAGAGCAATTTTAGAAGGTCAAACTAATCCGCCAACATTAAATTCAGAAATTAAATATCGTAAACGTTCTGTTCTTGAAGATTCATTTGCGATTAATATGACACCTTTCTTTAAAAATGCAGAGCCAAAAGACGACGCTACTGCAATCAAACTATCTAATGACAAAGATTCAATTGAAGTTCCAATAGAGTTACTACCATACTTATTCTTCCAATTTGCGAAAGATGGTAAACGCTTATATGACGATAATTCTGTAGATAGTTTTGTTTACAATCCAGATGATAAAGGTTATGCGTACGAATTTAAGTATGTAACGCATATCGAGGTGATTTAGTTTGCGTGAAGTTCAATGTATGATTTGTGACAGTAAGGTTTTAATTGATGAAAATACAGTTGAAGCTAAACGATTGCGCAATAACCCGATTCGCACATTTATGTGTGATGATTGTAAAAGCCGTTTGGACAAACCAAAACAACGTTTACATTTAAATCATAATATGTAACTATCAAACATGCAGAGGCGGGACAATGAATTCAAAAAGAATTTTGTTCCGCCTCTATTTTTCATATGTATGAATTTATAACTACTTATTAAAAATATATTGATTGAGCAACTAATATCTTTTTTAGTAAGCTATACCAATTAGGTGTAATAAAAACTTCAATAAACGCACAAATAAAGGCAAACGGTACTATAAACATTAAATAGTATTTAACTATAAACTTGATTATACATAATAAATGCGGTACATGTCCTTTTTCCTTTTTAAATAAGTTAATTAATACTTTTCTAAAATATCTATTTACAACAAATAATATTGAAAGTTCTAAACTAATAATATAAATTTCTAATAAACTATGCGGTAATATGCCTATCAAAAGAGCTATTCCTTCATTGGTTTTATAAGCAAATTGAATACCAATAGACATTGATAGTGAAAACAGTGTAGATATTGTCGGAATCAAATATAAATAAGGTATAGGGATGATTGCAATAATAAGTGAAACCAAAGGTACTATGAAAGCATTATTAACAAATATTTCTATTAACCCACTAAAACGATTATCAACATTGCCGTTTAACTTGGCATTAGGATAGTCACTATAATCATGAATATTCAATCCAATAATATAAAATATAATGGCAATCACTGCACACAAACTAAGATTAAATATCATAAATTGATTGGTTCTTTTCATGAATGATGAAAGATCTAAATGAATCAATGATATCCCTCCTAATTTAATTACCTTCACTATACCATATCAAACTGAGGTCAGGACAAAAGCGTTTAAAAATTTGAGCAGAACCGTACAATGAACAAAATTGTTTCTCAAATTTTTATCAATTCGTGAGCAAGTCTCCCAACTTACTTTGCTTATAAAATCTCTTTTTGAGATTTTCTATATAGGCACCTCACCTTACAGGGTTGAATTGAGTTAAGAAAAGTTTGATATAAGCACCTTCTCAATTCAGTCAGCCACTGCGAATTTTCATTGTAACCTCATAACACATAACATTATTTTGGTCTCAAACGCTCTACTTTTCATTTTTTCAAAAATATAATCTTTATGGCCTGGCCACCTAAAATCACTATCTTGAAATTATTCTCCCTATCGCTTACCTGTTAATGATAATCAATCCTATTACATTTCTTTTATAACAAAAATTGCCGACAAAGGCGTAGTCTTTGTCAGCAATCTAAAACATTTATGAACTTCTAAGAAGCAAATATATTTTTTATTTTATTGTTCTTCTTGCATCATTTGTTTTACACGTTTTGCTTCTTTTTCACGTAATGATTTGTTTAATATTTTCTTTCTAAGTCGAATATTTTGAGGTGTAACTTCTACTAACTCATCGTCATTAATATATTCTAACGCTTCTTCAAGTGTAAGAATTCTAGGACGGTTCATTGTTTGTGTTTGGTCTTTAGTAGCTGAACGCACGTTAGTTTGGTGTTTCGCTTTTGTAATATTAACGGTTAAATCATTTTCACGGTTATGTTCACCAACAATCATACCTTCATATACTTCAGTACCAGGTTCCATGAAGTTAACGCCACGATCTTCTAAGTTGATGATAGCGTATGCAGTTGCTTGACCTTGGTCCATAGAAATTAGTGCACCGTTACGACGACCACCAATTTGTGCTTTTACACGAGGTCTAAACTCTTCAAAAGTATGGTTGATAATACCATAACCACGAGTCATAGACATAAATTCAGTTGTATAACCAATCATACCACGTGCAGGTACCATGAAGATTAAACGTGTTAAACCGTTATCAGTAGTCGACATATCTAACATTTCACCTTTACGTGCACCTAATGATTCGATAACTGAACCGGCATTTTCAGAAGGTACTTCACATTGTACACGTTCAAACGGTTCACTTAATACACCATCGATTTCACGTAAAATTACTTGAGGTTTAGATACTTGAAGTTCGAAACCTTCACGTCTCATATTCTCAATTAAAATAGATAAATGTAATTCACCACGACCTGCAACGATCCATGTATCTGGAGAATCAGTTGGTGTTACTTTTAATGAAACGTCTGTTTCAAGTTGTTGATCTAAACGTTCTTGAATTTGACGTGCAGTAACATAATCACCTTCACGACCCGCAAATGGTGAATTGTTAACTTTGAAAGTCATTTCAAGTGTAGGTTCATCAATACGTAATACAGGTAATGCTTCTTGATGATCAGTTGGTGTCACTGTTTCACCAACGTTAATATCTTCCATTCCTGAAACTGCTATTAAGTCACCAGCTTGTGCTTCTTCAATTTCTTCACGTTTTAATCCGAAATAACCAAAGATTTTAGTTAGGCGGAAATTCTTAACTGTACCATCTAGTTTAATAAGTGATACATTGTCACCTACACGCATTTTACCTCTAAATACACGACCAATACCGATACGTCCAACATAGTCATTATAGTCTAATAATGCAACTTGGAATTGTAATGGTTCATCGTGGTTATCAATTGGCGCTGGTACATAATCAATAATTGTTTCATATAAAGACTGCATGTTTTCGTCTTGTTTCTCAGAATCAAGGCTTGCAGTACCATTAACAGCTGAAGCGTATACAACTGGGAAATCTAATTGTTCATCATTCGCTTCTAATTCGATGAATAAGTCTAAGACTTCATCTACTACGCCTTCAGGTCTAGCAGATGGCTTATCAATTTTATTTACAACCACAACAGGTTTTAAGTCTTGTTCAAGTGCTTTTTTAAGCACGAAACGTGTTTGAGGCATTGTACCTTCATACGCATCTACAACGAGTACAACACCGTCTACCATTTTCATAATACGTTCAACTTCGCCACCGAAGTCAGCGTGTCCAGGTGTATCTAAGATGTTAATTCTTGTACCTTTATAGTCAATTGCAGTATTTTTCGCAAGAATTGTAATACCACGTTCTCTTTCTAAATCGTTAGAGTCCATTGCTCTTTCATCAACATGTTCATTTTCTCTGAAAATACCAGATTGTTTAAGTAATTCGTCAACTAAAGTCGTTTTACCATGGTCGACGTGAGCAATAATTGCGATATTACGTACATCTTCTCTTCTATTAGTCATTTTATAATTCCTTTCTCGAGTAAACTCCCACTTTTAATTACAACTTTTTTATTATATCATATTATTAGTAAAAGATAACAAAAAGGTGGGGTATGGGATGGAAAAACCAAAATCTAAAGGCATATTTTGGGTGCTATCCATTATAGCTGTTATATTCTTAGTGCTTTTTAGTTTCAGCGTTGGTGCTGGTAGTATTCCAATGATGATTTTAACATTTATACTTTTCATTGCAACATTTGGCGGCGGTTTCATGCTTAAAAAGAAATATCGTGAAAACGACTGGCTATAATAAATTAAACCTATAAAGTCTCGGTAATTCATAATTGGAAGTAATTAACGCTTTCAACTGATGACTTACCGAGACATTTTTATTTTTTAAAACGCTGATGTACTTCTGTTAGTACCTCAAGGTGCGGATTGAGATAGTTTTCTACTATTTCTTTATGAATGTCTGAATTTCCAATTAATATTGAGTTTGCACTCGCAATAGTAAGTTGTTCATTTAACAAATTACTACCGACGCCACCAACTTCATTTAAAATAATGAGTCCTCCTGCAAAATCCCATGGTTGCAATCTTGGTGTGATATATGCAGCAAGTTGTCCCTTTGCAACACTAATAATTTCTAAAGCTGCGCTTCCATATGCTCTGCAACTTCTTGATTGATTAACAATTTCAGAGAAAATAGGACCGATTTTAGGTTTTGTAACCCAATTGGGATTTATTCCTATTAAACTTTGTTTTAATAATGTGTTCTCAATAGGCTGTAATTGATGTTTATTTTCAAATGCACCCTCACCAGACTTAGCATGGTACAATACATCTTTCATCACATCGTAAACGAGTCCTGCATATGGTTTACCATCTCGATAAATCCCAATAGAAATCGCGAAGTTTTCTTTTTGATGAACGAAATTTAACGTACCATCAATTGGATCCACTACCCAGACAACACCTTCTATATTATCCATATCATGACCGTGTCCCTCTTCACCAATAACACGGTGGTCAGGATAATTTTTTAAAATAGCGTCATATATATAATTCTCTGTGGCTTTATCTACGTTCGTTACTAAATCATTTGGATTCGACTTAGTTTCAATACGCAATTCTTCTTTCATCATCGTTCTAACTTGGTTTCCAGCTTCTAACACTAAACCTTGGGCAAATTCGTATAGTGACATCTTATCATCTCCTGTTGCTTCCTATTATACAGTACTTTTTGTCGTTTTAATCTATACATCTTTGTATACCTTATTCTATCTAGTTTAAACCCTGTCACTTATAAATTCCGCTTTTGGAATGAAGACATCGTTCTATGCTACAATATCTATAACTTAATTTTTCTGAAAAAGGAGACCCACCTATGACGCAATATACTTTTAAGCCTAAAGATTTTAAAGCGTTTGACGTAGATGGTTTAGATGCTCGTATGGAAGCATTAAATGAATACGTTAGACCTCAATTAAATAAACTTGGTGATTACTTTAGCGACTATTTCACATCACAAACTGGCGATACATTTTATCCTCATGTTGCAAAACATGCACGTAGAAGTGTCAATCCTCCTATTGATACTTGGGTCGCTTTCGCACCTAACAAACGTGGATATAAAATGCTTCCCCATTTTCAAATTGGCTTATTCAGAAATGAATTATTTTTAATGTTTGGTGTAATGCATGAAGGTAAAGATAAAGCTGAACGCGTGAAAGTATTTGATAAGCATTTTGATATATTAAAAGACTTACCTGAAGATTATAAAGTAAGTTTAGATCATATGAAACAAGAAAAATCATACATCAAAGATATGAGTGATGATGAATTACATCAGGCAATTGATCGAGTTAAAAATGTTAAAAAAGGTGAATTCTTTGTAGCTCGTACATTAGAACCAAGTGATTCACGATTAAAATCGGATAAAGATTTTTTAGCTTTTGTAAAAGAAACATTTGATGAATTTCTTAAATTCTATGAATAAATGAAAATTGTTAGATAGATAAAGTTGAAATCAACTTTATCTATTTTTTATCTACAATTTTATTAGGTTGACCTAAAAAAAACATTAGGTTAATATAATGACATAGTATTTAAGGAGTTTTATTATGGGTACAAAAGATAAGCAACAACAATTAAGTTTAGATGAAATTAATAATACTGTTGATTTTAGCGGAGATAAAAGTACGAGTCAGAAATTTTTAGCATTTCTAGGTCCTGGATTACTTGTGGCTG
Source organism: Staphylococcus taiwanensis (assembly GCA_020544305.1). NCBI lineage: Bacteria > Bacillati > Bacillota > Bacilli > Caryophanales > Staphylococcaceae > Staphylococcus > Staphylococcus taiwanensis. The sequence continues at coordinate 1,817,882 of CP058667.1, forward strand.
TGGGTTATATGGATCCTGGTAATTGGATAACATCTATGCAAGGTGGCGCACAATTTGGTTACACCTTATTATTTGTTATACTCATTTCTAGTTTATCAGCAATGCTATTACAGAGTATGACGGTACGTTTAGGAATTGCTACTGGTAATGATTTAGCACAAATGACACGACAATTTTTAAATAAACCTGTTGCTATCATTTTCTGGATTATAGCTGAACTCGCGATTATTGCGACAGATATCGCAGAAGTTATTGGGAGTGCCATTGCGTTAGATTTATTATTCGATATCCCTTTACTAATTGGAGCACTTATAACTGTTTTTGATGTGTTCTTACTGTTATTTATTATGAAATTCGGATTCCGTAAAATTGAAGCAATTGTAGGCACGCTCATATTTACGGTATTGATTATTTTCTTATTTGAAGTATATATATCATCACCTCAATTAGTGGATATACTTAATGGTTTTATACCACATCACCAAATCATTACCAATCATAGTATTTTATATATTGCATTAGGTATTATTGGCGCCACAATCATGCCTCACAATTTGTATTTGCATTCATCAATCGTTCAATCACGTAAATATAACCGTAAAAGCCAATATGATAAAGCACAAGCGATTAAATATGCAACGATTGATTCCAATATACAATTAAGTGTCGCTTTTGTAGTCAATTGTTTATTATTAGTATTAGGTGCTGCACTATTTTATGGAACTAATACTTCTCAATTAGGTGGATTTTATGATTTATATCATGCACTTAAAACACAACCAATGTTGGGTGCAGCATTAGGCAGTATAATGAGCACGTTGTTTGCGGTAGCACTTTTAGCTTCAGGTCAAAATTCAACAATAACAGGTACACTCGCAGGTCAAATCGTAATGGAAGGCTTTTTAAAATTATCTATTCCTAACTGGGTGCGTCGTCTTATTACGAGAGGTTTAGCTGTGATACCGATAATTGCTTGCTTAATTATTTTTCATGGTAATGAAGCTAAAATGGAACAACTTCTCGTTTTTTCACAAGTATTTTTGAGTATTGCATTACCATTTTCATTGATACCGTTACAGTTGGCCACAAGTAATAAAAAATTAATGGGTACTTTTCGTAACAAAACTTGGATTAATATTTGTGCATGGTCATTAATCGTAGTTTTAAGCTTACTGAATGTCTTTTTAATTATTGAAACGTTTAAAGATTTCTTTGCTTAAGTTTACCAATCTAATACAGAATAACCTCACAATATTAGAATTCATTCTCTAATATTGTGAGGTTATTTTTTAATAAATATAAGGATCGTCTTTTTTACGTTCATTATATTCTTTTTCTGGTTGCCATTTATCAAAATCGTCTGTTTTAGCATTATTTTTGCGTTGCGGTTTATTTGGATCTTTTTTCACGAAAAGCATAATTGCAACAACAATCCATAGTACCCCAGCGATAAGGCTCATATTGATGATACCTACTAATGCAGCTACGATTAATAAACTACCTGCTAATATCGGACGACCTTTGATAATTAGTGTTCCAATAATACCTAAGATTGTTGAAAAAATTAAAGTACCTATTGAAAAAGTCATGGCTAAATGAACTATTTCAGGTGTTACTTTAACTTGTTGATTTCCAAGTTGTTTCATCATTTGATTGTATTGTTCAGTATTATTATTATTTTTAACTACAAAAAAGGATATTAAAGACATGATTAAATAAATCACACTTAAACCACTAGCAACCCATGCAAGTATGACTTCAACTTTGCGATTCATTATGTTTCCCTCCAATGTTGTTCTTTTTACTTAAATCATACTAAAAATATTAGTGATTTGCGACTAACTTAACACTTTGAAACAGTATTAAATGCAAAAACTCCTTACAAAGCTTTCATTTTTCAATGTCTACTTTGTAAAGAGTTTCTAATGTTTGACTTAAGCATTTCTACTTAAATGCGTCTATTCATTTTTATCTTCTACATTTTCAGATTCATCTTCTGTTTGAACGTCATCTTTATTTAAGATTTGTTTACGTTCTTCATAGTTCATACGTCGTTGACTTGTTGCACTAGGTTGATTTTTACGACGTTCTTTCATGCGTTGATTATAAGCTTTGCGCTTTTCTTTTTTCTTAGCTTTAATTTCAGCTTTTTCTCTTTTACGTTGTGCTTTTTCTTCTTTTTTATCAACCTTAGGTTCAGTGTCAACTACGTTCTCAGCAAAATCATAAGATTCATCATTCGCGTTGTTACTATCATATTGAGGCTTTTTATTCGATTTATGTTTATACTTAGCTTGTCTAGAAAGGACACCTGTATTTTCGACATCATCCGCTTCAGAATTATACTCACCAGTAACAGCACGTTTAGGATATTGATTATATTTATCTTCCTCAGTGTCAGTTGCTAAATCTTGTTCATCATTGTAATTACTTTGCTGTTCTTCTTCATAGTTGTTATCACGATAATTATTATCGTAGTCTTCATCGTAATAGGGTTGCTTACGACGTGTACGACGTTCAGATTTCTTAGTTTTGCGAGGTGGCTCAACATATTCTTCTTCATCGTATCTATTACGTTCGTCATAATCATAACCATCATTATCATATCTATCTTCTTCATGATAACGCCCCTGATGACCATATTCGTCTCGTGGATAATCATCATTAGGATAATATCCTTGAGCTGGTCCATACGCCGGAACAGTTTCAACTTTGCTTTTTCTTGCAAACATCATGATTGCAATGATAAAGAAGAAAATAGGAATAATTAATGGTACGAATAATAATATCAATGGCAATGTAATCACTGCTGCGATTAAGAATAAGAATCCAGATAGAATTCTAATATTCATAGAAATAAGTGCTAAAAATGAAATTAGCAGACACACTATGAAATAGACAATAATCGCCCACACCCCATTTTGAAGCCAAATAACAAATTGAGTAGTGTTTAAACTATTATTTGTCAAAATTTGTTGAATTAGCTCATTATTATTCATTGAGTTTTCAAGATTTTGAATTGATGTATCATTACTAAATGACACGAGTGCAATAAACATTGTAATAACCGTCAAAATGAGTAAGAAAATCCAACTAAACCAACCTAATAGCTTTTCAGTCAGACGACTCACAGGCCGTTTGATTTGCGTGTATCGTTCTCCTGACATGTATTACAACTCCTTATTTTACTTATCAAATAATTATATCGAATTAATTATAAAATAACTACTATTTATAGTCTATTTTAACGACATTTTAAAGTTTAGGAAACTTTCGTTATAATCTCCTAATGATTTTTCTCCTAAATCTTTATAAACTTCAAGACGTTTTTGTTCTTTTTGAGTTGGATAAAAACGATGATCATCTCGAACTTCTTTCGGCAACAATTCACGTGCTTTTTTATTAGGGGTTGCATAGCCTACCCACTCAGTATTTTGCTTATTATTTTTCGCATCAAGTAAGAAGTTCATAAATTTATAGGCACCCTCTTTATTTTGAGCAGTTTTAGGTATTACCATATTATCAAACCAAAGATTAGATCCTTCTTTAGGAATAACATAGTTATACTTATCACTATTTTGAACTAGAGGTGCAGCAACGCCACTCCAAACTACTGCAATATTACCTTCATTTTGTTGAAGCATCATTGTTACTTCATCACCAACTACGCCTCGAACTTGTGGAGTAAGTTGACGTAAATCCTTTTCCGCTTCTTTTATATGCGTAGGATTAGTGTCATTTAAACTATAACCTAATTTGTTTAAAGCTAACCCCATAATTTCACGAGCGCCATCTACAAGTAATACGTCATTTTTATATTTTTTTTGATATAAATCACTCCAACTATTAAAGTTTTCATTTGGATACGCTTTTTTATTATAAAGAATCCCTACTGTACCAAAGAAATATGGTAAAGAATACTTATTATGAGGGTCATATGTCATATTCATATAGTCTGGATCTAAATTTTTCATATTTGGAATTTTACTATGATCCAATGGCTCTAGTAACTTCTCACGTTTTAACTTTTGAACGGTATATTCACTTGGAAAAGCAACATCATAATGTGTACCACCATTTCTAATTTTAGCTTCCATTGCCTCGTTAGAATCAAATGTTTCGTATACAACTTGAATACCTGTTTCCTTCTCAAATTGCTTAATTAAATCTGGATCAATATATTCTCCCCAGTTATAAACATAAATTTTTTCGCCAATCTTAGAATTATCTTGAGCTTTAAACCAATGACTAATGCCTAAGCAAATTAATCCAACAACCATTGCACCAATAATCAATTGTAAAAACTGTTTCATTGCTGTACACCTCGCTTAGTTAATTGACGTCGCTTTACTAAACGTTGTATAGCGTAATAACCGATTATACCTAATACGATAGCGCCGAATAAAATTGTTGAAATAGCGTTAATTTCCATACTAATTCCTTTACGTGCCATAGCATATACTTCTACTGATAATACACTGAATCCATTTCCTGTTACGAAAAAACTCACCGTAAAATCGTCTAAAGAATATGTTAGTGCCATAAAGAAGCCACCAATAATTGCTGGCATTAAATTAGGTATAAGTACATTGCCAAGAATTTGAGTTTCAGTCGCACCTAAATCACGCGCCGCATTTAAGATATTATTATTCATTTCATATAATTGCGGCAACACAACAATGACCACAATTGGAATACAAAATGCGATATGTGACGCTAGCACAGTGCCAAATCCTAATCCTAGCCCAGTAAAATGTCCCAATGCTGTAAACATAATTAAAAATGAGGCACCAATAACGACATCTGAAGAAACCATTAAAACATTATTTAATGTTAGTAATGCAACTTTAAATTTCTTATTTCTTAGATAATACAATGCGATAGCACCAAAGGTTCCAATAATAGTTGAAATAGCGGCTGCTATTAATGCAACAGCCACTGTATTGAAAATTACAGACATTAAGCGATCATTTTGAAATAAGCTTTTATAATGATCTAAGGTAAAATGTTCGAAATGAATCATGTTTCCCGCTGAATTAAATGAATAAAACATAAGGAAAAATATCGGAACATATAATATCACTAAAAGTAGTCCAATATATAGTTTCCCGTACCATTTCACTTCATTCACCCTCTTTCATCTGTAGATTTCGATTTTGTAATAATTAGAATAAATGCCATAAAAACAATTAAGAAAATCGCAATTGTAGAACCCATTCCATAATTTTGAATAACTAAAAATTGTTCCTCAATGGACATACCAATATTGATTACTTTATTTCCAGCAATTAGTCGAGTAATCATAAAGAGAGATAATGCTGGTATAAATGTGACTTGAATCCCCGTCATTACGCCCTCTTTCGTTAATGGCATAATTATTTTTCTAAAAGTAGTGAAAGGACTGGCCCCCAAATCACTTGAGGCTTGTAATAAATTATTAGGTATTGCCTTCATACTATTAAATATCGGCAAAATCATGAATGGAATATATATATAACTTGCTACGAGTAAAAAAGCGCCTGGCGTAAATAACATATTAGCTGAAGGAATATGTAAAAAATTCAAAAATTTATTTATCATTCCTTCATGACTTAACAATCCAATAAAAGCATATGTTTTTAATAACAGATTAATCCAAGTTGGAATAATGAGTATTAATAGCCAAATATTTTGATTTTTAGACGCACGTATGAAATATGCTGCTGGATAGCTAATTAATAACGTAATGATCGTAATAAGTGCAGCATAAAATATTGAATCCCACATCATAGTAAGGTATTTCATTGAAAAAACTTGTTCATAATTGGTAAAACTAAAATGGCCATGTATATCGATAAACGAAAAATAAATTAATAAAATAACTGGTATGATGATAAAGATTACCATCCACAAGATGTACGGGGTGATGAGCAATTTGTTAAGATTACGCATTTTCCAATTCCTCGTAACTTTCAATACGTTTATCAAATTCTTCCTCAGTTTCACCCGGAACCATAATATGGATTGCTTCAGGATCAAAGAATAGACCTACTTCACTTCCTACCTCAGCCTTTTTGGTAGTTTGAATAACCCACTCATACCCTTTTCTATCTATACAACAAATCTCGTAATGTACACCTCTAAATAACATTGAATCAACGGTAGCTTTAAATAAACCTTTATCCGCTTCAATTAGAGAGATATCTTCAGGTCTAATGACTACTTCAATATTTTTTCCAGAAGAAATACCTGCATCTACGCATTCAAAATCTTGACCATAAATATTCACCACAAAGTCTTCTACCATCTTACCTTCTACAATATTAGATTCACCTATAAAATCAGCAACGAATCGATTGACGGGTTCATCATAAATATCAGTTGGTGTTCCAAATTGTTGGATTTTACCATCTTTCATTACAAAAATATAATCACTTAGTGCAAGTGCTTCTTCTTGATCATGTGTGACAAATATAAATGTAATACCGAGACGTTTTTGTAGTTCACGCAACTCATATTGCATCTCAGTACGTAATTTCAAGTCTAAAGCAGATAACGATTCATCAAGTAGCAGAATTTCTGGTTCGTTAACAATCGCCCTAGCAATAGCTACACGTTGCTTTTGACCTCCACTCATTTCATTAATACTTCTTTGTTCATAACCTGACAATTTTACAAGCTTTAATGCATCTTTAACTTTTTGATTAATTTCCTTTTTTGATTGCTTTTTAAGTTTTAATCCAAAAGCAATATTATCAAATACATTTAAATGCGGAAACAAAGCATAGTCTTGAAAGACTGTATTAACTTTGCGCTTATTTGCCGGTAAATCACCAATGGATTTATTTAGGTATATAATATCCCCATCATCAGGTTGTTCGAAACCAGCTATTAATTTTAATATCGTTGTTTTACCACAACCTGAAGGTCCTAGTAATGTATAAAAGTGTCCAGATTCAATCTCTAAATCCATTTTGTCGAGTATGACTACGTCATCATATCCCTTTGTAACACTTTTAAAAGATAACAATGGCTCCATTACACTTCTCTCCTTCTACAAATATGATGCAGTAGCAACAATTAGTATCTTTACTACATTAGATGTTTCATTATGTAATTGATGTATCTCATTAGCCCTAAAATATAATACATCTTCTTCATTAGCACGATACTGTGATTTACCTAAAGTTAATGTCACACAACCCTCTAAACAATAAATAAACGTATCTGATTCTGATGGTTCAAAATATTTATATGACGCACCTGGTCTTAAAGTTAAGATAAGTGGTTCCATTTCAAATTCATTGGAATTCGTGACTAACCAATTAAGTATGTACCCTCTGTCATATTCATCATAAATTGTTCTATCATTTTTGGTATGTAATACTTTTGTTTTTGATTTATCTTTGAAAAAATCACTTGGAGAAGTACCTAATACTTCTAAAATATTCAAGAAAGTTTCCATACTAGGAGAAGCATGTTGACTTTCAATTTGTGAAATATAACCTTTTGAAAGATCTGTACGTTCCGCTAATTCTTCTTGAGTTAGATTCTTTTGACGTCTTAAGTTTCGTAATTTACTACCAATTTGCATAATTATCACCTTAAAAAAGCTGTATCTTGTTTAGTAATATCAAACATTTTGTTTAATGCTTAATAAAAATAACAAAATACAGCTCTAACTTCAATAGATTTTTAGAAATTAATTAAAAATAAACAGTTTAAAAAGTAATACTATTTAATAATTGTGTATAGTTTTTGACTCTATTAGTGATTGCTAAATGATGTTGTCTCAGGATTATTTTTTACTTCTTGAACAACTTTATAGCTATTATAGCCACTTTTCTCTTCAAATTCTTTAAATAATTGTTTTTCTTCCGCTTTACCTGGAACAATTTCTTTAAAACGTTTATAATGTGCCATTAAATCTTGTCCGTTAACACTTTTTTCATAATAATTTTCAACTTTATTAAAAAATGCAATGACATCAACCATTTCTTCATTAGACCAATCTAAATCCAATGGATATTGATATTCCATCGTTAACCCTCCATTCATTTACAAATCATATACTATTTATAATTGCCCATTTTTCTCTTTAAATAATCAAAAAGGGATGGAACAAAGTTCAAATATTGAACTTGAAGTTCCACCCCAACAGGATGATTAGTGTGCTTTTACAAACTAATTTGTATAAAGCATTACTAAAATTATTTTAGTCTAATAGACCATTTATTACATAGTGTGGATTGGTAATCCAATTGCTTTTTCAGCAGCTTCCATAGACATTTCACCTAATGTTGGGTGAGCATGTACAGTTAATGCGATATCTTCAGCATTCATACCAGCTTCGATAGCTAAACCTAATTCTGAAATGATATCTGAAGCGCCGTTACCAGCGATTTGCGCACCAATAACAGTTCCGTCTTCTTTTAATGTAATAAGTTTAACGAAACCAGTAGTATCGTCTAATGATAATGCACGGCCATTACCAGCATAAGGGAATTTAGAAGCTTTATAGTCTAAACCTTCTTCTTTAGCTTGTGCTTCAGTGTAACCAACTTGAGCTAATTCTGGTTCAGTGAAACATACAGCAGGCATACCAATGTAATCTACTTCTGATGCTTGACCAGAGATAGCTTCAGCAGCTACTTTAGCTTCATAACTTGCTTTGTGGGCAAGTGGTAAACCAGGAACGATATCACCAATTGCATAAATATTGTCGATAGAAGTACGGCTTTGTTTGTCAACTTCTAATAATCCACGATCAGCGAATTTAAGACCTAATTCTTCTAAGCCTAATTCATCTGTATTTGGACGACGACCAACAGTTACTAATACATAATCAGCTTCGATAGTTTGTTCTTCACCTTTAGCTTCGTAAGTAACTTTTACGCCATTTTCAGTTTCCTCAGCATTTTTAGCCATTGCTTCAGTAATGATTTCAACGCCTTTTTCTTTCATGCCTTTTTTAACTGGTTGAACCATTTGTTTTTCGAATCCGCCAAGAATTTCTTTAGCGCCTTCTAAAATTGTAACTTCTGAACCGAAGTTAGCAAATGCAGTACCAAGTTCAGAACCAATGTAACCGCCACCTACAACGACTAATTTACCTGGAACTTCTTGTAAGTTTAATGCACCTGTTGAATCGATAACACGTTCACCAAATTCGAAGTTAGGAATTTCAATTGGTCTAGAACCTGTTGCGATAATAGCGTGTTTGAAATTATAAGTTTGAGCACTTTTTTCGTCCATAACACGTAAGCTGTTATTGTCTACGAAATATGCTTCACCTTTAACGATTTCAACTTTATTACCTTTTAATAAGCCTTCAACACCACCAGTTAATTTGTTAACAACTGATTTTTTGAATTCTTGAACTTTGTCAAATTTAAGTGATACGCTTTCAGCGATAACACCTAAGTTTTCAGAATGTTGAGCTTCTACAAAGCGATGTGAAGCGTGTAATAATGCTTTTGATGGAATACAACCAACGTTTAAGCATACACCACCTAAGTTACCTTTCTCTACGATTGTAACTTTTTGTCCTAGTTGTGCTGCACGAATTGCTGCAACATAACCTCCAGGACCTGCTCCGATAACAATAGTATCTGTTTCAATTGGGAAATCTCCAACTACCATGTTTTACCCCTCCATTAATAATAATTCTGGATTATTTAATAAGCGTTTAATGTGATTCATTGCATTTTGTCCAGTAGCACCATCAATTTGTCTGTGGTCAAAGCTTAATGATAATGATAATACTGGAGCTGCAATGATTTCACCGTCTTTTACGATAGGTTTTTGAGCAATACGGCCAATACCTAAGATAGCTACTTCTGGGTGGTTGATAACTGGAGTGAACCATTGTCCACCAGCTGAACCGATATTACTGATTGTGCAAGTTGCACCTTTCATTTCATCAGATGTTAATTTACCGTCACGAGCTTTAACAGCTAATTCGTTAATTTCATCTGAAATTTGGAAGATAGATTTACGATCTGCATTTTTAACTACAGGTACTAATAAACCTCTTTCAGTATCAGCTGCGATACCAATGTTCCAATAATGTTTGTGTACGATTTCGCCAGCTTCTTCATTGAATGAAGTGTTAAGTGCTGGATATTTTTTAAGTGCAGAAACAAGTGCTTTAACAACGTATGGTAAGAATGTTAATTTAGTGCCTTGTTCAGCTGCGATTTCTTTGAATTTCTTACGGTGATCCCATAAGTCTTGAACATCAATTTCATCCATTAATGTTACGTGAGGCGCAGTGTGTTTAGAGTTAACCATTGCTTTCGCAATTGCTCTACGCATTGCTGGGATTTTTTCAGTTGTTTCAGGGAAGTCGCCTTCTGGAACTGATTGAGTTTGTGGTGCAGAAGTTTCTTCAGATGTTGAAGCAGCTGCGCTTTCATTTGAAGCTGATGCAGCTTGAGCACCGCCACCATTTAAGTGGTTATCAATGTCTTCTTTAGTGATACGACCATTTTTACCTGATCCAGCTACAGCTTTGATGTTAACGCCTTTTTCACGAGCGTATTTACGAACAGATGGCATAGCTTTGATTTGTCTATTTTCATCTACTTCTTCATCTTGTGAAGCTGATGCTGCTGGAGCTGATGTTTCTTCAGCTTTTGCTTCTTCTTGAGCTGGTTCTTCTTTAGATGAAGAATCGTCGTCATGACCACCTTTGAATTGCATTTCTTCAGCGTCAGGTGCATCAATTTTAACGATAACGTCACCTACAACTGCTACAGTATCTTCGTCAACTAAAACTTCTTCTACTGTACCACTTACAGGAGATGGGATTTCAACTACAGATTTATCGTTTTGAACCTCTGCTAATACATCATCTTCTTCAATTGTATCTCCGGCTTTAACAAACCACTTTACAATTTCACCTTCGTGGATACCTTCACCAATGTCGGGTAATCTAAATTCAAATGCCACGTTCTTGTCCTCCTAAGAATTTCATATTCATCTTTAAAAATTTATAACATAGAGGTAGGACAGAATAATTTAAATGTTCAAATCACTTAAAATTATTATGCCCTAACGCTCTAGTTTCTACTTAATTATTCACACTTAGAGTAAAAGTAAACATTTAGCTTACTTTCTTTCTATTAGTCAGCAACTCAACTGAGTAAACAAATATTATTAAAATTCTAAAGTAGCTTTAGCTTTTTCAATAATATCATTTTTGTTTGGTAACCAAACATTTTCAGCTTGAGTGAATGGGTAAACTGTATCAGCAGCAGCAACACGTGCGATTGGTGCTTCTAATGAAAGAATTGCACGTTCAGCTAATTCAGCAGCTACAGTAGCACCAACACCTGCTTGACGTTGTGCTTCTTGAACTACTACAGCACGACCAGTTTTTTCAACTGAAGCAACTAAAGTATCGATATCGATAGGTTGAACAGTACGTAAGTCAATAACTTCTACTGAGTAACCTTCTTTTTCTAATTCTTCTGCTGCTTTTTCAGATTCTTGAACCATTGCACCGTAAGCGATTAATGTGATGTCATTACCTTCTTTTTTCACATTAGCTTTTCCTAAGTCAATTGTATATTCTTCTTCAGGAACTTCTTCACGGAATGAACGATATAATTTCATGTGTTCTAAATATACAACTGGGTCATTAGATCTGATAGCTGAAAGTAATAAACCTTTAGCGTCATATGGGCCAGAAGGAATTACTACTTTAATACCAGGTGATTGAGCTAAAATACCTTCTAAGTTATCTGCGTGTAATTCTGGAGTGTGTACCCCACCACCAAATGGTGCGCGGATAGTTACAGGTGCTACTTTAGAACCACCTGAACGGAAACGTGTACGAGCGATTTGACCAGCAACTTCGTCAAATACTTCAAACACGAAACCAAGGAATTGGATTTCCATTACAGGACGGAATCCTTCAACAGTTAATCCAAGTGCTAAACCACCAATACCTGATTCAGCTAATGGTGTATCGAATACACGGTCTTCACCGAATTCTTTTTGTAAACCTTCAGTTACACGGAATACACCACCGTTAACACCAACGTCTTCACCGAAAACTAATACGTTTTCGTCATTTTGCAATTCAGTTTTAAGCGCATTATTAATCGCTTGAACCATTGTCATTTGTGCCATGGCTTATTTCGACTCCTTCTCTTTGTAAATTTCATATTGTTCAGCTAAGTTTTGAGGCATATCTTCGTACATGATATCCATTAAGTCAATAACTGTTTGTTTAGGAGTATTGTCAGCCTCTTTGATAGCTTTCTTGATGTCGTCTTTAGCACGTTCAATAACTTCGTTTTCTTTATCTTCGTTCCATAAACCTTTGTTTTCTAAGAATTTTCTGAAACGAACTAATGGGTCTTTTTTCTCCCAATCTGCATCTTCATCTGAAGTTCTGTAACGAGTTGGGTCATCTCCAGCCATTGTATGTGGACCATAACGGTAAGTCATTGTTTCGATTAATGTTGGACCTTCACCATTTACTGCACGGTCACGAGCTTCTTTTGTAGCTTGATATACAGCTAATGCATCCATACCATCAACTTGGATACCAGGGATACCTACTGCAATAGCTTTTTGAGCTAATGTAGTTGCAGCTGTTTGTTTACTACGTGGAGTTGAAATTGCATAGTTATTATTTTGGATAACAAAGATTGCTGGAGCTTTGTAAGCTGAAGCAAAGTTGATACCTTCATAGAAGTCACCTTGTGAAGAACCACCGTCACCAGTATAAGTGATAGCAACAGCTTTTTTACCACGTTTTTTAATACCGAATGCTACACCGGCAGTTTGGATGTATTGTGCACCGATAATAATTTGTGGACTGAATGCATTAACGCCTTCAGGGAATTGGTTACCTTTGAAGTGACCTCTTGAGAATAAGAAAGCGTCAGTTAAAGGTAAACCATGCCAAATAATTTGTGGCACGTCACGGTAACCAGGTAAGATGAAGTCTTCTTTTTCTAAAGCGTATTGTGAAGCTAATTGTGAAGCTTCTTGTCCAGCTGTTGGAGCGTAGAAACCTAAACGTCCTTGTCTGTTTAATGAAATAGAACGTTGGTCAAGAATACGTGTCCATACCATTCTTTCCATTAATTCTACTAATTGTTCATCAGTTAAATCAGGTACTAAGTCTTCATTTACGACATTACCATCTTCGTCTAAAATTTGAACCATTTCAAATTTCGACTGAGTATCATTTAATACTTTTACTGCATCGAATTGGGCTTGTAACTTAGGAGCCATTCAATTCACCATACCTTTCCCATATAATAGAAATTCATTTTATCCTCTCATAGTGTACCACAATTTATTAGTACTGTTAAATAATTTAATAAAGTTCTGTATTACTAAAAAAGATACAGTTTTTAACAACTGTATCAGTCTTTAATACTATACTGTATTAATCATTCAATTATTTAAGATTATCGACATCTTGTTTTTCTTTATTTACAGCATTCATTGCTTTTGAATAAGCTTTAAATTTACTTTGGAAATCTTTTTGTGCTTTATTTAGCGCGTCATTTTTATCGTCAACTTGTGATTGCGTTATACCATCTTTTTTAAGTAATTCAAATAAATCTTTTTCTTTGCTTAGTACGTTTCTATATGATTTCGCATATTTATCATGAGATTTATACTTATCTTTAATCGCATCATCAAGTTGCTTAACTTCTTTTTTCTTATCATCATCTTTAATTTCTTTTATATGTGATTCGCCTTTTTTAAATTGCTTTTCAGAGTCATCAAGTGTAGAAACTTCTTTATCAAACGTTTTTTCTCTTTGTTTAATATTATCAAGAATATCGTCAGCAGCTTTTTTACGAGTACTTTCATTACTACTGTTTGCTTTTTTATATAATCCTTGTTTCTTTTCTTCAAGTGAATTTAATTTTTTGCCTATGCTATTAATAGATTGCTCTTTATCAAATGCCTTTTGAACATTTTCATCATACGCTTTTACTTCTTTTTTATCTGTCGTACATCCGGCTAATAAGACAGTTGAGGCTGCTACAATAGCAAATGTTTTACGTAATTTCATTCATGTTATCCTCCTCATAGTCATTCGCTTGTAATAATATAGAAAGATAGTTTATAAATCAAATAAAATCAGATAATATACTTAACTATGTGCAATCTGTTATATTTTATTATAAGGAAGGTGTATGACATGTTAACAATGAAAGATATTATTAGAGATGGTCATCCTACGTTACGCGCAAAAGCTAAAGACGTAGGTTTGCCTCTATCTGACGAAGATAAAAATACATTAAATGAAATGCGTGAATTTTTAATTAATAGTCAAGATGAAGAAACTGCTAAAAAATATGGCTTACGTTCTGGTGTTGGATTGGCAGCCCCTCAAATCAATGTTTCTAAAAAAATGATTGCGGTTTATTTACCAGATGATGGTGAAGGAAAATCTTATGATTATATGTTAGTTAATCCTAAAGTAATGAGTCACAGTGTCCAACATGCTTATCTACCTACTGGCGAAGGTTGTTTGAGTGTTGATGAGAACATACCTGGTTTAGTGCATAGACATTATAGAGTAACAATTAAAGCATTTGATATTGATGGCAAAGAAGTTAAATTGAGATTAAAGGGCTATCCAGCAATAGTATTCCAACATGAGATTGATCACTTAAATGGTATTATGTTTTATGATTACATTGATAAAGATAATCCACTAATTCCTTTACCAGATTCAGTAGAGGTCTAAATGGTATAGTGTTAACAGGACTTATGGTGTTACGTAATATGTAAACATCGTAAGTCCTTTTCATTTTACTTATTTTTAAATATTAAGGAATTCTTACTTATTTGATAGTATTTGTCTACTCTATCTATGTTAATGAATGTACGTATAGGTATAAACTGCTTTATTTATTTATATACATAATGTAAAATGAATAGTAACTGAAATCTTAGTATCATACTAATTTTCAAACAATGAACGACATTAATGATTACCTATAAGCAACCTTAAAAGTGTCTTATATTTAAATTAGTTCACTTTTAATAAGAACAAAGCTCATAATTCAATTTATGTTTACTAATGATAGAACGCATTTCTACGTTTTAATCAACACAAATGTAAGTCATATAAATCTTAAGTTGATAAATGAATGGCATATCTGACGCAAAAGCTTTGATTCATTAAAGTTGTTACGTATAGGTCTCAAATTAATATATTCAAATTAAATGATTAAAATCTAGGAGGAACTATCCAATATGGCAGTATTTAAAGTATTTTTCCAACATAATAAAAGCGAAGTAATCGTTCGTGAGAATACAAACACAATTTATGTTGAAGGCGAAACAGAAGAACAAGTAAGACGTTATTTAAAAGACCGCAATTACAATATTGAATTCATTACTAAATTAGAGGGCGCACATTTAGAATATGAAAAAGAACACTCTGATCACTTCAATGTGGAGAATGCTCAATAATGAAGCAATTACATTCTAATGAAGTAGGTGTATATGCTCTAGGTGGTTTAGGTGAAGTTGGTAAAAACACTTATGCCGTTGAGTATAAAAATGAAATCGTCATTATTGATGCTGGAATTAAATTCCCTGACGATAATTTACTAGGAATTGACTACGTAATTCCTGATTACACTTACTTAGAACAAAATCAAGATAAAATTGTCGGTCTGTTTATTACTCATGGACACGAAGACCATATAGGTGGTGTGCCCTACCTATTGAAGCAAATTAATGTACCTATTTATGGTGGTCCATTAGCTTTAGGTTTAATACGTAATAAATTAGATGAACATAATTTATTACGTAATGCGACACTAAATGAAATTACTGAAGATACAGTGATTAAATCTAAACATTTTGCAATTTCATTTTATCTTACTACACATAGTATTCCAGAAGCTTATGGTGTTATTGTAGATACACCTGAAGGTAAAATTGTTCACACTGGTGATTTTAAATTTGATTTCACTCCTGTTGGCGAACCAGCAAACATTGCTAAAATGGCTGAATTAGGTAAAGAAGGCGTATTGTGCTTATTATCAGATTCTACAAATGCCTTAGTGCCCGATTTTACATTAAGTGAACGTGAAGTTGGACAAAATGTTGAGAAAATTTTCCGTAACTGTAAAGGACGAATTATATTTGCGACATTTGCATCAAATATTTATCGTGTGCAACAAGCTGTTGAAGCAGCAATTAAATATAACCGCAAAATTGTTACATTTGGTCGTTCAATGGAAAACAACATTAAGATTGGTATGGAGCTAGGATACATTAAAGCACCACCAGAAACATTTGTAGAACCAAATAAAATAAATAATATTCCAAAACACGAGTTACTTATTTTATGTACAGGTTCTCAAGGTGAACCAATGGCCGCATTATCGCGAATTGCCAATGGTACACACAAACAGATTAAAATTATTCCGGATGATACAGTTGTATTCAGTTCATCACCTATTCCTGGTAATACTAAAAGTATCAATCGTACAATTAATGCTTTATACAAAGCTGGTGCTGATGTCATCCATAGTAAAATCTCGAATATTCATACATCAGGACATGGTTCTCAAGGGGATCAACAATTGATGTTACGTTTAATTCAACCTAAATATTTCTTACCAATTCACGGTGAATATCGTATGTTAAAAGCACATGGTCAAACAGGTATTGACTGTGGTGTTAACGAAGATAATGTCTTTATTTTTGATATTGGTGACGTACTAGCGTTAACACATGATTCAGCACGTAAAGCTGGTCGTATCCCTTCTGGTAATGTCTTAGTTGATGGTAGCGGTATTGGCGATATCGGTAATGTGGTTATCCGTGATCGTAAATTACTATCTGAAGAAGGTTTAGTAATTGTAGTTGTAAGTATTGACTTTAATACAAATAAATTACTTTCTGGACCAGACATTATTTCACGTGGATTCGTTTACATGCGTGAATCTGGTCAGCTAATTTATGACGCACAACGTAAAATTAAAACTGACGTTATTACAAAACTAAACTCCAATAAAGATATTCAATGGCATCAAATTAAATCTTCAATTATTGAAACACTTCAACCATATCTTTTTGAAAAAACAGCTCGTAAACCTATGATATTACCTGTAATTATGAAAGTGAATGAAGATTAATCTATAAATAAAATGCGCTAAAAGTCATGTTTCATTGAACATGATTTTTAGCGCATTTTTTTATTATATTGAATTACGAGTTAACTTTAACGGACAATTTTCTTTTCAAAACGATTCAAGTCGTTATCATGTCCAATCATGATGAGAATATCCCCAAATTCAATATTCATACTTGGATCAGGTGACACAACAATGTCTTTACCACGCTTTATCGCGATAATATTAATCCCGAATTGTGCTCGAATATCTAAATCGATGATAGATTGACCTGTCATCTTCTCACTTGCCTTTAATTCAACTAAAGAGTGTTCATCTGCCAATTCAAGATAGTCTAATACACTTGCACTAGCCACATTATGCGCAATTCGACGTCCCATATCACGTTCAGGATGCACTACTGTATCCGCACCAATTTTATTTAATATCTTCGCATGATAATCATTTTGAGCTTTTGCAGTAACCTTCTTAACCCCTAATTCCTTTAAAATTAAGGTAGTCAAAGTACTCGATTGTATATTCTCACCAATAGCAACGATGACATGATCAAAGTTACGTATGCCTAAACTTTTCATTACAGCTTCATCAGTAGTATCAGCTACTACAGCATGTGTAGCAATGTCACTATATTCATTAACACGTGCTTCGTCTCTATCTATAGCCATAACGTCCATATCTAATGCATTCAGTTCACGTACAATACTACCACCGAAACGCCCTAATCCTATAACAACGTATTCTTTCTCCATTAATCAGATACCCCTATCCTTTAAAAACAAAGTAAAAGCCGAGATAATATCACAATACTTTTAACTGATAACCAGTAAAAAACATTGATGATTATTATCTCAGCTCCCTTCTACATCTAAATTATTTTTTGCCTTCTACATATGCTTTATCGAAAACAAATAATCTCAATAATAATATTAACGATGGAACTAATAAAAGTAAACCTAAAATAAATACGATTACTAATGCTAAGCCCATTGAAGCATTAACACCCGAATCTGACATCTTAATATAAGGATATAATAAATAAGGTAACTTACTCATACCATAACCGTAAAAGGCAAAAGCCATTTGAAATACGACCATGATGAAAGCTAAGCCATGTTTTTTCTTTATAAAATTTAAAATACCTGCGATGATAAAACAAATTAAACTTAAAGCAAACATCCACCAATAATTTGTTATAGCACTATAAAAATGATCTGCATTTTGAATTCTCAATGATAAGAATACAAATAAAGAAATAATTATCATTGGAGGTCCCCAAAACATAAACCATTGTCGCATATATTTATAAGCCACTTCATCTTTAGCCTTAGCTGCATAGTATGTTAAGAATCCTGACGAAATATATAACACACTAGTAATTGCTAAGAATACCACAGCCCATGCAAATGGACTAAGGAATAATTGGAACCAATCTAAATCGAAGTGGGAACCACGTTCTGTAATGTAACCACCTTCAGAAATAGTTAATACTGTAGCTAATGACGCAGGAATTAAAAGTCCTGTTATACCATATAAAAATATCCATGGCAATTTCGTATCTTGGCCGTAATGTTCAAAAGCATAGAAACTACCTCGAATTGAAATTAATATTAATGCAATTGAACCTGGGACTAATAATACTGTTCCCAGATATAAGGCAGAGTCAGGAAAGAACCCTACAAAACCAACGAAAAAAAAGACGAAGAAGACATTTGTAACTTCCCAAACTGGATTTAAATATCTTTCAACTAAATGATTTATCTTTTTCTCTTCTCCAGTTAATTTCGTATGCAATGTAAAGAAACCAGCTCCAAAATCAATTGAAGCTATAATGATATATAGAAATAGGAATGTCCACAATACAGTAATACCTATACCAATATAAGCCATTAGTTTTGACCCCCTTCACCAATTACTTTGTCTACATCATCTTGAGCAGGTTTATTTTTAAACATACGTAGTAATACATAAGCTGATGTAAAGAGTAACACTAAATATAATAATCCAAATAGTATTGTTACGAGGGTTATACCACCTGCTTGAGTAGCAGCTTGGCTCACACGCATATATCCTCTTACAATCCATGGTTGACGTCCCATTTCAGTTAAGAACCAGCCAAATTCAATAGCTAATAATGATGCTGGACCAGTAAGTAAGATAGCATATAGCATACCTTTATGCATATGAAATTTACGTAATTTTTTAATGAACATACTTAAGACAAAGGCACCTGAAATGATAAAGCACAACACACCCATCGAAACCATTAAATCAAAGAAATAATGGACAATCATAGGTGGTAAATCATTTTTAGGAAAAGCGTTTAACCCTTTAACCTTAGTGTTAATGTTATTATCTGCTAAGAAACTAAGCATTCCAGGGATTTTGATTGCCCCTTCAACTTCCTGTGTTTTTTCATTTAAAACACCGAAAAAGACTAAATCTGCTTTTGACTGTGTATCAAAATGCCATTCATAAGCAGCCAATTTCTCGGGTTGAACTTGGTGTAAGAACTTCGCTGACATATCTCCTGCTAGCATCGATAATAATGTTGATAATAATCCAACGATCATTGTCATTTTCAAAGCCTTTTTATGATATTCTGCATCTTTACTATATTTGTTTTTCAACAGTTTAAACGCAGCTATAGATGCTAAAATAAATGCCATTGTCATTCCTGCTGTCGCAACTACATGGAAGGCTCTTACTAAGAAAGATGGATTAAACATTGCTTCAAATGGTTGAACATTTACCATTTTGCCATGTTTCATCTCAAAACCTGCTGGTGTATTCATAAATGAATTCACAGATGTAATAAAGAAGGCTGAGAAAGATCCCCCTATAATGACTGGGATACTAATAATAAAATGTGTCCATCTATTTTTGAAACGATTCCAAGTATATAAATAGATACTTAAAAAGATAGCTTCAAAAAAGAAGGCGAAAGTTTCCATGAATAATGGTAATGCGATAACATGGCCACCCATTTTCATGAATGTTGGCCAAATAAGTGAAAGTTGCAACCCAATAATGGTACCAGTTACAACCCCTACTGCTACTGTAATTGTATATCCTTTTGACCAACGTTTAGCTAAAGCTATATATTTAGGATCCTTATTTTTTATGCCTAAAAATTCTGCAATTGCAAACATTAGTGGCATACCTACCCCAATTGTTGCAAAAATGATATGTACTGCAAGCGTCATACCAGTTAGGAAACGGCTAATTTCAACAGAATCCATGTATTAATCACCTTTTCTTTATATAAAATTAAAAATTCGATAGACTTAAATTATATTATGTTAGATTTTCAAACTAAATCCTTTTGCTTAGATTTTAAAAAAATTTTACAATCTTTTTCACATAATATTCACAGTTTGCAATTCTGTCATAAATTATTTATAGTAATTTTCAGGATTACAGTTAAATAAAGGAGCGTACCCGAGTGTCAAATATTACTATTTATACACAAAACGATTGTCCTCCTTGTACATTCGTTAAAAATTATTTGAATGACCATCAAATTAACTTCACCGATAAGAACATTGAAAATCATCAATATCGTTCTGAAATGATTGATTATGATGCTTTTGCAACGCCTTTCATTCTATTAAATGATGAACCAATGTATCATGTGGATTTAGATAAAATCAATGAAGTTTTTAATATACAACATTAAGATGATTACAATATTTAAATTATTCATTATTGTAGCATTCATAAATAAGCACCCACATCTTTCGTACAAAATGATGTTGGGTGCTTTTAATAATATCAATAAAAAAAGGATGTGAGATAGAATTCATTTCGAATTCATTCTCACACCCGAATAAATGACAAAACTTGAGAAAATTTATATATAACCATCTTCTTAGTTTAGTCAACAATTGCAACTTTACAGTATAAATATTTATTTAGAAATGTTATTAACTAAATCTTGAACCTCTTCTTGAGTCGCACAATTAATTGCACGATTAGCTAATTCAGCCATTTCATTTTTACTTAAACCATTGATTTGTCTTCTAGCTTTTAAGATAGAAGTCGCACTCATAGAGAACTCATCTAATCCTAAACCTAGTAATAATGGAATCGCTGTTTCATCTCCAGCCATTTCACCACACATACCAGTCCATTTACCTTCTTTGTGAGAAGCCTCAATAACTTGCTTAACTAAGCGTAAAATAGCTGGATTGTATGGTTGATATAAGTATGAAACGCGTTCTGACATACGGTCAGCTGCCATAGTATATTGAATTAAATCATTTGTACCTATACTGAAGAAATCAACTTCTTTAGCAAAGATATCTGCTAAAGCAGCAGTTGATGGAATTTCAACCATGATACCTAATTCGATTTCATCTGAAACATCGTGTCCATCATTTTTAAGATTTTCTTTTTCTTCTAATAAGATAGCTTTAGCATCACGGAATTCGTTGATAGTCGCTACCATTGGGAACATGATATTTAATTTACCGTAAGCAGATGCACGCAATAATGCACGTAATTGTGTTCTGAAAATATCTTGTTGGTCTAAGCATAAACGGATTGCTCGGTAACCTAAGAATGGATTCATTTCTTTAGGTAAATTTAAATATGGTAGCTCTTTATCACCACCGATATCTAACGTACGAACCACGACACGTTTATCTTTCATAGTTTCAAGCACTTTTTTATAGGCTTCAAATTGCTCATCTTCTGTTGGCATTTGATCTCTACCCATATAAAGGAACTCAGTTCTATATAAACCGATACCTTCAGCACCATTTTCCATTACGCCATATAAATCATCAGGTGTACCAATATTAGCAGCTAATTCTGCATGTTCACCATCAATTGTCACTGTTTCAGCGTCACGTAATTTTTGCAATTCTTTTTTATCTTCAAAGAATCGTTCACGTTTATTTTGATAAGCAATCAACTCATCTTCTGTTGGATCAACAATGACATCACCAGTCGTACCATCGACGATAACCATATCACCTTGTTTTACTTCTTTAGTAACAGTTTTAGTACCAACTACCGCAGCAATTTCTAATGAACGACTCATAATTGCTGAGTGACTTGTACGTCCACCAATGTTCGTAACGAAGCCTTGAACAAATTCTTTGTTTAATTGCGCTGTATCAGAAGGAGTTAAATCATTACCTACGATAACAACACTTTCATCAATCATACTTGGGTTTGGTAAGTCTACACCTAATAGATGTGCTAACACACGTTTAGATACGTCTCTAATGTCTGCAGCACGCTCTCTCATGTATTCATTATCCATTGATTCGAAAATAGTGATAAATTGCGTAGTTACTTCGTTAAGTGCTTCTGGCGCACTTACTTTCTCATTAGCAATTTTATCTTCGATAGGTTGAATTAACTCTGGATCATCAAGAACTAATAAATGTGCATCAAAAATAGCAGCTTTATCAGGACCTAATTGTTTCTCAGCATTATTTCTGATTTTTGTTAATTCAACTTTAGAAGCTTCTAACGCATTTCTAAATTTTTGAATTTCAGCATCAGTATCAGTGACTTTTTCATTAGTGAATGATAAATCAGGCTCTACTAATAAATAAGCTTTAGCAATTGCAACACCGTCAGATGCTGCAATACCTTTAATTAAGTTTGACATAATTATTCAGTTAAACCTTCTTTAGATAAGACATCACTGATAGCTTGAATTGCGTCTGCTTCGTCGCTTCCGTCAGCATAGATAGTGATTTCAGCATCTTTACCTACACCTAAACTCATAACACCCATGATTGATTTTAAGTTAACTTTTTTGCCGTTATATTCTAATTGAATATCTGAATCAAATTTTGATGCAGTTTGAACTAACATAGTTGCAGGACGTGCATGAATACCTGTTTCGTCAATAATTACATATGATTTTTGTTCCATAATCTATTTCTCCTCCGCAAAGTTAGAATATTCAAATTTGTCATAATCTAACATAATTTTATAACATAACACTACCAAAATATATTAACAAATTCAATTCTAATACATTGAAAATACTATTATACTGGTCGTTTATACGAATAAACAAGTGTTTTAAATTGTTATATCACGAATCCATACTTCAATATGCATTAAATCACATATTTTAACTTACTTTCCTTTTTTGGAACCGATTTAACAATTACATTGTTAACTATACGTATTAGACAAATTATTTCTAACTATTTTAGTATAGGCTTTATCTACAAGCTCACTTTAATTATACTACAACATTTTTATTTTAAATAATATCACGAAGTACTTTTTCACATTTTTCGATATGATCTCTTCCAAGTTTATTCATAAAATAATAGCTAATTGAAGCTGATACTGCTTGACCCACGAATGGGAACCATTTAGTTTGCTTAGCTGCAGCACGTTTAGCCATATCTCGAATAACCACTTTTAATACTGCACTAGACACCTTTTTACCGATGAAAGTACTACCTTGAATAGCTGCTGCTGCTAAAATACGTTCTCTCAAATCATCTCCAAGCGTATTTACTTGTTTATGATCTAAACCATAAATTTTATTAACATCTTCGATAATATCTCTCATTAATTTAATATCCACTCCAAAATCCAACCCTGGAATAGGTACGACACTCATACTTGAAGATAATAATGATTTTTTCTTAACGATTGATTCAGCTTTTGCTCTTCTCTCAGCTATTTCTTCTTGTGATGTAGGTAGGTTACTTTTTTCTTTAATTTCCTCAATATTAAATACTCTGTTACCTACTTCATTTGTAACGCCATTAGTAAATTTATTCATAATGCCCATTTAAAGACACACCTTTCGTATTTCATTCATTTATCATTTATACCCAATTTTATTCTTTTAATGCTTAATATTTATGAATACTGCTTTTAAATATTTAGATGGTTTATAGTGTGGATGCGTTTTAAAATCTTTTGGCAAACCCATTACTTCTTCAATTTCATATTCGACATTCGCTTCTTCTAATGTCTTTTTAATCACATTTTTGAATGATTTAAGCGAAAATACACTTGAATTTGTACATAGTAAGAGTGATCCATTAGGCGCTAACACTTCTAAAGCACCATTAATTAAATCATCATAATTTTTTTGCACTGAAAATGTCTTTTTCTTATTACGTGCAAAACTTGGGGGATCAATCACAATTGTGTCGTATGATTTCCCATGACGCGCTGCATAATTATAAAAGTCAAATGTATCCATGACATATATATACTGGCTCTTCGGATCAATACCATTTAACCCAAAATTTTCCTCTGTTAATCCACGTGATCGATTAGCTAAATCAACACTCGTTGTACTCTCAGCATTTTTAGCTGCTACAACTGAAAAAGCACCCGTATAACTAAATAAATTTAAGATATGTTTATCTTCAGAATAATGATCTCTCAATTTCTTACGTACTTCTTTTTGATCTAGAAAAATACCTGTCATTAAGCCATCATTTAAATCAACATTATAAAAAGTGAAATTCTCTTCAATAACAATCGGAAATTCTGGACTTTCTCCCAATACATGACCACCTGTATATTCAGCATCTTTAAAGCGCATTTTTTCATAAATGGATTTAAAGTTAAATATCTTTTGAATTGCCTCAATAACATTATATCTAAATTTATAAATACCTTTTGAATACCATTGAATTAGTAAGTGACCATCATAATTATCAATTGTTAAACCACCTACACCATCACCTTCAGCATTAAACAGTCTAAACGCATTTGTTCCTTCAATATGATAATAATATTCACGTTCTTCTAATGCTTGTTTGAATAAACTTTCAAAGTATTGCGTATTGATGACTTCATTTTGATCATAGCTCAATACCCATCCTAATCCTTTATGTTGACGTCCTACATAGGCAGTCGCAATATATTGATCATTACCGTTCATTAAATAGAATAAATCCCCTTCTTTTAAATGATCATGATTATAAATGTCTTCTTCATCCACTAGAGGATATTGATTTAAATACTTTGTTTCTTTACCCTTATTTAAAGTTGCAATTTTCATTCTTTAGACTCTCCTATTTAAATCATATTAATTTTTCTTCTTTTGAAAATCGTTTTCCACAGTATGTTCTTGTTCATTCTAACAAATTTAAAAAGTTCATTACAGAATTACAATATAAATAAAACGGAGCTAGGACAGAATTCATCTCGAACTCGTTGTCCTAGCCCCGCAAGAATGACTAAATCTGAGACAAGCTTAATTTAAGTGTCGTCTCAGTTCAGTCAGCTACTGCGAATTTGCAAAGTAGCTTATTTAATTTATTTTATTTCAGAGAGAAATTAATTCATATTCGCAAACCAAAATTTCGTGCTAGTTTTTTAGTTTAAGGCTAATAAATTAATTCACTATGACATCCTCACGATTTATGACTAATCTAAGGACGTTCTCTTAATTGTAACGTGAATGCGATGATAACTGCTATCAACATTAATATTAATGTTGGCGTTATAAATATTGACAATAACAGACCATGAATCATGATATTGACAAATTCAGTTAACAATTTAAAGAATAAAATACTTATCATAAAGAGTTGTAAGTAATAAAACTTACCTCTTAAGAAATGAGTGAATGTAGTTGCAATATAAGTAATGATGATAAACATTAGTAGTAATAATGTTATCCACTCAATAACATATTGTGTTTGAGATAACTCCCACTCACCTGAAACAAATAAAGAATTTCTGTTATTAAATTCAATAAAAGTAAATAAGAATAAAATAAAACCACAGAAAATTTCTACATAGGCCGTTTTTATCCATTTTGGTTTTCTCATCCAATTTGGAATATCATCTTCTTCAATATTTATTACGTTTTTGAATTTGTTTTTAAATTTATCGCGTTTAGATCTAATTTTATCTAAATCAACACTTCTTCTCGTCTTACGTGCATATTCTGATGTTTTATCTTGTAGCTGTTTAAAATGGACTTTTGACTGATTCGAAACATTTCCTTTGCTCGTTCTTGATAATTCCGGTTCTTCTTCACCAAGTTCTTCTTTTGTTAATGGTAATGCTCTTCTTAAGAACAAGAAGTTCCATATTGAAGCTTGGGCTAATAACCACATTATTAAAAAGAATGTGTTTACACTTAAAATATCAATTGGTGCGATTTCATTTGCATCAATTTTACCGTATAAAGAAATTTGAGTAATTAAGTAACATATTCCATATGAAATAATAATCCATAAGTAGTGATTTTTTCTGTTTTCTACATAAAGTTCATCTTTATAAACGATGTAACCTGTATGTATTACGAATGGAATAATAAATATTACCGCCCAAAATCCATATACTTGCGTCATTAAGGTAATAGTTATAAGGAAGTATAAAATTCCGATAATTAAAAAGAAGATTGAGATGTCGTAATCATATTTCGTAGTTCTATACAATGTATAACCAATACATATAACTAGAATACCAAATAAAATAATGATGACTGCACTAATAATAGGAAAGTTGCCTATGAATCTACTCATCACTCTAATAATTTCGCTGAAAAATGCATTAAGGAAGTCCCATAGATTGTGAATTCTTAATTCAACTTTATCTTTATCCTTCAATTTATCAATTAAGGGTAAATTAATAAGGATAATGAGACCCGTGAAGAGTGAAACGATACCGATAAGATAACTATAAATTATCTCGGTGTGTTTCTTAAGAAAAGACATACTGTTCACCTCAAAATTCATTATATATGAAGATGTTAATCTTGTCTTTATTTAACAATAAAATACATCTTGAGACCTATTTAAGTTTATCCAACTTTTTAATGGGTAAACTAAAAATGTATTAAATAATCTTACGAGGAGTGTTTTTATTATGACAAATGAAGATGCTAAAAAATCAGCAGCTGAAAAAGATCAAAAAGAAGAAAAAACTGATGATATTGAACAAACTAAAAAAGACGTTCAAGACACTTTAGATTAATTTAAAGATTCATATTTTGTCTGGAACAAATTTATATTTATAAGGACACAATGTAAAGCTGAGAAAGAGCTTAAACTAAGCTTTTCTCAGCTTTAGTTATGTCCACGTGATTAGATGAATGTTTAGCATAGATAATTCCACTTAGAAATTCTGCAATCAGAGTAAGTTGGTGTTATGACAAATTCGATAAGAATTCTGTCCTACCCTTTTTTTATTTTATAAATGTTAGTCTAAACATATTGCATAGTAATCTCTCAAAATAATTGAAATTACCTTGACAACAATTCTCAAAAGTCATACATTAAAATTAAATCAAATAATAAACGCACTAGGGGTGTGTATACTGAGATGAGGAGTATCCTCAAACCCTTTGAACCTGAACTAGTTAAAACTAGCGTAGGAAAGTGTCGCCTAAATAAATAATTATTAACGATTACATAATTTTGTTATTTATAACGCACAACTTTCTACGGAATGGTTGTGCGTTTTTTTAGGAGGAAATGTTATGTCTAAAGGTTTAAAGCTTTCAGAAATATTAGTAACCGTTCTGATAGCAGTCGTATTTGCAATTATTTATAACTTATGGTGGTTTGCCTACAATGTTGCTCAAGTAGCTGGTGTTCACATCGAACAATTAACTTATGGTGTCTGGTTTATGGCAGCTATTGTAGCCTACTTAATTATTCCTAAACCAGGTATTGCCCTAATAGCTGAATTTGCTGCTGGTGCTGGTGAAACAATTGTAATGGGGAAATTTGATATACCAACAATTATATATGCCATTTTACAAGGTTTAGCATGTGAAATCATTTTCGCTATTTTTAAATATAAATCAAGATCATTAATGGTTGCAGTTTTAGCTGGATTAGCAACTGCTTTAATCTCATTCCCAGTTGATTATTACTATGGTTATTTAGCCGAAGTAGCAGGCTGGAACTTACTTTTATTTATCATTTTCCGTTCTATTAGCGGTATTGTTATTGCAGGTGTGCTTTCTTATTTAATTGTTAAAGCACTTGATCAAACCGGTGTAACTAAGTTATTCCGCCCTGCTTCACAAAAAGATTACGACAATCTATAAGGGGAAATTATTGTGTTAAAAGCTAAAAATTTACGCCTTAAGTATCCAAATGGTGAGCGCAAAATTTTTGATAATTTAAATATTGAAATAAAAGATAAAGAAAAAGTGCTTTTGCTAGGCCCGTCTGGGTCTGGTAAAAGCACCTTACTTAATGTATTGAGTGGTATCGTTCCTAACTTGATTGAACTTCCAATGAAATATGATGAATTAGAAATAGATACTCAATCTGGTGTTATCTTTCAAGATCCTGATACACAATTTTGTATGCCAAAGGTATATGAAGAACTGGCATTTGTTTTAGAAAATAAAAATGTACCACGAAATGAAATGGATGCTCAAATCGAAAAAGCATTAGCTTCTGTCAATTTAAATGTTACTGATAATACATTTGTCAATCACCTAAGTGGTGGTATGAAACAAAAATTAGCAATTGTGGAAACAATTTTACAAGAAGCTAACACTCTATTTTTAGATGAACCTACTGCTATGCTAGACGTTGATGCAACTGCTGATTTATGGCAACGATTAATCGGTTTGTGGAAGGACCAAACAGTATTGATTGTTGAACATAAAGTTGAACATATTTGGGAGCATGTAGATCGTGTTATTTTAATGAACTATGAAGGGCAAATTATCGCTGATAATACACCTGATTATATCTTAAGACATTGTGAAGATTTATTAACTGAATATGGTGTGTGGCATCCTCATGCTTGGGATCATGCTCCTCAACCTACTTCATTTCAATCAGATTTAAATAACCCTCTTTTCAATTACTCTAACGGTCAGTTATTTAGAAGTAAAAAAACGCTATTTAAAATACCTGAATTATCTATTCATGCAGGTGAGTGGATTACAATTACTGGAAAAAATGGCAGTGGTAAAACAACATTACTTGAATCGATGATGCAGTTAATTAAATATCAAGGTCAAATGTCTTATAAAGGTAATATATTGAAAAAGATTAAAGAAGCCGCTCAGAACATGTATCTGGTCTATCAAAATCCAGAATTACAATTTATTACTAATAGTGTCTATGATGAAGTTTATATTCACTATAATCACCAAGAACCAGCAAAAGCTAAAGAAGAAACCATGCATCTTTTAAAATTGTTGCATTTAGAAAATGTTAAAAATCAACATCCTTTTGAAATATCTATGGGGCAAAAGCGTCGATTAAGTGTAGCTACAGCATTAAGTTCTAAAGCAGACATTATTTTACTTGATGAGCCAACATTCGGGCTTGATAGTCATAATACATTTCAATTGATTGAATTATTCCAAGAACGTGTGGCTAATGGTCAAACAATAGTTATGGTAACACATGACCCTGAAATTATTCGTCGCTATCCAACTCGACGCTTAAAAGTTGAAAATCAACAACTTGTTGAAGAGGAAGGTGTCCCAAATGTTTGAACGCTGGAAAAAACATTATACTTTTGTTGATGATGTAAATATTATTACTAAATTACTATTAGGTATAGCTTTATTCTTTTTCATTATATTTGTTCATAACTTTGATTATATGATTTATATCACAATTTTAATGTTCATTTTCTTAATGGCATTTAATGGTACGGAATTTAAAATTACTGGTACTTTTATTCTTGCGACTGTATTTTTCGCATTGCTATCTTCTCTATTTATGATTTTATATGGAGATGGTACGCACATGCTTTTCAAATGGGGAATCATTCAAATTAGTACCGAAAGTATTGTCCGCGGTGTCCATTTATCTCTTCGTACCATTACTGTGTCAATGTTTGGTATATTGCTAGCTTTGACATCACAAATTGTTATGATTTTTTATAGTTTGATGCAACATTTAAAGATTAAGCCTAAAATTGCATACGCGTTCATGGCTGCAATAAGAATGGTACCATTAATATTCACTTCATTAATTCAATTAAGACGCTCTCTAAAGATGCGTTACCAAATGATAGATGCTTCCAACTACAGAGGGTTGAAACGTTTGAAACACTTACTTATTCCTATTTTAAGTCAGAATATAAGACGTGCACATCAACTATCTGTTGCGATGGAATCGAAAGGATTTAAAGATGGTCCAAGAACGTATTATTATAAAGCACCATTTTCTTACAAAGATATTATCTTTGTCATTTGTGTTATAGCTATTTTGGCTTTAGCATTTTACCTTGCTCAAACTTTTCCAATAACCGGCATTACAGACGCTCGTGTTTCAGGAAAAGTGGGCTAATAAAAAAGACTTGGATATGCTTTAATCAGCATACCCAAGTCTTTTTTATTATTTCAACGCTTTATTTCCAATATCATGTCGATAAAACAAGTTATCACTTTTCACTTTATCTACATTTGCATAAGCCACTTTTTGTGCAGCTTCAATTGTGTGTCCTTTTCCAAGCGCTAATATTACTCTGCCTCCAGAAGTAACAAAGTCCTCGCTCTCTTTTCGTAAACCACTTACGAAGAACTGATCATTTAATTCGAAGCCTGTTACTTTAGTACCTTTATGATAATTACCCGGGTAACCTTTAGATGCTAACATGACACCAACTACAAAGTCATCTTGCCATTGGAATCGAATAGGCTCTTTACGATCTAAAGCAACAATTTGAGCCATTAAATCACTTTCCAAACGACTTAATAAAACTTGTGCTTCTGGATCACCAAAGCGAGCGTTAAACTCAATCACCTTAGGTCCTTCAGATGTTAAAATTGCCCCAATATAAAGCAATCCAAAGTACGTATAACCTTCTGCTTTCATCGCTTTCGCAATGGGTTGTGCGATTTCTTTATTCGTACGTGTTAAGACGTCTTCAGTAATATGAGGTACAGGACAGTACGCACCCATCCCGCCAGTATTAGGTCCTTCATCACCATCAAAAGCGCGTTTATGGTCTTGGGCAATGCAATCAAATGGCACAGCGTAGTCTTCATTGATAAATGTCATTAAAGAAAACTCTTCACCCTCTAAAAATTGCTCAAAGACAACTTCGCCATGTTCTTCAGTGTAGAGTGTTTCAACCGCTTCAATTGCAGCTTCACGTGTTTCAGCAATGATGACACCTTTACCAGCTGCTAAACCATCTTTTTTAACTACAATTGGTAAATCACATTGTTTTACATAGTTTAATGCATCTGTTTTATTACTCGTTTCTTTATATTCTGCTGTTGGGATATTATATTTTTGCATAATTTTTTTAGCAAATAGCTTTGACCCTTCAATTTGAGCAGTACCTTGATTAGGACCAAATACTTTAACGCCTGACTGACGTAATTTATCAGACAAGCCATCAATTAGTGGTTGTTCTGGACCTATAATTACCCATTCAATCTTTTTTTCTTGAACAAAGTTTAAAATGGACGCGTGATCAGACTCTGCAATCTCAGTATGTACTTCTGCAACGTTGATCATGGCATCGTTACCTGGTATTGCATATAATTGTTCAATTAAGGGTGATTGGCTTAACTTCGTTGCTAAAGCATGCTCTCGTCCACCAGCACCTACGACTAGAACTCTCATTTAGATTACCCCTTTCGTAATGTATAACTTTAATCTAATGTTTAAAATGACGCATGCCAGTAGTAACCATAGCAATGCCGTATTTATTCGTCATATCAATTGAATCTTGGTCTTTAATTGAACCACCTGGCTGAATGATAGCTTTAATTCCATGTTGCGCGGCTAATTCAACTGTATCGTCCATTGGGAAGAATCCATCTGAAACTAAAGCCACATTATCATTCATTTCTATTGCACGCTCTAACGCAATTTTAGCTGAACCAACACGGTTCATTTGACCCGCACCTATACCTACCGTTTGTTTCGTGTTGCTTAAAATCACAGCATTACTTTTTACAGAAGGAATGACTTTCCAACCTAGTAACATTGCCTCCCATTGATCATCTGTTGGTTCTACTTCAGTGACCACTTTCATATCTTCTTTTGCGACTTCATAGTTATCTTTATCTTGTACTAAATATCCACCTGAAACTGATACAAATTCTTCTTCACGATTATCAATTGTCATGTCAATTTCTAATAAACGGATATTTTTCTTTTTCGTTAAAATTTCTAATGCTTCATCAGTGAATCTAGGTGCAATAACTACTTCTAAAAAGATAGAATGTAATGTTTCAGCTAATTCAGGCGTCACAGTTCTGTTTAAAGCAATAATGCCTCCAAAGATAGATTGATTATCTGCATCATATGCATGTTTAAATGCTACCTCTATACTGTCACCAATACCTACACCACAAGGATTCATGTGTTTTACCGCTACTGCTGCTGGAGTCTCAAACTTTTTCACTAAAGATAATGCTGAATCTGCATCTTTGATGTTATTGAAACTTAAAGCTTTCCCATGTAATTGTTTAGCGCCTGCAATAGTATGTTTACTATTTGATGTACGTACAAATCGTGCTGATTGTTGTGGATTCTCACCATATCTTAATTGTTCACTATCCCCTTTAAAGAAGCTTACAATCGCATGGTCATATTCATTCGTATGCTCAAATACTTTAATCATTAATGCCTTACGAAAGGCTTCGTCCAATTTATCGTTCTTTATACGTTCAATAACTTCATTATAATCAGCCGGATGCACAATTGTTGTCACATGTTTAAAGTTCTTTGCTGCCGCACGTAACATTGTAGGTCCGCCAATATCAATATTTTCAATCGCTTCAGATTCAGTTACATCTGGATTAGCCACTGTTTTTTGAAAAGGATATAAATTAACGACAACCATATCGATTAAATCAATATGCTGAGCTGCTAATTGTTCAAGGTGAGCAGGCTTATCGCGATCCGCCAATATTCCTCCATGTACTGCAGGATGTAACGTTTTTACGCGACCATCCATAATTTCAGGAAATTGAGTTAAATCAGAAACAGATTTTACTGGCACAGAAGCTTCTTCAAGCGCACGTTTCGTGCCTCCAGTTGAATATAATTCATAATCTAAGTCGCTTAATGCTTTAGCAAATTCTACAATTCCACTTTTATTTGAAACACTTAAAATTGCTTTTTTCATGATTTACTTAACTCCTTATTTAATAACTTTAGCTATAACACTTGGGTAAAGTTCATATTCTAATTGTTTAACACGTTCTTCCAAATCTTCTTTGGTATCGTTCGATTTAATATCACATTGTCTTTGTTCAATAATTTCTCCCGTATCCATACCGCTATCAACAAAATGAACCGTTGAACCAGTAACATTATCACCACTGCTAAATGCTTGTCCAATAGCATCTTTCCCCTTATATTTCGGTAATAATGATGGATGAATATTTAATATTTTACCTTCGTAAGCGCCTAATAAATCTGGTCCTATCAATCTCATGTAACCAGCAAGAACTATCCACTCAACTTCTTCCCGCTTCAATAGTTCAATTAAATGTTGTTCATATTCTGCTTTAGAAGAAAAATCATTTGGTTCATTTATATTGACTGCTACTTTTAATTGTTTGGCACGTTCAACACAATATGCATCATGATGATCAGTGTATAATGACGTAATTTCAATATTGTTAAGCTCCCCTTTATCTGCGCGTATTACAATATTTTCGAAATTACTACCAGATCCAGATGCAAAGATGGCTATTTTAGTCACTATTCTACCCCCTCAAGGTGAATAGATGTGTCGTTATCTTCAATAACTTCACCAATTTCATAGGCTGATATACCTTCTTGTTTAAGGATATCAATCGTTTGTGAAACATCAGCTTTATCTACGATGACTGTGAAACCTATGCCCATATTAAAGACATTGTACATTTCTTTTGTTTCGATATTCGCTTGTTGTTGTAACCAATCAAATACTTTAGGCGTTGGAAAAGCTCGTGTATCAATTTTTGCTGCTAAACCTTCTGGTAAACCTCGTGGAATATTCTCGTAGAAACCACCACCAGTGATATGATTCATCCCTTTGATTTGGACAGACTTTTTCAAAGTGAGAATAGGTTTAACATATAATTGCGTTGGTGCTAAAAACGTATCAAGATATGTACTTCCATCAAACGCATCACTTAAATGAATACCTGATTCTTTAATCAATTTACGTACTAAGCTATAACCATTTGAATGAATGCCATTTGAAGCTAAACCGATGATAGCTTGTCCTTCTTTTATCTTAGAGCCGTCTATATACTCATCTTTCTCAACTGCACCAACTGCAAATCCAGCAAGATCATATTCACCTTCATGATACATTTCACCCATCTCCGCTGTTTCTCCACCAATTAGCGCGGTATTCGTTTCCTCGCAGCCATCACTCACACCTTTAACAATTTGTTCTATGACTTCAGGCACAACTTTATTTGTAGCTATATAATCTAAGAAATATAAAGGTTCAGCACCTGTTGTCAAAATATCGTTTACACACATCGCAACCGCATCAATGCCGATAGTGTCATGTTTATTATTATCAATGGCTAACTTTAATTTAGTACCTACACCATCTGTTCCTGATACTAGAACGGGTGCTTTCATATTTAACTGTGAAAGATCGAATGTTGCGCCAAATCCACCTAATCCCCCTAGTACTTCCTTACGCATTGTTCGTTCAATATGACTAGACATTCTCTCAACTGCTTCGTACCCTGCATGAATATCAACACCCGATTGTTCATAAGCTTTAGACATGGATATTTCCCTCTCTATCAAAATAGTGTTTGTGATTGTCAATATAATCCTTTTGACGTTGACTCAAGTTCTTATAATAATTGCTCTCATAATCGAAAAGCCCTGCTGGATAATCACCCGTAAAACTTTCTACACATAGACCGTTATATGGGGCATCGTAATCTAATCCAATGGATTCAATTAAACCATCCACACTTAAATAAGATAACGAGTCTGCACCGATATAGTCACAAATTTCTTCTGGCGATTTACTTGCAGAAATAAGTTCGGCAGTCGTTGAAACATCAATTCCGTAAAAGCTAGGAAACATAAATTCAGGAGACGCTATTCGTACATGTACTTCTTTAGCACCCGAATCTTTTAACATTCTAACGATACGTTTACTTGTTGTCCCTCTCACAATGGAATCATCGACTAATACAATACGTTTACCAACTACAATATCTTTAACTGCTGATAATTTAACGCGAACGCCTTGTTCTCGTAATTCTTGAGTAGGTTGAATAAATGTGCGTGCTACGTATTGGTTCTTCACTAACCCCATTTCATAAGGTAAGTGGCTCTCTTCAGCATACCCACTTGCTGCTGATAATGATGAATTAGGTACACCAATAACCATATCTGCATTAGCTGGACTTTCTTGTGCTAATTTTTTTCCAGATGCTTTACGAACAGCATGAACATTTTTACCAGCAATGGTTGAATCAGGTCGCGCAAAATATATATATTCCATCGCTGATATAGCCGTGTTCGTATGACTCGTATATGATTTAACTTCAATACCTTCATTGCTAATGACAACGTATTCTCCAGCATGGATATCTTGCACATATTCTGCACCTAATACATCAATCGCACATGTTTCACTCGCCAAGATGTATGTGCCATCTTGCATTTTACCAACTACGAGTGGACGAATCGCATTAGGATCTACAGCTCCATATAATGCATCTTTAGTAAGAATAGCAAAAGTGAATCCACCTTTAATTTGTC
Source organism: Staphylococcus taiwanensis (assembly GCA_020544305.1). Classification (NCBI taxonomy): domain Bacteria; kingdom Bacillati; phylum Bacillota; class Bacilli; order Caryophanales; family Staphylococcaceae; genus Staphylococcus; species Staphylococcus taiwanensis. Next base: position 1,853,637 of record CP058667.1, read on the forward strand.
GTAAACTTTCTTTTAATGCTTCTTCAAAAGTGGGCGCCTTACTTCTACGTATTAAATGCATAATCACTTCAGTGTCGGATGATGAATGGAAAATGGCACCATGTTTTTCTAAATATTGACGTAATGTTTGAGCATTTATTAAATTACCATTATGACAAATTGCGACACTCATATCATAAAAGTGATAAAGGAAAGGTTGAATGTTTTCTATTCCCTTATTACCAGAAGTCGCATAGCGAACATGTCCAATAGCATTATGTCCTTCTTTAAGTTGTTCCATCTGTCTTTCTTTAATTGCTTCCGTTAGTAGGCCTAATCCACGTTCACCTTTCAGCGTCTCACCATTTGAAACTACAATACCTGCACCTTCTTGACCACGATGTTGTAAACTGTGTAGTCCCATATACGTTAATTGGGCTGCTTCGGAATGATTCCAAATGCCAAATACGCCACATTCTTCATTTAATCCACTGTCGTTAAACATTCCGTGATTGCCCCTTCCCAACTTTCTTTTATTTCTGAGACTTTTTCAGTAATGACTGAATGATCATTTGCTACTTTAAATTCATCAACATCAGTTAATTGACCAATTTCAATGGCATTTTCAATATTTAAAGTTTGATTTTCTTTGACGGCAACTACATAACGACCTTGTGTTTCACTAAATAGTTGTGCATCTGAAAGATTGACTTTAGCTTCTAAACCTAATCCATAATGTGCACTAATTCGAGCAAGTGTGATTAACAAGCCACCTTTACCTACCGTTTGAACATGTGATGCAACACCGCTTCTAATCGCTGATTTAACTGCTTCCCCCTTAGCAACTTCATCACTTAAATCAATTGCTTCAAATTCATGATTTACTTGACCGTACAATAATTTTTCAATTTGACTACCACCAAAGTCATCTCTTGTTTCTCCAACTAAATACAATTTATGACCCGCTTCAGGATGGAAATCATTGAGGTAGTCAATGTCTTCGATTAATCCTACCATTCCAACCACTGGTGTTGGGAAGATAGATGTACCACGTGTTTCGTTGTAAAGTGACACGTTACCTGATACTACAGGTGTTTTAAGTATTTCACACGCTTCTGACATTCCTTTTGTAGAATCAATTAGTTGTTGATAGATTTCTTTCTTTTCAGGAGAGCCATAGTTTAAGCAATCTGTCATAGCTAGTGGTGTTGCCCCAACAGCGATTAAATTACGATATGCTTCTGCTACAACCATTTTCCCACCTTCATAAGGTTGGTTAAATACATAACGTGCTTCGCCATCAATTGTAGAAGCTACTGCTTTATTTGTCCCTTCAACACGAACCACTGAAGATTGTAAACCTGGTTTGATGATCGTATTAGCACCGACTTGTTGATCATATTGTTCATATAAATAATGTTTTGATGCAATCGTTGGATGCGTTAGTAGTTTATTAAAGGTATCTTGCACATCAAGTGAACTATAATCATTTTTTGAAGTATTATATTCTTTTTCTTCGCCTTCTAACACATAAACCGGTGCTTCATCCGCAAGAGATTGCACAGGGATATCTGCGAATATTTCATCTTCATATTTAAGTACGAAACGATCTGTATTTGTCACTTTACCAATTACTGCACTATCTAATTCGTGTTTTTCAAATAAATCTAAAAACTTTTGTTCAGTTCCTTTTTCAACTACTAATAACATTCTTTCTTGTGTTTCAGAAAGCATCATTTCGTAAGGTGAAATACCTGGTTCACGAGTCGGCACTTGATCTAAATACAATTCCAATCCGCTGCCACCTTTAGCTGCCATTTCTGATGAAGAAGACGTTAAGCCTGCAGCACCCATATCTTGAATGCCCACTAATTCATCAAATGTAATTGCTTCTAATGTTGCTTCCATAAGTTTTTTACCTACAAATGGGTCGCCAATTTGAACAGATGGACGTTTACTTTCACTTTCTTCAGTCAATTCTTCAGATGCAAAAGTAGCACCATGAATACCATCACGACCTGTTTTTAACCCTACATAAATGACTGAGTTACCTTCACCTTTCGCAGTCCCTTTTTGAATCATGTCATGATCAATCACACCGACACACATTGCATTCACTAATGGGTTTCCATCGTAACGATCATCAAATTCTATTTCTCCAGCAGTTGTTGGAATACCGATACAATTTCCATAACCACCAATACCGCGAACAACACCTTTAAGTAAACGTTGGTTTTGTTTCACTGATAATTCACCGAAACGTAAGCTATTTAATAAATTAATGGGTCTAGCTCCAATTGATACGATATCTCTAATAATGCCACCTACACCTGTTGCAGCACCTTGGTATGGTTCAATAGCAGATGGGTGGTTATGTGATTCAACTTTGAACACAACAGCTTGGTTATCTCCAATATTTACGACACCTGCACCTTCACCAGGCCCCATTAAAACATGTTCTCCTGTTGTTGGAAATTGTTTCAAGAATGGTTTAGAGTGCTTATAAGAACAATGTTCACTCCACATAACTGAGAAAATGCCTACTTCTGTAAAGTTAGGTTCTCTCCCTAATATGTCACACACTTTGTTATATTCTGCATCACTTAAGCCCATATCTTGATATAATTTTTCAAGCTTAATTTCTTCAATACTAGGTTCGATAAACTTAGACATTTTGTTCCCTCCAACTATTTACCATTGCTTCGAATAATTTAACGCCACTATCAGTGCCAAGAATGGTTTCAAGTGCACGTTCAGGGTGAGGCATCATTCCGCAAACATTGCCCTCTTTATTCACAATTCCAGCGATATTTTCATGCGAACCATTTGGGTTATCTTCATAAGTTAAGATGATTTGATTATTTTCTACTAATTTCTCATATATTTCATTTGTACAGTAATAATGACCTTCACCATGGGCTACTGGATAAACAACAATTTCATTTTCGCCATATAATTTCGTAAAAGGAGTTTGATTATTGGCAATTTTTAGATTTTCATTTCGACTAATAAATAAATGTGAATCATTATGAAGTAATGCACCTGGTAATAAACCAATTTCTGTTAAGATTTGGAAGCCATTACATACACCTAAAACTGGCTTTCCTTCACTAGCTAAACGTTTAACTTCATTGATTACTGGCGCTACACTTGCCATTGCACCAGAACGCAAGTAATCTCCGAATGAGAACCCACCTGGGATTAAGACACCATCAAAACCTTCGAGTGACGTCTCACGATAATCAACATATTCTGCTTCAGCACCTGTTTTAATAGCAGCATTGTACATATCTCTATCGCAATTTGAACCTGGAAATACGAGAACTGCAAATTTCATGTTATGCCTTCTCCTTTTCATCAACGATTTTATAACTATATTCTTCAATTACAGTGTTTGCGAATAACTTCTCACTTAAAGTAGTAACGATATTATCAACCGCTTCATCAGTCGCTTCGTCAACAGTCATGTATAAAACTTTACCTACACGAATATCATTTACTTGTTTATAACCTAAATCATGTACAGCTCGATTTAATGCTTGTCCTTGAGTATCTAATACCTGCGGTTGTAATGTGATGTGAAGTTCAATCGTTTTCATTATTTAAGTTCCTCCAATTTATTTAAAAATGTTGTATATGTGTCGATAAGTGAACCAGTATCATTTCGATAGACATCTTTATCAAAGTTAGTATCTGAATGTTTATCCCAAATACGACAAGTATCTGGAGAAATTTCATCAGCTAATAAAATTATACCGTCTTGTGTTTTTCCAAATTCAACTTTAAAATCTACTAATCTTAAATCCATTTCATCCATAAGTTGAACTAACACTTTGTTAATATCTTTTGCCATTGTTTTCAATATTTCAATTTCATCATCATTCGCAATTTTTAATAGTTTTATATGATCATCAGTGATTAGTGGATCATTTAAATCATCATTTTTATAGAAAAATTCAACTAATGGTGTTTCAAATTCATAACCTTTTTCAAAACCTAAACGTTTTGTAATAGAACCTGTTGCAATGTTTCGTACTACAACTTCTAAAGGAATAATGTTAACCTCTTTAACTAGTTGTTCTGTTTCTGACAGTTGTTTAATAAAATGACTGTCTATTCCATTTTTTGTTAAATATTCAAATATAATAGATGTGATTTGATTATTTAAACGACCTTTACCTTCCATCTTATCTTTTTTAGCACCATTACCAGCCGTCACTTCATCTTTGTATTCCACTCTTAATTGATGGTTTTTGTCCGTTGAGAAAATTCTCTTAGCTTTCCCTTCATATAATAGAGACATGAACTATTCTCTCCCTTCAAATTGTTCAAGCATATGTTTTTCAGTGTCATTTACATCATTCGTTAAAATAGTCATATGACCCATTTTGCGATCAGGCTTACGTTCTGGTTTACCATAAATATGAACATGCCATTCAGGGTGGTTACCAAATTCATCTTCTAGCAAATTCAAATCTCGTCCTAATAAATTCATCATGACTGCCGGTTTTAAAATTTCAACTTGCTTTGGAAGCGTTTGACCGGTAACTGCAAGGATATGTGTATCAAATTGTGAATAATCACATGCCTCAATTGAATAATGTCCGGAATTATGTGGTCGTGGTGCTATTTCGTTTACATATAAGTGATTTGATTGATCAATAAAAAATTCAACTGTAAACGTCCCAACAAAATGGATTTGATTTGTTATTTTTTGTACTTCATCTCTAGCTTCTTGTTCTTTATCACTTCTAGCAGGAACGATTGTTTTAAATAATATTTGATTGCGGTGTTCATTTTCTTGAAGTGGGAAATAAGTGATTTGACTATGGTTACCAATAGTAGCAGTCAATGAGACTTCTAATGCAATATCAAGATATTGTTCAGCTACACATTCTTGATGACGAATAAGTTCTGTAGCTTCCTGAATGAATGACTCATCTTTAACAAGTATTTGGCCTTTGCCATCATAACCGCCGAAACGCGTTTTAACTATAAATGGATAACCTAATTTTTGAATCGCATCATTTAAATCTTCTTCATTTCGAATAGGTAAAAATGGAACTATTTTAGTTCCAGCTTGCTCTAATGTTTGTTTCTCAGTTAAACGATCTTGCAACAATTGAATGGCTTGATAACCTTGAGGAATATTAAATGCTTGTGCTAAGCGTTTTAATTGTTCGGCTGAAATATTTTCAAACTCATAAGTAATGACATCGGATTTCTTTCCAAGTTCGTGTAAAGCTTGATCATCGTCATAAGCAGCAGTAATAAATTCGTGTGCCACTGGTTTACACGGACTATCTGGGTTTGGGTCTAAACATATGACTTTGAATCCCATTTTTTGAGCTGATTGTGCCATCATTTTTCCTAATTGCCCGCCACCAATAATTCCAACTGTGTCACCGAACTTTAATTTATTGAAGTTCATTTTGCATTTCACCTACTTTTTCTACTAGAGACTGCTCATAATCTTCTAAATGTTTACGCACTACGTCATTACTAATACTTAATATTCTAGCTGCTAAAATACCTGCATTTTTTGCTCCTGATGTGCCAATTGCTGTAGTAGCAACAGGAATACCACCTGGCATTTGCACGATTGATAATAGAGAATCTAGTCCCTTTAAACTTTTAGATTCAATTGGGACACCAATGACAGGTAAAGTAGTCATTGATGCAACCATTCCAGGCAAATGCGCCGCACCTCCAGCACCAGCTATAATGACATCATATTCATTTGAACGTGCTTGACTTGCAAAATCAAACATTAACTTTGGCGTACGATGTGCTGAAACGACCTTCTTATCGTACGGTATTTCAAATTGTTCTAACATTGCACAACTTTCTTGCATTATCTTCCAATCAGAGGAGCTTCCCATAATGACTGCTACTTTCACTTTGTACACCCTTTCAAAAGTTTGAAATTTAGATAGGATAAGTTGTATATTACAGATATAGCATATCAATCATTAAATGCTTTTTCAATCAAAAATCGAACTTTAACTTAATTTTTACTTTTAATTTACGTCTTTTGACTATAATTTGACCTTATTAGATGTTTAAAGTTAAGCTATAGGTATGATTTAAACAAACAAGGAGGAATTTTTTGTGGTTGCAAAAATTTTAGATGGGAAACAAATAGCTAAAGACTATAGACAGGGATTAAAAGATCAAGTTGAGTCTTTAGCAGCAAAAGGATACACACCAAAACTTTCAGTAATATTAGTAGGTAACGATGGTGCTAGCCAAAGTTATGTTAATTCTAAAAAGAAAGCTGCCGAAAAAATTGGTATGATTTCAGAAATCGTTCATTTAGATGAAGATACATCTGAAGAAGATGTACTAAAAGAACTAGAACGTTTAAATAACGATGATTCAGTGAGTGGTATCTTAGTACAAGTACCTCTTCCTAAACAAGTAAGTGAACAAAAAGTATTAGAAGCAATTAATCCTGAAAAAGATGTTGATGGTTTCCATCCTTCAAATATTGGTAAATTATATATCGATGAGCAAACATTTGTACCATGTACACCATTAGGTATCATGGAAATTTTAAAACATGCTGACATCGATTTAGAAGGTAAAAATGCAGTCGTTATTGGTCGTAGCCATATCGTTGGTCAACCAGTTTCAAAATTATTATTACAAGCTAACGCTACAGTAACTATCTTGCATTCACGTACTAAAGATATGCACAGTCATTTAAAAGAAGCTGATGTCATTGTAAGTGCAGTTGGACAACCTGGATTAGTTACAAAAGATGACGTTAAAGAAGGTGCTGTAATCGTCGACGTTGGTAATACACCAGACGAAAACGGTAAATTAAAAGGTGACGTTGAATTTGATGAAGTTAAAGAAATTGCTGGTGCCATTACACCAGTTCCAGGAGGCGTTGGTCCATTAACAATTACAATGGTTTTAAATAATACGTTATTAGCTGAAAAAATGCGTCGTGGCATTGAATAATTATCAAATTACTGCTTTTATAAGTTTTAACTAAATACTATTAACTAAAAGAAGAGGCCATCTAGCTATGCTAAATGACCTCTTCTTTATATATTTTAGATAATTAAACTATTTAAACAGCTACACTTAATTTTGGCACAAATGTTTCATAATGAATGTGACTTTGATCAACTTCCATATCTTTAAGAACTTCAATCACTGATTGAATAAATTTCGCACCACCACATACATAAACTTCAGTATTAGAACTCAAATATTTTTCAAGATAATCTTTAGTTAAATATCCGTTAGCTTCTCTATCATATAATTCATATTTCGCTTTGTCAGAATTTTGACTAATATGAGTTAAATATTGCGTGAATGGTGTATCATTTTTGTTTCCAGTAACTTGTATAAATTGTGCGTCACTACCCTGTTCTGTTACTTCATTGAACATTGGTACTAATGGCGTAACACCAATACCCGCACCGATAAATAATTGTGGATTTTCTGAATTCGTAATACCAAATGGACCAACTGGTGCTGATAAATTAATGCTATCTCCTTCATTTAATTCATCATGTAATATAGTAGATACTTCACCTTCATGGTCTGTAGATACATCACGTTTAACAGCAAATGTTAATTCGTCTTTATTACCGCTTACGATTGAATAATGACGTTTAGCACGATAAGGCATTTTTTCACTACTTACATCAACTGTGATATATTCGCCTGGCGTAAATTGACTTAAATCATATTTATCTGAAACCACTGTGAACGCTTTGATATTTGAAGATAATTGTTCAATTTTTTTAATTTCAAAAGGTTGGAAACCATCCCAAAGCATTTTACTATACATATCTTTTTCAACTTGAATAAATACATCAGCAATTTCTTGATATGCTTTTTTCCAAGTTTGAATAATTGGATGATCGTCTTCTAAGCCTACTACTGCTTTTATTGCTTCAATTAAGTTTTCACCTACAATATCATAACCAGCAGGTGGTACTTGTAATGCAACATGTTTGTATGCAATTTCTCTAACTACTGGCATAATATTTCCTAAATTATCAATATTAACTGCCGCAGCTAGTACACTTTGTGCTAAAGCTGTTGATTGGAATCCTTTTTGTTGATTTGTTTGGTTAAACATATTTTTTAACTCAGGGTGTTGTTGAAACATTCTATTATAAAAATATGATGTTATTTCTGTTCCTTTTTCCTGTAAGACAGGTACAGTTTCTTTAATTATGCCTTTTTCTTGTTCATTTAACATTATAGCCACTCCCAATTAGTTAAAAATTTCAAATTAAATCTAAATTCATTATATTCTCCTATACAAACTTTTCAAACATTTCGTTATATATTTCACAAATTGTTCATTTTACATAAACTTAATATACATTTTACTTTTTATCATTTAATTTAGTGAAAATATGCGATATATTAAGACCATAGTATGATGTCTATATCCAGAAAATAATGTATAGTTTACTTAAATAGTTCAACGATTTAATTTTACGGAGGTTAACGTAATGAATAAACTAATACAGTCTCTTTCAGCACTCGGCGTCTCCGCAACACTTGTTACCCCAAATTTAAGTGCAGAAGCAACTACTAATCATTCCCCTGAACTTAAAGGTGTTAATGATATAGTAATTCAAAAAGGCCAAAATTATAATTTATTAAACGGCATAAGCGCTTATGACAAAGAAGATGGCGACTTGACTCATAAAATCACTGTTGATGGTCATGTAGATACTTCTAAAGTCGGCAAATATAAAGTTAAATATAATGTCATAGATTCTGATGGCGCCAAAGAAACTTCTACCCGATACATAGAAGTAAAATAAAAAATCAAAATCAATACAAAGATAAAAATATATCAGTTGAATTTGGCAAGCACTAATATGTCTATGCAAAAAGATGAGATTAAAATTCTCATCTTTTTTTATGCTCAAAACTCTTGAAAACACTGAAAATGATAACGTTTCTCAACTAGTTGCTTATTTCATTTAATTTTGTCATTTTTCACAGAATAGACACATAATTTTAACAAATCTTACAATCCCCGTCATTCCTATTGTCACTAGTTTTTTCCTATTTATAATTATAATTTTTTTTGGATAAGTACTTGTAAATATTGCGTAATAAACTAAAATTAATGGTAAGCCCTACATTTGTAGTATTAGGAGGTCAAAAAAGTGTCAAAATTCAAGTCTTTGCTTCTAATGTTCGGCACGCTAATTTTACTTAGTGGCTGTTCGAATATTGAAGTATTTAATGCAAAAGGGCCAGTAGCAAGTAGTCAGAAGTTCCTGATTATTTATTCAATCATCTTCATGCTTGTTATTGTTGCTGTTGTGCTTAGCATGTTCGCTATTTTTATTTTCAAGTATAGCTATAATAAAAACAGCGAATCTGGTAAGATGCACCACAATTCTTTAATTGAAACAATTTGGTTTGTGGTACCTATCATTATCGTTATTGCTTTAGCTATTCCTACTGTTAAAACTTTATACGATTATGAGAAACCACCTGAAAGTAAAGAAGACCCTATGGTCGTGTATGCAGTAAGTGCTGGATACAAATGGTTCTTTGCTTATCCAGAACAAAAAATTGAAACAGTTAATACATTAACTATTCCAAAAAATCGTCCAGTAGTGTTTAAACTTCAAGCTATGGATACGATGACAAGTTTCTGGATTCCACAATTAGGTGGTCAAAAATATGCCATGACTGGCATGACAATGGATTGGACTTTAAAATCCGATCAAACAGGTACTTTCAGAGGACGTAACTCTAACTTCAATGGTGAAGGATTCTCTCGCCAAACATTTAAAGTTCACTCTGTAGACCAAAAAGATTTCAACTCTTGGGTTAAAGAGGCTAAAAGTAAGAAAACAATTAGCCAAGATGAGTTCGACAAACAATTATTACCAAGTACACCTAATAAAGAATTAACATTTAGTGGTACACATATGGCATTTGTTGACCCTGCAGCAGATCCAGAGTATATCTTTTACGCTTACAAACGTTATAACTATGTTCAAAAAGATCCTAACTTTGTTTCCGAAAAAGACTTATACAAAGATGTTACTGATAAACCTCAGAAACCAGCTCGTAAGGTTCAAATCACAAACGCTAACTACAAGCGTCATGGTATGGAACCTATGATTCTAGGTAACAATGATCCTTATGATAATGAATTCAAAAAACATGAAAAACATAATTCTAAGGAAATGGAAAAAATCAGTAAAAGTGCTAAAGACGAAAATGCGTCTAAGTTCGATAGCAAAGATGACAATGATCATGGAGGTGGACATTAATGAATTTTCCATGGGATCAATTGCTCGTTAAAGGTAACTGGATGATTACAATGGCACAAATTGCTGCCCCATTCTTAGTTATTGGTTTAATCGCAGTAATTACTTACTTCAAGTTATGGAAATATCTTTACAAAGAATGGTTCACATCCGTAGACCATAAAAAAATCGGTTTAATGTATTTAATTTGTGCGGTATTAATGTTCGTACGTGGTGGTATTGATGCGTTACTTATTCGTACACAATTAACAATTCCAGATAATAAATTCTTGGAATCAAATCACTACAACGAAATTTTTAGTACACACGGCGTTATCATGATTATCTTTATGGCTATGCCATTCGTATTCGGTTTATGGAACGTTGTTGTTCCATTACAAATTGGGGCTCGCGATGTGGCGTTCCCAGTTATGAATAACATTAGTTTCTGGTTATTCGTGGTTGGTATGCTTTTATTCAACCTTTCATTCATTATTGGTGGTTCACCTGCAGCAGGTTGGACAAACTACGCACCATTAGCTGGTGAATTCAGTCCTGGTCCTGGTGTTAACTATTACTTAGTTGCCATACAGATTTCAGGTATCGGTACTTTGATGACCGGTATCAACTTCTTCGTAACTATTATTAGATGTAAAACACCAACAATGAAATTTATGCAAATGCCAATGTTTACTGTTACTACATTTATTACGACTTTAATCGTAATTCTTGCATTCCCAGTATTCACAGTTGTACTTGCATTAATGACTATTGACCGTGTGTTTGGTACACACTTCTTCACAGTTGCAGATGGTGGTATGCCAATGTTATGGGCAAACTTCTTCTGGGTATGGGGGCACCCTGAGGTTTATATCGTTATCTTGCCTGCATTCGGTATCTATTCAGAAATTATCCCAACATTTGCTCGTAAACGTTTATTCGGACACCAAAGCATGGTATGGGCAACTGCTGGTATCGCGTTCTTAAGTTTCTTAGTTTGGGTTCACCATTTCTTCACAATGGGTAATGGTGCATTAATTAACTCATTCTTCTCAATTTCAACAATGTTAATCGGTGTACCAACCGGAGTTAAGTTATTTAACTGGTTATTAACATTGTATAAAGGACGTATCACGTTCGAGTCACCTATGTTATTCTCATTAGCCTTTATCCCTAACTTCTTATTAGGTGGGGTAACTGGTGTAATGTTAGCAATGGCATCAGCTGACTATCAATATCACAATACTTATTTCTTAGTAGCTCACTTCCACTATACATTGGTTACTGGTGTAGTATTCGCCTGTCTAGCGGCTTTAATCTTCTGGTATCCTAAGATGATGGGTTACAAATTAAATGAGAAATTAAATATTTGGTGTTTCTGGTTATTCATGATTGGATTTAACGTATGTTTCTTACCACAATTCATTCTTGGATTAGACGGAATGCCACGTCGTTTATACACTTACATGCCTTCAGATGGCTGGTGGTTATTAAACGTAATTTCAACTATCGGTGCATTAATGATGGCTGTTGGTTTCCTATTCTTAGTAGCAAGTATCGTTTACAGTCACATCAAATCTCCACGTGAAGCTACTGGAGATAACTGGGATGGCTTAGGTCGTACTTTAGAGTGGTCAACTGCTTCAGCAATTCCACCTAAATACAACTTTGCAATCACTCCAGATTGGAATGACTACGATACATTTGTTGATATGAAAGAACATGGTCGTCACTATTTAGATAACCATAACTACAAAGACATTCATATGCCTAACAATACACACACTGGTGTATTCATGGGAATATTCATGTTAATTGGTGGTTTCTTCTTAATCTTTGATACTGTAATTCCTGCTGCTGTATGTTTAGTAGGCATTTTAGGTACATTAGTTTATCAAAGTTTCGTTCAAGACCATGGTTATCATATCCCTGCTTCTGAAGTTGCTGAAAATGAAGCTCGTTTAAGAGAAGCTCGTATTAAAGAAAGGGAGGCTGTAAGTCATGAGTCATGATACAAATACTGTTGATTCACGTACGCACGAAGGTCAATTAAATAAACTTGGCTTCTGGATTTTCCTTACAGCCGAATTTGCGTTATTCGGTACCCTATTTGCAACGTTATTAACGTTACAACACGGTGGCGATTACGCTGGCAAAATGACTACTGAATTATTCGAGTTACCACTTGTTTTAATTATGACATTTGCCTTGTTAATCAGTTCTTACACTTGTGGTATTGCAATTTACTACATGCGTAAAGAAAAACAAAACTTAATGATGTTTTGGATGATTCTTACAGTTCTTTTAGGTTTAGTGTTCGTTGGATTCGAAATTTTCGAGTTTGCACACTATGTATCTGAAGGTGTAACACCACAAGTTGGATCATATTGGTCTAGTTTCTTCATCCTATTAGGTACTCACGGTGCCCACGTATCATTAGGTATTGGTTGGATTATTTGTTTATTAATCCAAGTTGCAACACGTGGATTAAATAAATTTAATGCTCCAAAATTATTTATTGTAAGTTTATATTGGCACTTTTTAGATGTAGTTTGGATCTTCATCTTTACTGCCGTATATATGATAGGGATGGTGTATAGCGGATGAATACAATCGTAAAACATACAGTCGGTTTTATTGCTTCAATTGTCTTGACGTTATTAGCAGTTTTCGTAACTCTATACACAAACATGACATTCCATGCTAAAACTACTATCATCTTTGGTTTTGCCTTTATTCAAGCAGCAGTTCAATTATTAATGTTCATGCACTTAACTGAAGGTAAAGATGGTCAAGTACAATCGTTCAAAGTTATCTTTGCGATTATCATTACTTTAGTAACAGTTATTGGTACGTATTGGGTTATGCAAGGTGGACATTCTCACCACTTATAATTTAATACTTGCCTTAAATCAAAAACCTGCAGTGAAACAATACAACGTTTCATGCAGGTTTTTTTGATACTATTATTTTATAGGTTTATTTCGTTATACTTTATACATATTATAAATTTGTGGAGGAGATTCCTTATGTCACTACCAATAATAATAGATACTGACCCTGGAATTGATGATGCTGCTGCAATTAGTGTTACACTTTCACACCCCTACTTTGATGTTAAAATGATTTCAACAGTCAATGGTAATGTAAGTATTGAAAAAACAACAGCTAATGCTTTAAAATTGAAAAACTTTTTTCATAGTGACGTACCAGTTCATAAAGGCGCTTCAAAACCTTTATTAAATGATATTAAAGATGCTAGTCATGTTCATGGTGAAAGTGGTATGGATGGATTTCAATTTCCATCTACTACTATGGAAGATTTAGCATCTGAGCATGCCATAGACGCCATAAGAAGTGCCTTAATTGAATCCAAAGAACCTATCACTATCATTGCAATAGGTCCACTCACTAATATTGCTTTATTACTCAATACTTATCCAGAATGTAAAACACTTATTAAAGAGATTGTATTAATGGGTGGTTCTACTGGAAGAGGCAATGTTACCCCTCTTGCAGAATTTAACATTTATTGTGATCCTGAAGCAGCACATGTCGTTTTTAATTCGGGCCTTCCACTGACAATGATTGGTCTTGATTTGGCTCGTCAATCGATATTAACGCATGATTACCTCTCTTCTTTTAAAAAGATTAATAATACTACTGCCATGCTATATCACATATTTCAGCATTATCGTGAAAAAGATTTCGCTTTAGGATTAAAGCTTTATGATGTCTTTACTGTATTGTATTTGCTTGATCAAAAAAGTTATATTGTAAAAGAAGCGAATGTACAAATTGAAACACATGGTCGATTAACGCGAGGTGCAACAGTAGTAGATTTTGAGTCAGCACATCCTAATTGCAAAGTCGTGTTGTCTAGCGCTAATAATGACTACCAAACTATTTTTAAAAATGCACTGAAATATACCAAGTAAATGGATTCAAAAAAAGCTATACCAAGAATGTAGGGACCCCTGTCAGTCCACTATCATTCTTAATATAGCTTTTTATATTTTCTGCTTATTTATCATATGCGTTTTGTCTAAGCAATTGATAATAAATATGTGAAATAATTTGTTCATTTTTTAATTTAGCTTTATCTGTGACATTCGATGCAACGACTATAATATATTCTTTATTGAAATACACAGTAAATGTTTGTCCAAAAAAGACCCCATTAATACGATTTAATCGAGGTGTTGCATAAAAACCATATCGATATGATTCAGGATAATTCTTGCTTCCTATTTCTTGTAATAAAGATGTTGTTGTTTGTTGATTAAAAATATTATTATTTTGTAAGTTGTTAACTAGGCGTGCCATATCATGCGCAGTCATATAAAGATTCCCAGCACCATAATATTGATCTAAAATATTCGGTTTCATCGTCTTCAATTGATTATCTGCAATTTTATATCCTGTTGCCATATATTTTTTGTAAGGTTTTTCATTAAAAAATGCACTATGCTCCAATTTGTACGGTTTAGCTAAAGCATTATAGTAATTCTCAGCATATGATTTATGTGTAACATTTTCTATAACTTGTGCTAGTACTAAGTAATTAGCATCATTATATAAATGTTTATGATAATATTTGTTATTTATACCACGACGCTGGATATCATGGACTGCCCCATCTAAACTTTTAGTATCAGGCAAAGCATCAAATTTGTACAATCCACTTCTATGTAACATTAAATCTTTTAAAGTAATTTTCTTAGTCGTTTTAAACCACGGTATATACTTTTTAACTGAATCATTCATGTTCACTTTGTGATTTACTTCCAACTGTTTTAATATTAATCCCGTTGTGAATTTTTGAGCCGATCCAATTAAATACATGGTATTAGCACTATTTTTTGTTTTTTTACTAATGTTTTGGTATCCATAACCTTTATCAAGTTCAAGTTTTCCCTTCTTAAGAACTGTAACTGACCCATTAAATTGTACATTCTTAAGATATGAATTAATTTGTGCAATATGATTGTCTTTTGCCTTTACATTTTTTAACGGCTTTACTTTCTTATGTGTTTTATCTCTTTTTTCTAAATACTTTTTGTTATCATTATTGTGATTGTATTCGGTGTCTTTATAACTGTAGTTCGTTACTTTTACAAGAAATAAAATCACTAATAAAATTAACGCGGTTAATACTAAAATAAAAGCTAAAATTTTTAAATATTTTTCTTTCATTTGCTGCCTCATATATTAAATTAGAAGAGTTTCCGAACTGTCAGTCTTCTTTCTATTTTAATTTTTCATCCATTAATTATTTTATATTATATAACATTAAAATCAGTAATTCATCTTCTATTTATAATACGCTCATTTTAAATTTGCACATCGTACTTTAGCCCGATAAAGTGACATTTATTTTTAATTTTAAATTAAAACAAATGCTATTTTAATCCTGTAAGCTTTGTATTAAAATTAAAGTTGTAATTTTCTCTAAAAAGGAATACAATTTAAGGCTATGAGCGCATAGATTTGATACAATTTATATATCTTTAACAACTAGGAATTATAAACACAAACAAAATAATATATTTAGAATTGATTTTTGTGCGGTGAGATTAGATTCATTATACAATCACTTCTCCTTTCTCAAAGAAATCAATTCTTACAAATTTAGTTTAGGAGCACAAATTATGAACCGTTTTTTAAAATATTTTATGATGTTGTTGACTTTATTTCTAATTGTTGTTCCTGTAATTTTTATCATTAATTTATACAATACTTCTGAAGATGCTATGAAAGATTCATATGATAAATCAGATGCAAAGAGACAATCTAACATACGTGAAGGTAAAGTAAACCCTTCAAAAGATGCTGTTTCTATATTATTTTTAGGTATTGATGATAACGAAGGTCGTCGTAAAAACGGCCAGTCTACAGAACATTCAAGAACAGATTCAATGATTCTGTCAACACTCAGCCCTGAAAAGCGTCAAATTCGCTTACTTAGTATCCCACGTGATACAATTAGTTACATTCCAAAAGTTGGTTATTATGATAAAATCACTCATGCTCACGCATATGGTGGACCAATAGCGTCAATGGATTCAGTAGAAGCTACGCTTAACGTTCCAGTAGATTATTATGTACAGTGGATGCATTTGTAGAAGCTGTGGATGAGCTTGGAGGTATCTATTATGATGTACCTTACAATTTAAATGAACCGAACACAGATGATACTGGCAGAATTAAAATTAAAAAAGGTTATCAAAAACTTAATGGTGATGAAGCCTTAGCTGTCGCTCGAACTCGCCACCATGATTCTGACTTGAAACGTGGCGAAAGACAAATGGATTTAATTAAATTACTTTTCCAAAAAGCTAAAAAATTAGATTCATATGATAAATTAGATAATTTGGTTAAAATTGTAGGTAAAAACGCCAAACACAATTTAACTACAAGTGAAATTAAATCATTAGCTTCAATGTACTTATCTGATGATATTGAATTTAAAAAATCACAACTTAAAGGTAAAGATGATTACTTAGACAATATTTACTATTATAATCCAAGTGTTAGTAGTATTATGAAATACTCTAATATATTACGTTCTGATTTAGGCCTATCAAAAATCACTGACAAAGATGAGTTTTTAGATGAGCGTGTAATCAAGCACTATGGTTCATTAGTTCCATTAACACAACTCGATCAATCATTATTGAAAAAGAATCAAAGAGATTCATCTTCTAATAATAATGACGATTCAAATAATAATAGTAGTAGTAATAATTCAAACTCAAATTCAGACAATCAATCAAATCAAGATAATATGAATAATTCAAATTCTGATCAAACTCAAGACAACCAAAATAATACACAGTATAATAATGACAACAATGGTGTCTCAGATAACAATCAAAATCAAACGAACCAATTATATTAAACGAGAGGAGCACGTACAATGTCACGCAAAACATATGAAAAAATTGCCAACATTAACGGTATGTTCAATGTTTTAGAACAGCAAATCATTCATAGTCAAGACATGGCTTTATTTAGAAGTGAATTCTTTTATGTAAATCATGAACATCGTGAAAATTATGAAGCATTGCTAGTATATTATGGTGAGAACGCGATGAACCCTGTCGTAAATGGCGCATGTTATATTGTCGCCCTACCCGATATTTTTGATAAAGTCGATGTATTTGAATCAGATTTACCATTTTCATGGGTCTATGATGAAAATGGTATAACTGAAACAATGAAAAGCATTAGCGTCCCTCTACAATATTTAATAGCTGCAGCATTAGAAGTTACTGATGTGAATTTATTTAAACCTTCAGGGTTCACAATGGGCATGAATAATTGGAATATTGCTCAAATGAGAATATTTTGGCAATATAGTGCAATTGTACGTCAAGAAGCGATATAATTTAGAAATTACTCCTTTTTACTTATTTAAAGTAAAAAGGAGTTTTTTTGTATTCTCAAATAATATAGAATAACTTTATACTTGTTAAATTTATTTAATATTTAGATTATTGGGGGTAAAATAATGTTTGAAATTGTCAAAAATAAAGATATGCTTTCAGAATGTTTTAGTATTAGAGAAGAAGTATTCGTTAATGAGCAAGGTGTGCCATTAGAAAATGAGCTTGATGCTTTTGAGGAAAAGTCAATCCATGTCATTGGCTATGATCATGAGCACCGACCTTTTGCTTGTGCTCGTTTTCGACCATTTGAAGATGCTGCAAAAGTAGAACGCGTAGCAATTTTAAAAGAATATAGAAAAGACGGCTATGGAAGAACTCTTATGTTTGCAATTGAACGCTTTGCCAAAGATAAGGGATACAATAAATTAATTTTAAATGCCCAAGTGCAGGCACAAGGCTTTTATGAAAAATTAGGTTATGAAAGTACTGGTAGTATTTTTATTGAAGAAAATATCGATCATATAAAAATGTATAAATATATATAATTCAATTACATTTTATTTACATATAGCTATTGTAATCTTTTTATTTGGTCTCATATATAGAGTCATTAGTTTTAGCCAAATTATATTCATTATTGGTATCAATTTTTAATTTGATTCATAAAAAAATATACTAGTAATTCAATTCATTACCGATACAATATATAAATCCAAACTGGTTTTACCTATAAATTAAAGATATACACAATTAAATTTATAAATTATTTATTTGTTAAATTTCTTAGTATTTGCTACATTTGTTTAATTTTAGTAAGAAAAAATTAAGCTTAGTTTACAAATAGATTAAAATAAATCATTGATATCGATTACCTATTATAATAGAGTTGTAATAATATTAACGAGGAGTAACAATATGACAAAAAAATTTAATTTAAAATTTCCTTCGATGATTGCAATCACATTATTTGGTGCTGCATTTACAACACATCATGCTCAAGCAGCAGAAAATAATCAAAATACAAGCAATACAACTAACGTTATTGATGATCAACAAAGCATACAAAATGCTGAACAAGCTAAAAAAGAAGTAAGTAATTCAGCGCAAAACGTTTCTGGCGTTCAAACGTATCAAGATCCTTCAAAAGTTAAGGCTAAAGTCGCAACTGTAAATAACTCATATGATGCCAAACTAGATAACTTAAAAGATTCAAATCAAACGACTACTACACAATGTTACTACTTCTAAAAACAATCAAAACAGTGCTCAAACAAGTAATAGTAATGTTACTTCTAATGAAAAGCAAACAACTGCTGCAACAAATGACATAGCTCAAAATCAAACTATTGATACTAAAGGTAGTAATGACAATAATTCAACTAACCAAAATAATAGTCAACTAGCTAGCACGCAACAAGTAAGTCAAAATGATACAGCTAATACTAAATTATCACAAAATTCTCAGCCAACATCTAATAAAGAAACAATTCAAAATAACACGAAAAAAACAACTGAGAATAATGTTACTCCTGCAACACAAACGCAAACTAAAGTTGTTTCAAATCAAAATGTAGCCTCAAAATCTACAGAAGCTAGTCAAACAAAAGTTTCAAATAATAATAATTCAGATAAACAAATCAGTACTTATAGTAATACAAATGCAAACAATGCAAGTACTACTAAACAAAGTACTCCAACATCAACAACAAATACTAAAACTAATACTGACAATCAAAACACAAGTCAGTCTAATTCTAATAATACGCAATCAGGTTATTCAGGATTTAGAGCTGTAGGCGGAAAAGGTGGTCCTAGCACACAACTTAAAACAGTTAAACGTTATGCAGTTAAAACAACTACATCCTCTTTACCAAAATATAAACCACAAGTTAGCTCATCAATTAATAACTATATACGTTCACATAACTTACAAGCACCTAAAATTGAGGAAGATTACACATCATACTTCCCTCAATATGGCTATCGTAATGGTGTAGGCAAACCTGAAGGTATTGTGGTGCATGATACTGCTAATGATAATTCAACGATTGATGGCGAAATTAATTACATGAAAAACAACTATAATTCAGCCTTTGTACATGCATTTGTTGATGGAAATCGTATAGTTGAAACTGCCCCTACTGACTATTTATCTTGGGGTGCTGGTCCACAAGCAAATGAACGTTTTATCAATGTTGAAATTGTCCACACACACGACTATGATTCTTTTGCTAGATCAATGAATAACTATGCAGACTATGCAGCAACACAATTACAATACTATGGTTTAAAACCAAATAGTGCTGAATATGATGGCCAAGGTACAGTTTGGACGCACTATGCTGTTAGTCGTTATTTAGGCGGAACAGATCATTCTGACCCTCATGCCTACTTCCAAGCGCATAACTATACTTACGATGAGTTATATGACTTAATTAATGAAAAATATCTAATTAAAACTGGTCAAGTCGCACCTTGGGGTACTACAAGCAGTTCTAGTAATAGTGGTTCATCAAGTAATAATTCAAATAGCGGTAGTAAAGGTAGTACGACAACTTCACCAAAATTATCGGTTTCTTCAAACAGTGGTCTAGCACAAATTAAATCTGATAATAGCGGTGTATATACAACTGTTTATGATGATAAAGGTAAAGCTACAGATCAAGTTCACAATACTTTATCTGTAACGAAATCTGCAACACTAGGTAAAGATAAATATTATCTAGTATCTGACTACAACAGTGGTAAAGTTTATGGTTGGGTTAAACAAGGCGAAACAGTATATAATACTGTAAAATCTCCAGTAAAAGTAAATCAATCATATAACATTAAATCTGGCGCAACGCTTTATACAGTTCCTTGGGGTAACTATAATCAAGTAGCTGGTACAGTATCTAAATCAAATACTGCACCATTCAAAGCCACTAAGTCTCAACAAGTTGGTAAAGCTACTTATGTATATGGCTCACTTAATGGTAAGAATGGTTGGGTTAGTCAAGCATTTTTAACTAAATTATCAAATTCATCATCTGGTACTAAAACACCTACAGTTGATAACACACTTAAAGTGTCTAATCTTAAAAATACTTTAGGTCAAGTTTCAACTAAGAATAAAGGCACTTATACTACTGTTTATGATAAGAACATCAAAGCTAATACTTCAATTGGTGGAAAAACTTATAGTATTACTAAAAAAGCGACATTAAATAACAAAGATTATTACTTAATTTCTGATTTCAATGGTGGAACTTCACGTGGTTGGGTGCCTGCGTCTGAAATAAATGTACAATCTACAAAACCAACTAAAACGGATGTAACTTATTACAATGTTAAAGGTAATGCTAATATTTATGACACACCTTGGGGTAGTTCGAAACAAGTTAAAGCGACAGTTCCATCAAATGGTAAACAATTGAAATCTTTAGATTCAATTAAAGTCGGCAAAGATACTTATTTACATGGTGTTATTAATAACATTTGGGGATGGGTTAAATCTACTGACATTCAATCAACTCCAAAAGTAAGTGCTAAATTTGCCATGAATACAAAAGCATCATCAACACCTACAACTACAGCAACTCAATCTGTTTCTAAGATTGCTCAAGTTAACGCTAATAATAGCGGTGTGCGTGCAACGGTATATGATAAAGCTGGCAAAAATGCAACTAAATATGCGAACCGTACATTTAAAGTTTCTAAAGAAAAAACAATTGGTAATGACACTTATGTATTGTTACAAAATACAACTCAAAACACACCTTTAGGTTGGTTCAATATCAAAGATTTAAATATTCAAAACATGGGTACTGAACAAAAAACTTCTGGTACTTATACCGTTAATACTAAAAATAATGGTCTTTATTCAGTAGCTTGGGGTACAACTCAACAACGTCTAGATAATAAAGACTTAGCGAACAAATCATTTAAAGTTTCAAAATCAGTTGTTATCGGTAATACAACATACCTATTTGGTACAATTAACGGTAAAACAGGTTGGATTGCGAAAAATGATTTAAATACTAACGCTACTACTGATAATACTGAAAAGTATCAATATGAGTTTGTTATCGATAGTAATAATGGTTTTTATTATGACGATCCGACTTCAGCAAAAGCAACACCATTGAAAACGTTTAATGAACAAATTTTCCAAGTGTCAAAACGACAAGTTGTTAATGGTAAAACATGGTACTACGGTAAATTGTCTAATGGTAAATATGTTTGGATTAAAGAAACTGATTTGAAAAAACAATTAGTAAAATATTCAAATTCACATAGAACATTAAACCAAGCAGCTGCAATTCAACAAAATGCTTATGGTGCAGCACCTCAAGTTCAACGTAATGGCTATGGTTGGTCTAATGCATCATTGAGCGAAATTAAAAATGCCATGAATCCTGAAAAATTAGCAAACGATGATACACTTAAGTATCAATTCTTACGTTTAGATCGTCCTCAGAATATTTCTGTAGCGAGCTTAAACCAATTACTTAAAGGAAAAGGCGTTCTTGAAAACCAAGGTGCAGCATTCAGTCAAGCTGCAGCAGTTTCTGGCGTTAACGAAATTTACTTAATTGCACATGCTCTAATTGAAACTGGAAATGGACAATCTCAATTAGCTAAAGGCGCAAATATTGTCAACAATTACGTTAACACTAAGAGTATGACTAAATATCACAATGTCTTTGGTATCGCAGCTTATGACAGTAATGCATTATATTATGGCATTAACTATGCAAAACAAGCTGGTTGGGATACAGTTTCAAAAGCAATTGTTGGTGGCGCTAAATTTATCAGTCAAGATTATATTAAAGCAGGCCAAAACACACTATACAAAATGCGTTGGAATCCTGATAATCCTGGTACACATCAATATGCAACAGATATTAATTGGGCAAACGCAAACGCACAATACCTTAAACAACTTTATAATGAAATTAAAGCTGTAGGTAAATACTTTGAAATCTCAAATTACTCTAAGTAATCACTTACTATAAATATGAATAGCACATGAGATAGTGTCATATAAGACATCTATCCCATGTGCTATTTTTTACTTTTTATAAAAGAAAATGCCTAATAATACAGAAACTTAGTTAGTAATCTATATTATTAAGCATTAAATTTAAATGTAAATGTGACGACTGTTCAATTTATCTAACAAATGATTTAAACTTTCAATTTCTTCATTCGATAAACATTGGCATCGTGCTTCAATAAGTTCACATCTAGCAGTATTAATTTGTTTAATTAATTGACGCGCTTCGTCTGTGAGACAAAGTTCTTTACATCGTAAGTCTTCATGTGATTGTTGACTCATAATATATCCTTTGTGAACTAATTTCTTAATCCAACGGGACACAATTGATTGTTCCCTACTAATCTTCATAGTTAAATCATATTGTTATAAACGATCATAGCTGTATAAAATTCTTAATAGTTCTAATTGATCATTTGTAATATCTGTGCGTTGTCCAAAACGTCTATTGACCAAATTTAGGTCATTATTAGTTAGTGTAATAAGTTTTTCTAGTTGATTGTACATTGTTGTTCTACTCCACTTTTGTAATTGTTAATACTATTATACTATGAAATTTTTATATGTCATGTACTGTCAATATTTTGTCACAATACAAGTCTAATCAATTCAATTTTAATTTCATTGAGTTATATACTTTCAAAAATTAGACGAATGACCTTTTAAAACTATTATTTATTGTAATTTGGGTTATCTTTATTAAGTAACCAGTTACCTGCATTTAAATAACTTGCAAAAGCAGACCATAATACATATGGGATTTGTAGTAAACCAGCAATACGATGCACTTTAAACATAGTGATTGCATTCACGACTACTGAAACCAATAATACTACACTTTCTACGAATGCAATACCTCTCATTTTCTTTTTAAAATAAAGAATAGACCACAAATAGTTAAATGATAATTGAATAAAATGCGTCATATTAATTGAGGATTTGCATTTATTATTGTTTGTAGTCATCAAATAAGAAACACCCATCAATAAATATAAAATTGGCCATACGATTGGAAATGCTTTAGTAGGTGGTGAAAATGGTGGCTTTTTAAACTGATTGTAATCATTTTTTGATTCCTATGCAGTTATTCGACCAATCATACTACCACCTATCACTGGATGTATTAATTTGATACATTTAATTAATATATTAATGACTATTCACTCCTTTACATGTTTAACTAGCTCTTCCCTATTATACAAACATTTATTCACAGACCTATTCATCAAATTACATAATAAAATATAATCAAAATACATAAATAATTATATTAACCCAACATTTTATCTTAAATTGTTGCATTTACGTATTAATCTATACTAAATTAAATACAGTTATTAATAAATAAAGGAGACAATCGTATGTCCATCGATACAAAAAGAGACTATTTTTTTGATAATGCTCGAGCAGTACTTATCTTTTTAGTTGTATTTGGTCATATGATGCAACCTTATACTTCTGAAAGTAAATATTTATCTGCACTTTATCTTGTAATAGCTTTCATATGCCAACATTTTTATTTATTTCAGGATATTTTGCAAAACACTTAGATAAGCCAAATTATTTAGAAAATGTCGCTAAGAAACTCATTGCGCCATATGCAATTTTTTATGCTTTTTTCTCAATATATTATTATTTAACTGGTAAAAGCGAAGCAATTCAGATGGACCCATTCGATCCCGTATTTGCACTATGGTTCTTACTTACGCTTTTCTTTTTCCACGTCATATTAGTGATTGTGAGACGTTATAATCCATATTATGTATTGCCCATTGCATTGATTATTTCTATTTTAGCTGGTTTTTCAAAAGATATTGGGGAGTATATGAGTATTTCGCGTACTATTGTGTTCTTCCCTATCTTTTATATTGGCTATTTAACAACACGATCACATACACAAATATTACGTAATAAGAAGCTAAGAATTTTTTCAATATTAGTATTCATTGCATTCTTTATCGGTTATTATATACATCCTATTAATGCAGATTGGTTACTAGGTAGCAGTCCGTACACATCTCTTGAAAACAATAAAGAAAGTGTTTATAGTCCATTCAAACGTTTATTACTTTATGTCATTATCTTTGTAGCAATGTTTGCATTTCTTAACTTAATGAGTAATCAAAAACGTATTTATACTTATATAGGTAAACGAACGATGTACATTTACTTACTCCACGGACTAGTGATTGGTATCGTTAGGGGCTTTGAAGTGTATCCATTTAAAGATAATGTCTCGTTCTTTACATATATATATTTAATAGTTCTTTCATTATTAATAGTTTATATACTATCGACGAACTTTATATGTAAATGGACTAACCCTGTTATTAATTTAAAGAAACCCTCTGACTATAGGCGTAAATCTTAATTAATAATAATCGCATAAAATGTAAATTGTGTAACAAAAAATATGTTATTATAAGATTATTCTAAAAATTCTGGGGATAGCACTAAAAGCGTTTCAAAGCTTTAATTGTGTTATATCCCCTATTATTATTAGTTTTACTTTCAGACTTTCGTTTTTAAAGTCTATATATCGAACAAAGTCTTATTTTGTTAATTTTTTCGAGGTGTATATATGAAATTATCATTAAACTCTAATTCAAAATTTTTAAGAGCACCAAGCATACGACAATTCTCAAATCGTATGAAAAACATTGATGATTGCGTGAATTTGACTATAGGTCAACCAGACTTTCCCATGCCAGAAGTAGTCAAAAATGCCTATATTAATGCGATTAAAGAAGATAAAACAAGCTATTCTCATAACAAAGGACTCCCAAAAACACGCCAAGCTATTAGCCAATATTTTAAAAATAAGTATGGTTTTTATTATAGTGAGGAAGAAATTATTGTTACGAATGGTGCGAGCGAGGCACTTGATACATCATTACGTAGTATTATTGAACCCGGTGATGAAATACTCATTCCTGGTCCGATTTATGCTGGCTATATTCCTCTGGTGGAAACTTTAGGTGGTCACCCAATATACATAGATACGACTCAATCGAACTTTAAAGTGACACCGGAATTAATTGCCCAACATATTAGCGATAAAACGAAAGCAATTTTGTTAAATTATCCTACGAATCCTACTGGTGTGATTTTGACTCGTGAGGAAGTAGCATCATTAGTTCATTACTTGAAAGATCAAGAAATTTTCATTATTAGTGATGAAATCTATGCTGAAAATACTTTCAAAGGAACACATACATCATTTGCAGAATACAATGAAATTCGAGACCAATTACTATTGATTGGTGGATTAAGCAAATCACATTCTGCAACTGGTATTCGAATTGGTTTCTTAATTGGGCCAGAATACTTAATTGAAAAGTTAACATTCATGCATGCTTATAACTGTATATGTGCAAATGTACCTGCACAACTTGCATGTATAGCAGCTTTAAATGAAGGATTGGAATCCCCTAAATATATGAATAAAGCTTATATTGAGCGTCGTGATTACTTAAAATCTAAATTATTGGATTTAGGTTTTGAATTAGACGCGCAACCTGAAGGCGCTTTTTATATCTTCCCTAGTATTCAAAAATATACGGATAATGATTTTGATTTTTGTGTCAAAGTTCTTGAAGAAGCACACGTTGCCATGGTTCCTGGTTCTGCCTTCACAGATATTGGTAAAGGTCATATACGCATTTCATATGCCTATGAAATGGATGTTTTAAAAGAGGGAATGCATCGTTTAGAACAATTTTTAAAAGAAAATTATGATTTATAACTTTAATTTAAAAAAGGACACTTGTTAATAGTAAGTTTAACTGTCAATCAGTTAAACGCTATACAAGTGTCCTTTTAATCATATTTTGAATTATATTGCCGTTATTGGCTTATGGGAATTTAGGGAATTGATCGAAGTCTGGATCACGTTTTTCTTTAAACGCGTCACGACCTTCTTTTGCTTCATCAGTTGTGTAGTACAATAATGTAGCGTCTCCAGCCATTTGTTGTAAACCAGCTAAACCGTCTGTATCAGCATTCATTGCAGCTTTTAAGAAACGTAAAGCAGTTGGAGAATGTTTCATAATGTCTTTACACCATTGAACTGTTTCATCTTCTACTTGGTCTAAAGGTACAACTGTATTAACTAAGCCCATATCTAAAGCTTCTTGTGCATTATATTGGCGACATAAGTACCAAATTTCACGCGCTTTTTTATGGCCAACGATTCTTGCTAAGTAACCAGAACCGTAACCAGCATCAAATGAACCTACTTTAGGACCTGTTTGTCCGAAAATTGCATTATCAGCAGCAATTGTTAAGTCACAAACGACGTTTAATACGTTACCACCACCGATGGCATAACCTCTTACCATAGCGATAACCGGTTTAGGAATGACACGGATTAAACGTTGTAAATCTAATACATTTAAACGAGGGATTTGGTCTTCACCTACATAACCACCATGTCCACGTTTTTTTTGATCTCCGCCTGAACAAAATGCTTTGTCTCCTTCACCAGTTAAGATAATTACAGAGATGTTTTGATCATCACGTGCACGACTGAAAGCATCAATCATTTCAGCCACTGTTTTAGGTGTAAATGCATTACGTACCTCAGGGCGATTAATTGTTACTTTTGCGATTCCTTCATAGAATTCATATTTAATTTCATCATATTCTCTAAGTGTTTCCCACTGTCTAGTCATTTTGCTCCTCCTTTAAAAAACCTATTACTATTGTATCAAATTCCGCTTCATCTTCCACGTGAATTGTATGTCCAACTTCCGGAAAACGATGTACATGACTATTTTTTATATTTTCTTTCATAGCTTGTCCAGTGTTAACAAATTTTTTATCTAATTCTCCCACTAGAATAAGACATGGTATGTCAATGGTTTTAATTTCATCCCATAAATTTGGCATATGTCCTGTACCATAGTCACGTAAGGCTTTTGCTAATGTATTAGGATTTTGTGACATACGCATGTCACGTATCGCTTTCTTCTTATCTTTATCTAAGTCATATTGGGTATAAAATAAAGGCAATTTTTCCCAATCGTTAACAAAGATTTCTAAACCAGCAATATCTAATACCTTCGCTCGTGCAGCGTCTATTTGTTGGCGTTCTAATCTATTATCTTCATCTTTAATGCCGGGAGAAGTACTTTCTAATATTAAGCTTGCTAATGGTTGTTTACCATATAGTGCATAATAAAGTGCAATCCTTCCACCCATTGAATAACCTAATAAAGTCATTTGATAATCACTATATTGTTCAAGCACCATGTCTAATTGTTGTGCTAAAAATGGGAAATCCCAAACATTAGACATTGAAGTCTCATCTTTACCATGTCCTGGCAAATCAATAGTTAAGACATTAGTCTCTTTTGAAAAGGCATCAAGATGGCTATCATAAGTACGACTATCACTTATGAAACCATGTAATAAAACTAATAATTGATTGGTTTCAGTAGATGATTTATGAAAATTATAATGTAACATTTAAAATACCACTCAATTTCTTATATAAAATTTGATGTTGTGCTAAATTATCATCTCGATTGGTCATAATTTCATAGATATGTGAACTCATATGCGATAATTTTTCTTGAGCAAAATCAGTCACAGCATTGAAACGTTTAAATGTAAAATCATATAGTAACGCTGTATATTCAAAGTTTAAACCAGTAGGTGTACCAAATAAGCGCTCAAAATACGCATCTGCTGAAGATTTTTGAGGTAAATATGAAAAGATACCTCCGCCATCATTATTAAGCAATACAATATTCAAGTGAATATGGTTTAATTTCGCCATGAGTAACCCATTCATGTCATGATAGAACGCTAAATCTCCAATTAATAATGTGATATTCTTGTGTACTGCCATACCAACTGCTGTTGATACCACACCATCAATGCCATTAGCACCACGATTTGCATAAACTTCTACTTCACTATTAAATAATAGATTATCTATATCTCGTACAGGCATACTATTACTTACAAATATAGCATCATCTTTTGATAATTTTTCGATAAGTAAGTTAACATAAGCTGCCTCATCAGTTGCTTGCGACGTATGTTTGTCGATTAATTGACGTCCTTGTTTCTCTAATGTTTGCCAAGTTTCTATCCAATTTTTTCTATCAATTGTACCCTCTTCAATTAAATTTCTAAAGAAGTCATTCGCTGAAATTTCATAAGAAATACTTGGCGGCGTCGGAAACACATCAATTTTATCGTTATTTTGAACCAATATTTGGAAAGCAGTTGTGCGTTTAAGCCATTGATTCAATTTCTTGGAAATGACTGGTTTACCAACTCGAATAATAAAGTCTACGTCTAAGTCAAGACCAGCTCGATAATACAGATCATAGGTTGTGATTACATTAGGATGATTGTATTTACGCAACTGACTTAATGGATCTGCAAGTATTGGTAAATCATGTATAGTGGCATAAGTTAATATTTGGTCAACAGCTTGATGTTGCATGTCACCTACGATGATCAGACCTTTTTTTTCTTTTAAAATGCCACTAATATCTTGCACATTAATATTTTTTTGATAATGTGGTAACGTTTTATGATAAGACGTAAGCCAATCTACTTTTTCAAGGTCTGGCGTCAATGGTTCTCTAAACGGTAAATTAAAATGAATAGGTCCACGGTGTGGTCCATATAAATACTGACTTGCTATCTGCATTTGATAATAAATAGTGTCTGTCATTTGTTCACTATCATCTGCAACTGGCATATCAAATTGATAATTAACGTAATTCTCAAACATATTAACCTGATTAATTGCTTGAGGTGCACCTACACTTCTAAGTTCATGTGGTCGGTCACTCGTTAATACAATTAGTGGTATACGACTAATTTGGCTTTCCGCAATTGCAGGTGTATAGTTGGCTGCTGCAGTACCTGAAGTACATAAGATTGCTACTGGTCTTTCGCTTCCTTTTATTAAACCTAAAGCAAAAAAGGCAGCACTGCGTTCATCCGGATGAACCCATGTCTTAATATTAGGGTGTGCCTCAAAAGCAATCGCTAACGGCGTTGATCGCGATCCTGGACTAATCACGACTTCACGAACACCATATGCGTATAATTCGGAAGCAAATGTAAATACTTGTTTCGTTAAAGCTTCATTATGATTCATTATTATCCACTACTCCTAAAGCATTCATCATTGGTGAAAATTTAACTGCTGTTTCAGCTAATTCACTATCAGGGTCAGAATCTTTAACTATGCCACAACCTGCAAATAATGTGGTTTGATTCTGCTTAATTAACATTGAACGAATGGCCACTATAAATTCACAATCATCATTCATATCGATATATCCCACCGGTGCACCATAAAGACCACGCGTTCCGAATTCATTTTCTTCAATAAAATTAACCGCTTCATCTTTAGGATACCCCCCTAACGCAGGTGTTGGATGCAAATGGTCAATTAATCCAATATAAGAATTACTAATTAAATTACCTTTAATTTGAGTATAAAGGTGATACATATGATCATTTTTCAAAATATTAGGTGTCTCATTATATTCAATATCTTCAACGTACGGTTCTATATCATGTAAAATACTTCTAACGACGAAGTCATGTTCTCCTAAATTCTTTTTATCTTGTAAAAATGCTTGAATGTTTTTTTCGTCTTCTTCGAGATTTTGTGAACGTTTGATAGTCCCTGCAACTGCCTTTGTTGATAAAACACCATTATCAACTTTAAGTAATTGTTCTGGCGTTTGTGAGAAGAATACAGATTCATTTGACTCTAAGATAAATATATAACTATTTTTTTCATTTTTAAGTGCTCTATTAAGTACGTACGGAATACTGATTGGTTTGTCGAATCTTATCAAACGACGTCTTGCGAGAACAATTTTTTTATTATCATCAAGTTGAGCGATAGCATCACTAACAAGTTCTTTCCATTCATCTTTATATATATCTTCCATTCGCTTAATATTACCTATCGTTTCAATATGTTCTGACATATCCACGTGTGTATCTTCAAAATAAGAAACAATTTTTTTCAATTCTTCCATATCAAATTTCAATCTTTCAACTGTATATGTGAGCAATGTTTGATTATTGATAGTGGAAATTAATACTTCCGGTACGACAAAATGATTGATTCCAAACTCACGCCATTCATCATCTGATTTATGGCTTGAGAATTGGAAGCCACCAACAACTTTCAGATGATGTTTTTCTGTTTCGGGATGTATTAATTCAATATCATTCTTGAACTTTTCCCACTCACGAAAGATAGATTGTTTATTTTCAAAGTTATTTTTAACTCTTTGAATTGCATGATAGCCGAAAAATGAAGACGTGTTATCGTTCAAACGAAAATAAAAGCGGTCCCCAGCTTGATCATCTGTTAAATAAAACAACTCATCAGGTGAAAATACTTTATCTATTTTTACTTCAACAGAAACCCAATTTTTATTACTTTCATAAATTGACTCAATTATATCGTCTTCTTTTAAGTTCGCAGCCATTCATTTCACTTCTTTCATTATCTATTTTTACTCATTATAATATTGTATCATTTTTCGATATTTATAGTGGCATAATTGCTTAATCTTATAGGAGAATATTTCACGTAGATTGACCTTTATTACCTATTCCTTTAAAATACATATGTTAAAACTTTATATTATAAGAGGTAGATTAAATTATGGCAGATCAATATCAACAATATTCTACTGTTAGAAAATATTGGCACTTAATGCGACCTCATACACTAACTGCTGCAGTAGTACCTGTTTTAGTAGGTACGGCAACTGCTAAACTTTTTTTATTAGGCAGTCAAGATAACATTAAATTCACATTATTTCTTGCAATGTTAATCGCTTGTTTACTCATTCAAGCGGCAACAAATATGTTTAATGAATACTACGACTTTAAAAAAGGTTTAGATGACCATACGTCCGTGGGTATCGGTGGTGCTATAGTTAGAAATGGTATGAGTCCTAAACTTGTCATGAATCTAGCAATTGCGTTTTATGTCATTGCTGCACTATTAGGCATTTTCTTAGCTGCGAATACGTCATTCTGGATTATTCCAGTAGGGATTGTGTGCATGGCAATTGGCTATTTATACACTGGTGGCCCTATGCCTATTTCTTGGACACCGTTTGGAGAACTTTTTTCTGGTTTGTTTATGGGGATGATTATCATCTTACTTGCCTTTTTCATTCAAACAGGTAATTTAAACAGTCTTGCTGTTTGGATAAGTATTCCTATTGTTATTACAATTGGTTTAATTAATATGGCAAACAACATTCGTGATCGTGTTAAAGATAAAGCTAGTGGCCGTAAAACATTACCTATTTTATTAGGTAAAAAAGCATCCATTACCTTTATGGCAGCGATGTACATCCTAGCATACGTTATCGTTATTTATATTGCTTTATTTGTATCAGGTGGATCTCTATTCTATTTACTAGTATTATTTTCTTTCCCAATGCCTGTTAAAGCGATTCGTCGCTTCAAGAAAAACGATACACCTGCCAGTATGATGCCTGCAATGGCAGCAACAGGTAAAACAAATACGATATTTGGTATTCTATATGCATTAGGAATTTATATAAGTGCTATATTAGGCGGTATTTAAGTCGATAAACTGAGTCCAACAATGAATTGTTGGACTTTTATTTTGGTTGATAAACCATATGTAAATAGTCATGTCCATATAAGTTGATATCCTCTACCCATTCAAATCCTAATCGTTCGTACAATTTACGTGCTTTAGGATTATCATAATCACAACTCAAACTCCACTTTTTGTCAGGATAATGTTTTATAAGATACTCAAATAATTGTGTAGCAATGCCTTGCCCTCTAAACTTTGAAAATGTTGCTACTGTTTCAATATACCATTCATCATCTTTAGCTTCTTTAAGTGGTAACGGTGTATCGAACATCTTCATATCTTCCTCAAGTGGCAATTCTTTCCATGTTTCCTCTAACGCCATTTCCTTAGCACCATCGTATGCAATAATACAACCTGCAACTTGATTATCTTGCTCATACACCCAAATATTATTGTAGTTCGTGCGATAATCAATATTAACAATACTTTCTTCAAGTGCTTGAATGACACGTTCTTTTGTGAATTCTTTGACTAAATCTAATTCCATATCTTGCCAAATAATATAACATAATTCAGCAATTTGTTTATTATCACTTGGTCGTGCTTTCCTTATCATTATTTTTACTCCTTTCTTTTATGAATGCTTATCATCTTCATTATATGAAACTTCCTACTAATAATAAATTATTTACTAATTTATTGAGTTTATTAACTCTATTTATTTGGGCTTTTCAAAGAATTTTCATTTGCTTTTTATTTCAAAATGCTTACAATGTGATTTTAAGGAGGCGCAATGCTGTTATGAAGGTAAATAAAACATTATATGTACTGTGTGCCATTTTCTTAGGTGGTGTTGGTATTCATAAATTCTATGCCGACAAAGTAATTCAAGGTGTGTTACATCTATTATTCTTTTGGACGTTTATTCCAACTATTATTTCAATTATTCATGGGATATTAGTGATATTTAATACAAAAGCAGATAAAGATGGCTATATTATTATTCCTAGAAAAAATTAACAAATTCAAAGTTATTCGTTGATTC
Organism: Staphylococcus taiwanensis; assembly: GCA_020544305.1. Classification (NCBI taxonomy): domain Bacteria; kingdom Bacillati; phylum Bacillota; class Bacilli; order Caryophanales; family Staphylococcaceae; genus Staphylococcus; species Staphylococcus taiwanensis. Next base: position 1,886,926 of record CP058667.1, read on the forward strand.
AGTAAATGCTACGATTTTCTAGTTTAATTTTTATCTTTAATTCTTTGAGAAATGGGTAAACTTCAAGAAATAGAAAATAAAGGAGCAAGTTATTATGAACATTATTAAACGTGTAATTAGAATTGTTATAACTGGATATTTAGTAAAATGGATTCGAAATATGATTGAAGGAAAATCAAAAGGTGGAAAATAAATAGTATTTAAAAAGGACTGTTCGCTAACTTAATTTAAAGTAGTGAATAGTCCTTTTATAATGAGTTACTGGATCCTGATTTACTCATTTAAAAATGCCTCCAAATTTTTATATTCGTTCGTATAATTAATGAAATCATTTTCATTTTTATTAACCAATGCTTCATCAATTAATTCAACTAATTGCTTCTTACGAGCCTGTCGAAGGGCCTCATCAATTATAAGCTCAACTCCAAGATCGTTAACTGTTGTTACAAAATCTTCTAGTGTCGTATGTTTGACGTTCGTGTTGTAATTCATTACAATCACTGCCTTTCTTTTCTTTTTGATATAGTGATAGTATATAAGTTTTTATTTTTTAAATCAATAGAATATTCTGACTTTTCTATAAAAATAAGTGTAATAGGTATTTTAAAGAATATCTTGACAACGTATAAACTTTTTATATAATAAATTTATGTTATTAATAGATGGTAATCAAAGCTATTAATAACAATATATAAAAGGAGGTAATGAGATGACCAACAATTCTCAAAACCAAAATACTGTATATATCATACGGAAAGGAGATATGGTAGTTAAACCAGTCTTTGATGAATATGAACACACGAACGGTTCAGAAATCATGAAATACGACACTAGCGTTGAAAAGAATCCTTTCAAAACTCAAAAAATCATTGAGAGATCTTGCAAATTTTACGGTAACAACTACATTAGTAAAAAATCTGAAACCCAGCGCATTGCAAATATTACGAGCAAGCCCCCTATTCTGTTAACTCCTTTATTCCCAACTTACTTTTTCCCAACACATTCCGATCGTTTAGAAGAAAATATTTGGATTAACATGCATTATGTGCACGAAATTAAACCACTGAAAAACCGAAAAAGTAAAATCATTTTTGCTAACCAGCAAACACTCACACTTAATGTTTCTTATCATAGCCTCTGGCATCAATATTCTAACTGTATTTTCTACTACTACATGGTTGATAAACAATCCCGCATGAAATCGAATAACCCTGAAATGCCTATTGATTATGAAAAAACTACTTTAAATATATTTGAAGCACTTTCCCATTACTCACTATTACAAGATAAATAGTTTTATGTTTAATTTTAAAATATACGGAACGTTTATATTAATATAGTGTAAATATTCCGTATATTTTTTTAATATAATACCTTGCAAATTTTAAGTTTATTGATATAATAATATTTGTGCTGATTAGAGATAGCATCATAAATCAAATTATTCCGCAGTAGCTCAGTGGTAGAGCTATCGGCTGTTAACCGATCGGTCGTAGGTTCGAATCCTACCTGCGGAGCCATATGGAAACGTACTCAAGTTGGCTGAAGAGGCGCCCCTGCTAAGGGTGTAGGTCGCGAGAGCGGCGCGAGGGTTCGAATCCCTCCGTTTCCGTCATTTAAACCACCGATATTCGGTGGTTTTTTTGTTTATTTTTATTATCGTCTATACTTCATTTACTAAGAACTTCTATCTTCTAATTTAATAAGCATACCTTCAATTTGAATTATATATATCATTACATATTAAAATTGTGTATAAAAAAGTAAATTGTCGTAAATTAATCTATTAAAACTAAATTGTATGTTACAAAATACACCTTTCTTAGAATATAATAGATATTAAGAATATTTTTATTCTTAATATATTATTTCGGAGGATTAATCAACATGACAGAACAACATTTCGAAAAAGAACATCATTCTAGCCAAAGTGAACCTTTAGCATCTATACAACAACTAGAGGAAAAATCCAAAAGTAAGAAAAAATGGCTTTGGGGATGTGGTGGTTGTGGTGGATGTCTAGTACTATTAATCATTATAATCATTGGTATTTCAGCTTGTACTGCTACATTTTCAGATACTTCAACCACTAATAAAGATAGTAATACTACTACAGAACAAAAAAATGATAACGACTCTAATAGCAAAAAAGATGATAACGCATCTACATCACAAACTGATGATCAAAGTACTGTAACAACTAAAGAACAAACAGATGAATCAAAGTCTAATAATGATAAAGAGTCAACTAGAGAACAACAAGCTGCATTAAAAAAAGCTGAAACATACTCTAGTTTCATGCATATGTCTAAAAAAGGTATATATGATCAATTAACTTCAGAATACGGTGAAAAATTCCCGGCAAACGCTGCACAATACGCTATCGATAACCTTAAAGCTGATTATAAGAAAAACGCATTAGAAAAAGCTAAAGACTATGCAAAAACTCAACATATGTCAACACAATCTATTTATGAGCAATTAACTTCAGAATATGGTGAAAAATTCACGCAAGAAGAAGCACAATATGCTATCGATCATTTAAATAAATAAACATTTTGCGGCTACTAAGGAAAATATCCTTAATAGCCGCTTATTTATTACTAATAAGACATTAATTTTAAAATCTCTTCTTTTTTAATGTCACCGAAATAATGATAAAAGTCAAAGTCTTCCATAGCTTCTTTAATATGCGTATAATCATGTAACGTCCCTATTAAAGCATTCTCTAATTCAGTGACATCACCTTCACCAAAGAAGTCTCCAAAGATTCTAGCATGTTCAATTTTGCCTTTTTTGACGTCAAATTTGATTTGTACAAAACCTTTTTCAAATTTTTCATCACGTTCAAAATTATAGTTAGGATTTCTACCATAATTCCAATCCCAAGTTCTATATTTATTATTACTTAACTCTTCAATATTTTTCCAATCTTCATCAGTCAATTTATATTCTTCAACTTCATGTTCTCCAAATATTGTTTTTAGAATAATTTGCTTAAATTGGTCGATTGATATTGATTCATCTAAGAATTCGTCAATATTTGCTACACGTTTACGTACAGATTTAACACCTTTTGATTGAATTTTTTTCGGATTAACTTTTAAGGCATTTTGGACCTCTCCTAAATCACTATTCAACATTAGCGTTCCATGACTAAACATTCTATCTTTTACTTTAACCATCGCGTTACCTGAAATTTTTGCCTGGCCCACTTGGATATCATTTCGACCAGTCATTTCAGCATTAACCCCCATCGATTGTAATGCTTGCACAATGGGTTCAGTAAATTTTTTAAAATTATGGAAACTATTGCCATCATCATCAGTGATAAAACTAAAATTTAAGTTACCTTGATCATGATACACAGCTCCCCCACCAGAGATTCTACGTACAACATGAATATTATTTTCATCAACATATTGCTTGTTAACTTCTTCAATTGTATTTTGATTTTTACCAACAATAATCGAAGGCCCATTAATATAAAATAAAAAATAACTATCATCTGCTGGTAAATGTTTTAAAACGTATTCTTCCATCGCAAGATTGATAGTAGGATCGTTAATATTATTGTTGCTTACAAATTTCATATTTATCTCTCCTTTAACTTACCCAATTATGCCCTTAATTCATTTATGCCTTATAATAAAATAGATTGCCAATTATTTACTCAAATTTGACATTTTATTCATAATTAAAATAATATTTACTTTTTTTAGCATATATTTGTTTATTATTATGTAAAATTTTAGTACAATATAGCCTAGCTATGATTTGAGGAGGACTCGAAATGACTGTTGCAGAAGTTGGCAATATCGTAGAATTTTATGACGGTTTAAGAGGCCGTGTTGAAAAAATTAATGACAATTCAGTAATTGTAGACTTAACTATTATGGATAACTTCAATGATTTAGATTTACCAGAAAAAACGGTTATTAATCACAAACGCTATACAATCGTTGAATAAGAAGGTTATTAGTAAATGAAAAATATATCAAAAGCGTTAATTTGGTTTATTGCAAGCTTTATTGTATTCCATTTGATCTTATACATCATGTGGGGAGAACATCAAGAATACTGGTATTTATATACTGGTATCATGCTAATTGCTGGTATAAGTTATGTTTTTTATCAACGTGATATTAACTCTAAACGTTTATTAACGTCTATTGGGGTTGGTATAATAACAAGTGTTTTACTTATTATTATACAGTTAATCTTTTCATTATTATCACCACAACTATCTTATGCTGAGCTTATTAAAGAGTTAACAAGAACAGGCGTTTATTTCAAATGGCAAATGTTAGTGACATTGATTTTTGTAATTCCGTGTCATGAACTATATATGAGAACAGTTTTGCAAAAAGAGTTAACTAAATTCAAATTTCCTACTTGGTTAATAATTATAGTAACTTCGTTATGTTCAAGTTCATTATTTATCTATCTAGACAAATGGTGGATTGTAGCATTTATTTTTGTTACGCAAGTCGTTCTATCAATGAGTTACCAATATACTCGTCGTATTGTAACAACATCATTAGGACAAATCGTTGCAATCATTTTACTTTTAATATTTCATGGTTAAGAAGCTTTTCTTAGTTAAAAGACTAAGAAAAGCTTCTTTTTTTAAAGTAATCTTTATTTGTAGAACGTTTATATAATTGAAGGGTTAGTTATCAAACTTTACTCTAAAATTATGATTCACATTCAATTGGTAATTAGAATCTTTTAGTTTTTCAGCAATAAGTGTGCTCATTGGTTGATCGTACGTTGTATGATGGATAGTCGTATCATCAAGGCGTGAACGGTAATTTCTGTAACAATAGTCTGTCATTGTAACACGGTAAGTACCTTCTAATTTTATGTCTTTCAAATTTACACGATGAAATGGTTCATTGTTCATATCAACTTCATACTCAAATCCTTGCCATAACGTGCATAATGTTTCGTCTATTATTGTCATACTTAATTGTTCTTGTTCAAACTGAATATAAGAATACGTATATTCAATCAGATCTTTAATTTGCTGGCCTGTCAAAGTTAAATCTATGGCTTTATCAGGGTGAGGGTATGAATGGTAAAGATCTTCATTTGTAATTATACCTGTTAGTCCTTTTTCACCATTTTTAGGAACATTAATACACGTTATTTTATTATCATAGGCTAATTTAATACTATCATGTAAAAGTTGCACAAAAGGATGTGGTTTGCCAATTAAATCTTCTAATCCTCTTACTTGTAAATTAAATTCATTTTCAGAAATAATCTCTTTAGACCAATGTTCAACTGCTTTACGATCATAGTATGTGAGTTCTAACAATTCATTATCTTCTTGATATTCACTTAAATTAATTACAACTGACTCGATATCTTCTTTTTCAAATGTATTTGTACGTTTCTTAAACCTAATTTTTACGTGCACTAGTTCTTGAGCATTTTGACCAGCTTGAATATATACTGTTTCATAATCATTACCTACAATTGTTTGATGTTGATGTGCAGTAATCATTAAATCTATTACGCCAATTTTTTTCATGATTTTTTCAGCTTCATGGGAACTTTCACCATGGCGTGTATTCGTTTGATTAATTTTGTCTAAACCACCATGATAGATAACTATAAGAAAGTCTGGATGTTCAGTCTCATGAATATATCTGATCCAGCGTTTAGCAGATAACAGTGTTTTTTCAATACTTACATCTTTTTCCATTTCAGCATATTCATTCTTCATTAATCCATCGGCAGTTAAACCAACGATTGCAATTTTTACGTTACTAAATTGCTTAATAACATATGGCGTTGAGAAATAAGGTTCTTTGGTCAATGCATATTCAATATTTGCCGATAACCATTGAAATCGTGCTAAAGACACTGAGCGTGTTAGAAATGACAAACCAAATTTAAAATCGTCTGGACTAATACCACTTGCATCATATTGCATAGCATTCATTAATTTAATCATTGGGTGACGCTTATAAGGTGCTACTATAGCGTAATAATGTGCTGCTAAAGAACCGGCGAGACTCCCTCCACTATCTAGTAAAACAACATTCTCATTGTCTTCTCTAACACTTTTGACATAAGCCCCTGCACGGTAAATGTTTGAACCAAAATCGCCATTCATGAAATGACTATGCATATCTGAAGTTGCAAGTATATCTATAGTTATATTTTCATTTTTCTCCAAAGTTACACACCCCTTATTTAAAGCTAGTTTAACATTTATCAAACTATGAGTGTTATCCATTTCTAACTATCGTTAATAAAAAAACATTTCCAGTAAAAACTTTTACTGAAAATGTCTTTATACTTATCCAATTTGAACTCGTTCTTTTGGATAATGAAATTTATCTGGTTCTTTGCGTCCTGCAATCATAATTATGAAGGAAATTAATCCTACACGTCCTATAAACATTAATATCATTAATATCACTTTAGTGAGACCACTAACATTATCAGTTACACCTAAAGTTAAACCACATGTTCCAAATGCAGACATCACTTCAAAGAAAACTTGTAGGAATGATAAGTTACTTTTTTCAGTGGCTAAAATAACTATCATACTCACAAATGTCAGAATTGACGCCATTGTAAAAACAGCAAATGAACGTTGAATATCTACAACATGAATCTCTCTATTAAATACTTTAATTTCTGATTTATCTGTATTGTTATTAAAATTGATTACAAAAAGAATCAATATTGCAAAAGTTGTGGTACGAATACCACCGCCCACTGAACTTGGAGAAGATCCTATAAACATTAAGATACTCATTATTACATTAGTTGCATCACTAAAATGAGTCATATCTATTGTTTGTAATCCGGCACTCCTTGTTGTTGCAGACTGAAAGAGTGAATAAAAAAGCGATTGATGCCAGCTTAAACCTTTAAATGCATGATTATGCTCTAAAGCTAGAATAGCTAAAACACCAAATATGAATAAAAAGAAATAAGTAGATGTCGTTATCTTAGTAAATAATGAAAATCGAAAATTTGTTACTCTATTTCTAACATAAGCTCTAATTTCTAATAACACTGGAAAACCTATCGAACCTAGAACTATTAAAAACATAACAATAGTCTGAACAAAATAATCCTTGGCATAAGGTACTAACGATTGACCAGTTATGTCTAGCCCACCATTGGTCGTAGCAGAAATAGACACAAATAAGCCTTGCATCAATGCGTATTTTAAATCAGGATTATCTCTGTAAAAGTAGAATGCTAATAAAAGTGCACCTACAAATTCGATTGTTAGTATTGTTTTTATAATTTCCAAGATTAATTTAACAGTTCCACTCATCGTGTCTTTATTGTTATCTAACATAATTAATTGTCTTTCACGAATACCGATGTGTTTGCCTAAAACTACCCATAAAACAGTTCCTATAGCCATAACACCGATACCACCAATATTAAGTATGATAAGTATTATAATCTGTCCAAAAGTTGAATAAGTATCGACGATATTAACTGGTGTTAAGCCAGTTACGCTAATACCCGAAACAGCTACAAAAAGTGTGTCTATTGGACTAACACTTACCCCTTGTTTATGCACAAAGGGTAAATTTAATAACAAGAAAGCAACAACTATGGCTATTAAATAATACAAAACAATCCCTTGTTGAGGACTTGATTTTTTAAGCAACTTACCGAAAATAGACATTAACTTGTCACCTCAACGTCATTTTAATTTTATTTTTATCTCTTGAGATTTTCCATCTCTATAGATTTTTGCCGACAGCGTTTTTAAGTCTTGTCTGTGATTAAAAATGGTTTGTCTATAATGTAAATTATCTTTAATTGATTTACTATCTAATTCTACAACTACATCGCCAGTTTTTAAACCTGATTTTTTACCTAATCCATCGTCTTTTAATTTTTCTATTACAATACCATAGTTTAATTGATTAGGTATCTTTAAAAGTTGTCTTTCATAATTGTTCAAATCTTCAACATTTTTAATTGCTAATCCTGTATTAGGATATTCAACTTTACCTTTCTTTTCCAACTCTGTAGCTATACTTTTTGCATCATTTATAGGAATAGCGAATCCCATTCCCTCAATATTAGGCATGTTTATTTTTAGCGAAACTATACCTACTAATTCTCCATAACGATTGACGACTGCACCACCAGAATTACCTGGATTTACAGCTGCATCTATTTGAAATGTTTTAATTAATTCATCATTTTTATTGTCTTTGTCAAAATCAACAGGTACTGCTCTATCTAAACCAGAGATTATCCCTTTTGAGACAGTATTTTTAAAATCATTGCCTAATGGATTACCAACAATTATAATCGATTCACCTAATATTAACTTACTAGAATCTCCCATCTTAATCGGCTTGATTTTTTTATCTTTAAAAGAAGCCTTTAAGACTGCAATATCTGACCACATATCTTTGCCAACGACAGTTGCTTTGGTAGATTGGTTATCTCCGTATGAAATCACTATATTGTCACTATTACCAACGATATGAGCGTTAGTTAAAATAAAAAAAGTATCGTCTACATTTTTGTAGACGACACCTGATCCAACTTCATTATTTGTGTTTTTAGTATTATTAATTTTTGAAGTATTCTTAGGTGTGTCATTCTCTACTGTTACAATCGAGTTAACAGTACTATTAGCATTTTTCATAGTTGATGTGTACTTCGTATGATGGTGTTCACTTTGATGAACACTACTATTTTGATTCATTTCAGAAATAATTGCTGAAATTAATATGATGATTAATAGAATAGCTACTACTATCACTATTTTTAACCAGTGCAATTTAAAGAATCTTTTTACTGTCTCTAAAGCGTCACTATTTGTATTTGATTCTTCTTGAGTAGCACTATGCGCTTCATATTGATTTGTTTTTGTCTTTTCTTCTGACTTATTACTATCGTTCTGTTTCTCTAATGACTCTTTTTGATGATTGTTGTTTGTCTTAGATTCAATATCTTCTTTAGGCCGTTTATTATTATTTTCTGTTTTGTTAGAGTCTTTATTTTTATCAATTACTTGTTTTTTCTCTACGTGCTTTTGTTCAGACTTTTGTTGTTGCTCATTTTTATTTGATAGCGTTTCATTTTTATTAGTATTCTCTTTTGGGTTAACACTAAGTTGTTCTTTTTCTTTATTTTTCTTAACCCTACTTAACTCTGGTTGTCTCTCACCGCTATTATCATGCCCATGATGATTGTTATCATTATTATAGTGAGTAACTTCCCTTGATTTAGAGCTTGAAGAAGCATCATTAGCGTGTGTTTCTTCACGGTCTTTCTTCAGTTGTTGTTCTTCCGGTAGTGTTAAGTTATGATGTTCTTCTTTATCATTACTCACTGTAGTTGATTCTTGTTCTGATCTGACTTTAGCTAAATGTTGTTGCTGTTGAATTTCTTCTTGGGTTAATTTCTCAATTCTAGCTTTTCGTAAATTATCTTTCACACGTTCTTCATTAACTTTTGCTTGCTCTTGTTCTTTTCGAGCAAGTCTTTCACGTTGTTCTCTTTCCTGTTTTATTCGCTCTTCACGTTCTTCATTGTGAAAATATTCATGTCGCTTACGACGATATTTATCTCGAGGTATCACATGCTTTTTATCATTATCCAAAGATGCCACTCCTATCTTTTAACACACAAAGTCAGAGTTTTAATTGATTATCCTACTCGTGGTTATTCATATAGTAATTGATACATTACTTAAATTTTAATATCATTAATGACAATTAGCAATGAATTGAGGGTTTAATTATAAATTTTTCTAATGACCATTATATATAGCAAAATTTTTCAACATAAAAAATACCTTTAAAACCTGACGCTTTCAGCCAAATTTTAAAGGTAACTTATCTTTTTATTTTGCCTTCTTTTTGTTATTACGTACAGAAGTTAACCATCCAATGACTACTAATAATATCATAACAGTCCAGAAAATTGATTGCCATAATACGCCATGTGGAAATTCTTCAGGTAATATTCCAATATCTTTATGTGCAAGTACGATAACAACTAATTTTATACCTACCCAACCAACAATGGCAAAGGCTGCACCTTCAAGGCCTGGGTATTTATTTAACAAGTCTACAAACCATGTTGCTGCGAAACGCATTAAAATAACACCAATCATTCCGCCAATAAACATGACTCCAAATTGACCTAAGTCCATACCACCGAAATGGATGCCCATTTTAGGTAAAGTAACCGCAATTGCCATCGCAGCTAACATTGAATCAATTGCAAAAGCAATATCAGCAAATTCTACTTTAAATACTGTTCCCCAGAATTTCATTGGGCCAACTTTCTTTTCAACACCTGATTCATCATAATGATGATCGTCACCTTCTTGGTGGTCTTCTTCTTTCTTATGGAAGAAATTCCACAGATTTCTAATCGACATAAAAATTAAGTAAGCCGCACCGATAGCTTGAATAAACCAGAAATTAACAATAATACTAATTAAAAATAGGGCAATAAAACGGAAAACAAAAGCGCCTAATAAGCCATAAAATAGTGCTTTCTTTCTTTGCTCAGGTGGTAAATGTTTTACCATCACAGCCATAACCACAGCATTATCTGCTGCTAATAATCCTTCTAAAAACACTAAAACTAAAATTACCCATAGATAAGGTAAAATTAAACTCGGATCCATAGCGTATCTCTCCTTTTCAATTTAAATACAAATAAAGAGACCTATGCTAAATAATAGCAAAGGTCTCACTTAGCAATTTATTTGCCCACTTTACCGGAAGATATGTCTTCGTAATGACGATAAAGTGCTAACCATTTCATTATTACTATGGTTCTCAAGTTACTCCCCTCTGACAGAATGTCATAGGTATTCATTTGTTAAAGGTATTATAACTAAAATAAGTAACATTGCACAATCATAAATCATTATTTTTTTAAGAAATTGAGAAAAACTTAAATTTACTAAAACAAATTATGATTTACTACTCAAATACCCTCTTTACTTACAAATAATTATTATTATAAACAATAACGTTCATAGCAACAGTTGAAAGATTTATCAACTCACTTTTCAACTTTATAATAAACTATATAATTTAATTTCTGGGAACTTCTCTTCAAACCAGCGTGTTGCAAATTCATTCTCAAACAAGAATACAAAATTGTCATATCTATCTTTCACTAAAATAGAACGAGAAGTATTCATTTTATCTTGAATGTCGTCTTCATTTTCAATCCAACGTGCTATTTTTCTTCCAACTGGTTCCATTACAACATCTACGTTGTATTCATTCTTCATACGATGTTCAAATACCTCAAATTGTAATTGACCAACTGCACCAAGAATAATTTGATTCGTATGCAATGTTTTATAATATTGAATTGCACCTTCTTGAACTAATTGTTCAATACCTTTATGGAAATGTTTTTGTTTCATCACATTTTTAGCAGAAACTTTCATAAAGATTTCAGGCGTGAACTGAGGTAAATCTTGGAAACTATATTTTTGTTTACCGCCTACTAACGTATCTCCAATTTGGTAATTACCAGTATCATATAAACCTATAATATCACCTGCTACAGCATGGTTAACTGTTTCTTTATCATCAGCCATAAATGATGTAGAACGAGTAATTTTTTGTTTTTTATTTGTACGTTGTAATGTTACATCCATTCCTCTTTCAAACGCACCACTCACAACTCGCATAAAAGCAATTCTATCACGATGCTTAGGGTCCATATTGGCTTGAATTTTAAAAATAAATCCAGAAAATTCATCATCAAACGGACTCACTTCAATTTCTTCATTCGTTTGACGAGCATTTGGCATTGGTGCATGATCTACATAAGCATTCAAGAAGTTTTGAACACCAAAATTAGCTAATGCTGAACCAAAGAATACCGGTGTTAATTCACCATTTAATAATGCGTCATTATCAAATTGTTCGCCCGCTTCTTCAACTAGCATGAATTCTTCAATTGCTTGTTCAAAAGCACTATCATTGCTAATTGCATGTTCTTCTTGCAATTCATAATCATTATTTAAATGAAGAATATTTTCTTCGTCTCTAAAAGGTTCAATTGTTTTTGACTCACGATCAATGATACCAAAGAAATTTTGTCCCATACCTATCGGCCAGTTCATTGGATATGTTTCAATATTTAATGTTTCTTCAATTTCATTTAGCAATTCAAAAGGTTCTTTCCCAACACGGTCTAATTTATTAATAAAAGTGAAAATTGGAATGCCTCTCATTTTACATACTTTGAATAATTTCAACGTTTGAGGTTCGATACCTTTTGCACAGTCAATTACCATAACTGCACTATCAACTGCCATTAATGTACGGTAAGTATCTTCTGAGAAATCTTCGTGTCCTGGTGTATCTAGAATATTAATTTTGTAATCATCATAATCAAATTGCATGACTGAACTTGTTACTGAGATACCACGTTCTTGTTCAACTTTCATCCAGTCACTTGTTGCAAATTTTCCTGTTTTTTTACCTTTAACTGTACCCGCTTCTCTTATCGCTCCACTAAAATATAATAATTTTTCAGTAAGCGTCGTTTTACCAGCATCTGGGTGAGAAATGATGGCAAACGTCTTTCTTGATTCTACTTCTTCTTTTAAACTCATCTAGTAATCTCCTTTAATATCATTCACAATCCAGTCTGTTAAGATTAAAGCAATTTCTTCTGCATCTTCTTCGTCCTTGAAATTAAATAATTGCATAGTTAATTCTTCTTTAATTTCATCATTACTTAAAGCCGACTGAAGTTCTACAGACCAAAATATATCTGGAATCGCCAACATAAAGTTGTTAGTTTCATTATTAATATATAAATAAACGTTAACTACTTCATTGTTTAATGAAAGTTGTTTAATGTTCAACTGGGCCACCGCCAAATTTTTTATAGGCGGCTTCTAAACCAATTAAATCGTCTCGATGTGGTACTTTAACATGACCTGGCATAATTTGATATGGTTCTCTTCCTTTGGAAGCAAGCACTACTGTATCTCCTGGTTCGGCAACATCAATTGCATGTTTAATTCCTTCTGCACGATCATCAAATTCAACATAATTATGATGTGTTGCACCTTTAGCAAGTTCTGCAGTCAACATTTTTGGATCATCATTAGCAGGATTATCCGGTGTGAAAATAACATAATCTGCTCTACATGCCACTGAACCCATTTCAGGTGTTTTCGTTAAGTCACGCTCTCCTGCCATACCGACTAAGAAGATAAGCTTTTGCTTAACAAATGGTTTAACCGCATCAATCAATTTATTCATGCCATCAGCTGTATGTGCATAATCTATAATTAAATCAATAGGTAAAGAAGGATCTAATACTTCTAAACGTCCTTCCACTGGTTCGAGATTTTCCACTACTTTGATAATATCTTCTATTGAAGTACCCTTGCTCCACACAGCAATCATCGCTGCCATTATATTAGAGATGTTAAATTTACCTACATAAGGTGATTTCACATGATATGTACCAAAGGGCGTTGCAAAATCAAATTCTACGCCTTGCAACGATTCCTTAATATTTACTGCCTTAAATTGAGCATCATTGTCTATACCATAACTAAATATTTCATATGGCGTAACTGACGCTAAATACTCAGAAAAGTCATCATCATTATTTAAGACAACATACTTTTCTTTAGATAAATCCTCTCCTAATTGACTGAATAACAGTGATTTAGCATGTCCATATGCTTCCATTGTGCCATGGAAGTCTAGATGGTCTTGTGTCAGGTTAGAAAATATAGCTACATCAAATTCTACACCACGTAATCGGCCAAGTGATAAGCCATGACTTGAAACTTCCATTGTCATTGCTTCTGCTTTTTCATCAACAGCTTGTTTGATTTTCTTAGTTAAAGATACTGTTTCTGGTGTCGTATTCGCACCCTTAGTCTTTTGTTCATTAATTTGAAAGCCATTTGTTCCCAAATATGCACTGCCTTTTCCTAAACCTCTGAAAATAAGATGAATCATCGTAGCGATGGATGTCTTACCATTGGTACCTGTAACACCAAAAGTCGTTAATTGGTGACTAGGATATTCAAATAATGTATGTGCTAATAAGCTCGCGACTCTCAATGTATCTGGTACGATGACTTGGGTCACATCACCATCAAGGTCCTGTTGCTTATTTACTACGACGATTTTGGCACCTTGATTAACAACGTTTTGACAGAATTTATGGCTATCTACTGTATAGCCTTTTGATGCGACGAATATACTTCCTTCACTTGCTGTACGTGAATCTGTAGTGATATCAGTAACATTTATATCTAACGTTCCTATAACCAGTTTAACTCTTATTTTTTCGAACAACTCATTCGCATTCAAAATGTATCGCTCCTTCTTTTACAATAATTCTATTATACATGTTTTGAAGTTGTTGATAAATTTATTTCCATTAAAAATAACCTATTTTAAGCGTAATGATGTCTCATTTAAATTATTATAAATTTATTAAATCACAGTGCATTTTTATTTATTAAGTTAAGGTTAATTATTTTTAAATTTTTATTTATATACGTCTAAATCTCAATACATTTCTATTTATAAATGCTACGATAGACATATAAAGATGAAGTTAACATTATTATTGTGCTATAATGCACTATAAATGAAATTTATGGGTTTAATAAAGTTTTTGTATACTTCGTAGTCATTTACAAATAAGGCAATGAAGCTCCTATTAAATCCATCAAGTGATGTATTATATGTATTAAATTTAAATTAATGGAGGGTGACTATTAATGGTTACTCAAAATAAAAAGATATTGATTATTACCGGCTCATTTGGCAATGGACATTTACAAGTGACGCAAAGTGTCGTTAATCAACTTAATGAAATGAACTTGTCCCATTTATCTGTTATTGAGCACGATTTGTTTATGGAAGCACATCCAATTCTTACTTCTATATGTAAAAAATGGTATATCAATAGCTTTAAATATTTTAGAAATATGTATAAAAACTTTTATTATAGTCGCCCTGATGAGTTAGATAAATGTTTTTATAAATATTATGGATTAAATAAACTAATTAACTTACTCTTAAAAGAAAAACCAGACTTAATATTATTAACATTCCCTACTCCTGTTATGTCAGTATTAACAGAACAATTTAACATGCGCATTCCTATAGCCACTGTAATGACTGATTATCGCCTACAAAAAAACTGGATTACACCTAATTCTCTTAGATATTATGTGGCTACGGAACAAACCAAAGCAGATTTTATTGAAGCTGGTATTCCTGCATCTGATATTAAAGTGACAGGTATTCCTATTTCTGACAAGTTTGAAGCGGATATTGATAAAGCGTCATGGTTAAAACAAAATAACTTAGACCCTGATAAGCCAACTATTTTAATGTCAGCGGGTGCTTTTGGTGTATCTAAAGGATTTGAAGATATGATTGAAAGCATTCTAGAAAAGAGTCCTCATTCACAAATTGTTATGGTATGTGGCCGCAGCAAAGCTTTAAAACGTAATCTAGAAATACAATTTAAATCATACGATAATGTACTTATTCTAGGCTATACCAAACACATGAACGAGTGGATGGCTTCAAGTCAACTTATGATTACTAAACCTGGTGGTATAACGATTTCAGAAGGTTTAACACGTAGTATACCTATGATTTTCTTAAATCCAGCACCAGGCCAAGAACTAGAAAATGCTTTGTATTTCCAAGATAAAGCATACGGTAAGATTGCGAACACGCCTGATGAAGCTATTGAAATCGTTTCTGATTTGACTAATCACGAAGATAAATTACGTGCTATGACGGCTAAAATGGCAGAAGAAAAAGTAGATTATTCTACATATAGACTATGTACCGATTTATTAAATATCCTGGATAGCTCATCACAACACCAGGAAATTTATGGAAAGGTGCCATTATATGCCAAGTTCTTCGTTAAATAGAAAAAAAATCAGTAAAAATTTTAAAATAATGCTAGTTATTCTTTTTTTAATGGAATTTGCGAGAGGTATGTACGTATTAAGTTACATCAACTATTTACCAACCGTAACTTCTATTGCGGTAGCAGTCACTTCTGCAGCATTATCAATTCATTTTATATCCGATGCAGCCACTAACTTTGTCATCGGCTTCTTATTGAAAAAATTTGGTACTAAAATAGTCTTAACACTTGGATTTTTATTAGCCTTAGTCAGTTTATTCTTGGTCATTTGGTTCCCTGCCAATCCTATAGTCATAATTTTAAGTGCAATAATGCTAGGTATAGCAGTTAGTCCTATTTGGGTTATTATGTTATCTAGTGTTGAAGAAGACCAACGTGGTAAGCAAATGGGTTATGTTTATTTTGCATGGCTATTAGGCTTATTAGTTGGTTGGGCATTTATGAATGTCTTAGTTAAATTACATCCGACACGTTTCGCATTTATGATGTCACTCGTAGTTGTTATTGCTTGGGTACTGTATTATTTCGTAGATATTAAATTGACAAATTATAATACAAAGCCTGTTAGTGAACAATTGGGTCAAATCGTTGACGTTATGAAACGTCATCTCGTTTTATTCCCTGGTATTTTACTGCAAGGTGCTTCAATTTCTGCATTACTACCTATATTGCCAACTTACGCCACTAAGGTTGTAGGTGTAAGTACAATAGAATATACAGTAGCAATTGCTATCGGAGGCGTAGGTTGTGCAGTTTCAATGTTATTTTTATCTAAGATTATTGATAAAAATAGCAGAGGGTTTATGTACGGTATTATCTTTACTGGTTTCATTTTATTTACTGCATTTATCTTTGGATTATCATTAGTCACAAATATTGTGATTGTATGGATAGTCGCAGTATTTATCGGTTTAATGTATGGTATTTTACTACCTGCATGGAATACGTTTATGGCAGGTCAAATTGACCCGGCAGAACAAGAAGAAACTTGGGGCGTTTTTAATAGTGTACAAGGTTTTGGTTCAATGATTGGACCATTATTTGGTGGTCTTATTGCTCAGTTTTCAAATGGATTAAACAATACATTCTATTTTTCTGCATTTATCTTTTTAGTATTAGCTGTGTTTTATGGTATTTATTTTATTAAAAATAAAAACAATAAATCTCAGTTTAAATCACACTAAGATTTATGATTTAGGGATGTATTCCCCAAAATAAGATTGTAATTTAAATCAATATATTCAAAAAATGAACCCGTAGATGATATTGAAACATATCATCCGCGGGTTCAATTATATGATCTAACTATCATTAAAGTTTATGCTAATTTAAACGTATCGATTACTTTCCATTTATCATCATCTTCGTCGTAACTCAATAATGAAAGTTCATCAATAGTTTCTTTATGATCTACCCCTGCTAATTCTACTTGACCATAAATATCTTCAAATTCTTGACTTGATAAACCTTGAGCAATTGTAAAATGAGGTACAAATGGATGCTCTGCTTCGCCATGGAAATCTTCAGTATTAAATTTATCAAAAAGTTGTTCTAACTCGTCTGTTTTAGCAACTTTAAAATAAATTACATTATTAGTTGGTTTGAAACTTGAAGCTTTTGTAGCATGCACTTCTACTGGGCCAAAACCTTCTAATCTTTTTTTAACTTCTTCTTTAACTGAATCTAACTCTGCATCATTAATTTCAAAGTGAGATTTAATCGTAATGTGTGGCATAATACGAGCATACTCAGTATCATAACGTTTACGATAACCATTCACTTCATCTTGAAATGATTTTGACGGAATTAATGCTAATCCTATATTCATTGAAATTCCTCCTTTGTTTAACATACTACCATTATAGCAAAATTCTAAATATTACGTTATTAGTTAGTTGAATTTTTTGAAAAGGTTTACAATAATCAAGCTTTTAAGATCCTACTCACACTATTCAATAAAAAGACTTGTTATGTTATCTATTCATACCCTTTTCCAATAAAAATTAAATATTTATTTCAAATTTAAAATTCTTTAGAAGAATCCGGAATTTCATCACTCAAGAAATAAGTTAAAATCTCTGGTAGCATAGGTTTCCATGATTTCCAATTATGCCCACCTTCAAATTCTTGATAATGATATGTGACATCTTTCTGTTGTATTGCCTTAGATAAAGCTCTGTTAGGTGTTAAGAAATTGGCACGCTCTCCAGTCGTTGGCAATTCGAAGTCTATTTCTTCTTTTCCAATCGCATGCCAAATCGATAATTCTTTATATTGTAAGCAGTTGTTAAATTTCTCTAGGACAGTCTCATCTGAGTGTGGACTAAGCATTGCAACTTGGCTAAATATCGTTGGATATGTCAGTGCTGTTAATAACGCGATACTCCCTGCTAGACTATCCCCCATTAATATTCTAGCATTACCGATTTTGTATGTTGGGAATGTATGATCAATAAAAGGCAATACTTCTTTACCAACCGCTTGCACTGTTTTATTACTTCTACTACCTTGGGGATGAAATTCTTCTCTACGTTTGTCTACATCTTCATAATGAAATCCAACGATAATGGCACGTTCAATTTCTTCATCCCTTCTTAAACGTTCGTATTCACGTTGAAGTCTTCCAAATCTTAGAAAATCTAAACCATCAAAACAGATGATGACTTGATATTTAAATAATTCAGAATAATCTTCAGGTAGATAAACTGATAAAGTGACATCTCGTTCTAAGATGCTACTATGTAAGATATGTTTATTAATTTTACCAGCTTTAAAATTAGACATATGACTGACGCCCCCTAATAAGAATATACTTATTGTATCAAGTTAATGGTAACTTTTAAATCTCCTATTAAAATCAAATGTTTTATACTTATATTTAATGGTAATTTATACATTATTGTTATCACTTCTTAAACTCAGTGAATGACAGTAATCAAATTAAAATATCAATTAAATACATATTCAATATGCTGTATCACTTTATTAATTAAAGTTTTTCTTTTTAACTCAACCTAATTGATATATACTTATTAAATAATTGATTATTATAGGAGGACGTAAGCTTATGCTTAACAAAGTTTGGTTTCGAACAGGAATTGCCTTAATCATCCTGTTTGTGCTAATTAAATTATTCATGGAAGTCCAAAGCGTATTTGCACCGATTGCAACCATTATCGGCTCTGTTTTTCTTCCATTTCTAATTAGCGGATTTTTATTTTATATCTGCTTACCATTCCAAAATATTCTTGAAAAGTGGGGTTTCCCACGTTGGGCAAGTATTTTAACTATTTTCATAGGCTTAATAGCAATCATTGCCATTGTAGTCGCATTTATTGCACCTATCATTATTTCGAATGTAAATAGTTTAATTAAAGCAACACCTGCTTTACAACGTGAAACAGAACAAATCATTAATTTCTCACTTACTCAAATGGATAAACTACCAAGTGATGTAACGACTCGAATAAATTCAGCTGTTAAATCAATTGGTGATAGTATGACTGGCATTTTAGCCAATTCAATCACTTATTTAACATCATTTATATCAACAATATTCTTATTGATTATGGTACCGTTCTTCTTAATTTACATGTTAAAAGATCATGAAAAATTCATTCCAGCGATTGCTAAATTTTTCAAAGGAGAACGAAAAGTCTTTGTAGTAGATTTATTAAAAGATTTAAATTTCACTTTAAAATCATATATTCAAGGACAAGTTACAGTTAGTGTTATCTTAGGTATCATCTTATATATTGGTTACACAATAATCGGATTACCTTATACACCATTACTTGTACTATTTGCTGGTGTGGCTAACTTAATTCCATTCTTAGGACCTTGGTTATCTTTCGCGCCTGCAGCTATTCTTGGTATTATCGATGGGCCTACTACCTTTATCTGGGTCTGTGTAGTCACTTTAATAGCACAACAACTTGAAGGTAATGTGATTACGCCAAATGTTATGGGTAAATCATTAAGTATTCACCCATTAACAATCATCGTAGTTATTTTAGCAGCTGGTGATTTAGGTGGTTTTACACTTATTTTAATCGCTGTACCACTTTATGCAGTACTTAAAACAGTGGCTAGCAACGTCTTTAAATATCGACAACGTATCATAGATAAGGCGAACAGTAACGTTAAAGATTAATTTTGAGAATTTAACTAAAGCAAATACTGATTAATATAGAGGTTGGGACAAACAAAGTCTCAACCTTTTTTATGTTTATCATTAGAATTTCATTATGTCGCGTATGCCAATGTAATTGTCATCATTTCATTTAAAAGCAAATGACTTAAAAAGTGCCACTTGCACTTACTTATTCAGTTTCTATTAACATATTAAAGAAATAAAAAAAGACTCGATGCATTATACATCAAGTCTTGTACTAATATATTTATTATTATTTAATTGCGTGGAAGCCACTGTCAACATGGATGTTTTCGCCAGTAACACCACTAGAGAAATCACTTAATAAATAAGCAGCTGTTTTACCGACTTCTTCTTGATCAACATTACGTCTTAATGGTGCACGTTCTTCAATTTCTTTAAGAATTGTGTTGAAACCACCCACACCTTTAGCACTTAATGTACGGATAGGACCAGCTGAAATTGCATTAACACGGATGTTATCAGGACCTAAATCATATGCTAAATATTTAACATTCGCTTCTAAGCTTGCTTTAGCAACACCCATAACGTTATAGTTTTGTACTGCAAATTCGCCACCTAAATATGTTGTAGCTACAATGCTACCACCATTTGGCATAATTTTTTTAGCTTCATGTGCCACGATTGTTAATGAATATGAACTAATATCTTGTGCTAATAAGAAACCTTCGCGAGATGTTTCTGAGAAACGACCTCGTAAATCTTCAATATTGGCAAAAGCGATTGAATGATAAACGCCATCAATATTGCCAACTTCTTCTCCAATTTTAGCAAAGCCGTTAACTACATCTTCATCTTTTTGAACATCAATTTGATATAGCTTAGGATTTTGTTGGTTTAATTGTTCTAATAATTTTTCTAATTCTTTACGGCTACGATCTTTACGATACGTGAATACTAATTTAGCACCTAATTGGTCTAATACTTTAGCTACACCGAAACCGATACTACGTTTATTGGCAATACCCATAATAACGAAGGTTTTGTTTTCAAGATTAATCATGTAAAAATCTCCTTATCATCATTGTCTTCTTTTTTAACTTAATCTTATTGTTTATAACAACAAAGAATAATTTAATATTTATATTTTACCATTGTTGATAAAGTTTTATAAAGTAATTATGGCGATGGAACAAAAGTCCAAGTCAATTCAAATTTTTAGTCTTATTGTCTACCGCTAGTACTCTACTTTTCAAAAGAACGTTTGGTTTAATAATAAAATTCTAGTTCTGCTTTAAGATCATCGACGTATTCTTTAGAGCCTGTTACGATAAGGCGGTCTTTATATCTTAGTTGCGTATCACCATGAGGAACGATAGACTCGTTGTTTCGAATAATTCGAACAAATATAATATCGCCACCGAATGGGAAATTACGCAATTGAATACTTTCATATTTATGATTCAACATTTCAATTTCGTATAACGAAGTTTCAACATTGCTCAAGATATTTAACATGTTAGGCGTTTCGATTAAACCTTGTAAGAATATCTTATTACTAATAAAGTTACTGAATACTTCTATACCTTCTGCTTTCATTTTTTCATCTTCATTGCTATTTTCAAGTCTACATATAACTCGATTTACATCATGCGCTTTAGCTAATTTAGCAACTTCACGATTTAAACTATCATCATTTGCTGAACATACAACAATATCTTGATTAAATAATCCTAATCTTTCTAATACATGTTCTTCATAGGCAGAGATTTCAACTACTGTCACATTATCAGATAAATTTCGTTTATCTCCTAAATCTTTACGATAATATAATGTCACATTATAAAGTTGAGGTGACAAATTTTGTACGATTGGAATTGTAAGTTGGTTTTTACCAATTAATGCGATATCAATCTTACGGTTCGCTTCATCTGGAATTGGAAAGACCTTTTTGAAAATACTAGGAACAAATACACATGTAATAATTGCACTTAAGATTAATATACCAGACATCTCTGATGAAATTGTTTTGAGTTGTTCAGCAATCTTAGCCGATGCGATAACAAGTGACAATGTAGAAGTTAATAAAAATGCTGATGCAATCGTTGTCTTATTATCAAACCAACGTCTAATAAACAATACTGGAACTAACTTTGAAATAATAAAAGCTAAAATTAATACCGGAATAATTAGTAATAATGATGGTTCTTTAATCAAAGATGGTATATTCAAATCTACGCCGACCATAATGAAGAAAATTGGAATGAAAAATCCATATCCAAATGAATCAAGCGTATGTACTAACTCTTCATCAGGCTTAAGTAATGATACGACCACACCTGCTAAAAAAGCACCTAGAATATATTCAGCGCCTACCCCTTCCGCAAGTGCAACTAATAGAATAATCAATGCAAATATAGCTCTAATACCTATTTGAGTTGTACCACCAATGAGGCGATGTAAAAATTTCATTCGCTTAAAGACAACGCCTAATACATAAAAGATTGCTGTAAAAACAAGCAATATAGCGGATAGCCATACTGAACCATTACTATTTCCATTAATGCCACCATAAACCGTCAATAAGACCATTGTGACTAAATCAGCTAGAACTGCCACAAGTAAAATAAATTGACCAATAGTAGTACGCATAATATTCATTTCTTTAAGTGTTGGTACTACTACACCTAATGAGATGGTTGAAATAATAATAATCATTAATAAAACATCGTCTACAAGTCCTAACCATTTAAAGACATAAGCTAAGATGATTGAAATAATCATGATAAATGCAAAAACAGTTAACGCTAAATTGAGATGACTAGGTATATTTTTCTCATTTTTATTTGCACCTTGACGATGACGTGTATCTTTCTTAAAAGTACTAAAATCAATTTCTAACCCACTTAAAAACATTAAAAAGATAAACCCTAGCGTTGAAAGTATACTCAACATACTATCCTTTTCAACAAGATTTAAAAACGATTTACCAATTATAATCCCCATAATAATTTCAGCTACAACTACCGGCAAAAATGTAATATTTAATCTATTGATTATAATCGGTGTAAAGAATGCTGCTAAAACTACAATTACTAAAGAAAAGAACTCCATTTTGTCCCCCTAAGTTAAATACGACATGAATGTTGTTGCTAAACCGAAATAAATTAACATACTTACGATATCATTAATTGTAGTAATAAATGGACCACTGGCTACTGCTGGATCAATATTCAATTTATTCATCAGTAATGGAATCATAGAACCTACTAATGTACCAACCGTCATCGCTATCGTTAGACTGCCAGCAACAATTAATCCTAAGAATGGTTGTCGATAAATAGATACGATAATAATAAATAAAATAGTTGCACAGACTAGTCCTGACAACATTCCACTACCCGCTTCTCTTAATGCCACTTTAAATTTACTCTGCTCATCAATTTCGCCTGTTGAAATATTACGAACAGATACGGCAAGAGATTGTGTGCCTGAATTACCAGACATACCACTAATGATAGGTATGAATGCTGCTAATAAAGCAACTTGTGATAATGTAGCTTCAAAGCTACCTAGTATAGTTGCTGTAATCATACCTAAAAAAGTAAGTATGATAAGCCAAGGTAAACGTTTTGTTGCAGTTTTAACAACTGAATCATTTGTAGAGTCGATATCTGAAACCCCGGCTAAACGAGAGTAGTCTTCACTTGCTTCTTCATCCATAACATCAAGGATATCATCAATCGTAATTATACCTAGTAAATGCTGTTGATAATCAACAACCGGCATGGCGATGAAGTCATAGTCTCTCATTTTTTGAGCAACATCTTCTTGGTCATCTGCTACATTTACGCTAATGACACGTTCACTCATGATATCTTCTATGTATGCGTCATTTTCAGCGACAATTAAATCTCTTAAAGATAATACCCCTAGCAATTGTCCATCACTATTTATCGCAAAAATAACATAAATTGTTTCAGCATCTGGTGCTTGTTCTTTAACTAACATTAACGCTTCTTTGACAGGGGTAGAAATATCTAAAGAAATGTACTCGGTAGTCATAATACCACCGGCAGTATCTTCTTCATAATGTAGTAAGTCTTTAATTTCGTTTGCTGCTTCACGATTCATTAAATTTAACAGACTTGCTACTTTGGATTTAGATAATTCATTTAAAATATCTACCGCATTATCGGAAGACATTTCTTCTAAGACTTTACTCGCGTAATGCGCATTCATAGTGTCAAATAAACTTTCGTATTCTTCATCATCAATTTCTAATTGATCAAAGAATTCCCCTACTTCTTGTGGAGATAAAAATTCAAAAATCTTTTGTCGATTGTCATCTGTTGTATCTTCAAAGTATTCACTTTGTTCATATTCGTGCATCACCAGAAATTCTTCTCTAAATTGATCGATGTCACCTTGCATTAAAAACTTATCTAATAAGCTTTGATTGTATACTTCTTCATTATTATTGTAGTCATTTTTCTCTGTTTCTAATGACACGTTTTACACCTCCAATTTTTCTTTTTATAGTAATGCATAAATCTTACTTAGCCATTTATAATCACTTACTACTTCAATCTCTCTATTATATATTGGATGTTTGAACTTTACTTTATAACATTGTAAAGATTGTGTATGGATTTTGGGATGTTCGCCTTGATATAAATCATCACCGACTAATGGATGTCCAATGTGTTGAAAATGCACTCGTATTTGATGCGTTCGTCCCGTATATAATTTAACCTCACATAAACTAGAACACGCTTTACTGTTGAGTGTTCGATATGCCGTCTTTGCATACTTACCAGATAGCGCTACTTTGCGGGTAATAATACTATCGTCATCCCTCGCGATCGGTGCTTCAATGATGCCATTCGGTTCGGTCTTACCATAGCAAACACATACATAACGCTTATCAACATCTATCGTAGACATTAAGTGATGAATATGACCATGTTTCGCAAAAATGACAATACCACGTGTATTTCGGTCAAGGCGCGTTACGATATGCGGAACAATAGCGTGTTCCATGTTATTATGACGATTCAAATAATATAATACTCTTTCAATTAAGCTATCATGTGGATGCTCACGTGATGGTGTACTATTTAAACGGCTAGGTTTAGACACTAATAAAAGATAATCATCTTCATATAGCACTTCAATAGGTTGATTTGATGGCATTAAATACGTACTAGGAACTTCACTCGGCAATTGAACCGTTAGTTGATTACCCGGTAGCATTACCTTTCTAACCGTCACATCATTATCATTAATAATTAAAGCGCCATTAAGTTTAATGGCGCTAATCGTCTTTTTAGAGTATTGATTTCTTTGTAGAAAAGATCTAAGCATTTCTTCTTGCTGAATCTTATATACAAATTTCATCGTTCGTCTTCACTTTCAATAAATGAATCATGTACTCTTTTCCAAAATGGGAAAGGTCTAAATCTTGCAAAACGAACTTTCTCATTTGCCACTCTAAATTGAATACCATTCACGTTTTTATGTTTTAAACTTACATGGTCTATGGTTGTTCGAATGGTGTCATGATTAACTGGTGTAATTAAACAAGTATGATGTTTCGGTAGTACAAGTGGTGATCCTACAGTTCTAAACACTCTATTATTAATAGATGCTATTTCAGCAATCTGCATTGCTTCAAGTGATGGATGAATTAACGCCCCACCTAAGGCTTTATTATAGGCTGTAGACCCTGAAGGCGTTGAAATACATAATCCATCCCCTCTAAAACGTTCAAATTGTTTACCCCTAATTCCAACATCAACGACAAGTGTAGAACCATTTTCCGTTTTCATTGTTGCTTCGTTTAAAGCTAAATAACGTGTTTCATAACCGTTATCATTATATCTAACAACAATTTCTAACAAAGGATACTCAATTACCTGAAATTCAGAATTATTAATTTCAATAATTAATTTTTCAACCTCATGAGGTAGCCAATCTGCATAAAACCCTAAATGTCCAGTATGCACACCTACAAAAGCCACTTGCGATACCATATGACTGTATTGATGGAAAGCTTGCAATAATGTCCCATCTCCACCAACAGATATTACAATTTCAGGATTTACTGTATCTTCAACCATGTGAAAATCTTTCATATGATTAATCATTTTATGTTTTAATGCATTGGACTTAGAATCACCTTTAGACAAGATTGTATAACGCATCGTCTACACCTCATTAGTCATGTTTTTTTGCACGTTTTTGAGAATAATATTTCTGTGCTTCTTGGATTTCTTCTTTAATCTCAGACATTTCTTCGTCTAACAGATACGCAGCCTCTGCAGCACGTTCAAGACGATGCTGAATTTCTGCTGGATAATCACCATCATATTTGTATCTTAATGTGTGTTCAATCGTCGCCCAGAAATTCATAGCCAAAGTACGGATTTGAATTTCCGCTAATATTGACTTCTGTCCATTAAGCGTTTCAATCGGATATTCAATAATCACGTGATATGAACGATAACCACTTTGTTTCGTATTATTGATGTAATCCCGTTCTTCGACTACCTTGAAGTCTTGACGTTGACGCAACATATTTACCACAACATCGATATCATCAACAAATTGACACATCATTCGTAAGCCGGCGATGTCATACATTTCTTCACGTAATCGATCAAACGGAATCCCTCTTTTATTAGCTTTGTCGATAATACTTGTAATTGGTTTCACACGACCAGTAACAAATTCAATGGGCGATGAATGTTCACCAACTTCATATTGTTTACGCAAACCTTTTAATTTCACTTTAAGTTCATCAACGGCTTGTTTGTATGGTGTTAAAAATTGATCCCATTGATTCATAGTGTTTCACTCCGCTTCACTTTAGGTCAAAAGTTTCCTCAACAGCTGAAACAAACTCCTTACCATAGTTATTATTTCCTTCGACATTTTCAAGAATATAATCTAATTCTTCTTGAAAATGTTCTAACTCTAAGTCATCATTAACGATAATTTTCTTGCCTCTATTCTCATGCAACATGGACCATGTTTCTTGTACAAAAATCAAATAATCATACGATTGTCCATCGTCTAATATGTAGGCAAACCCGTAATTATCACTGTCAACAAGCATTTGCCCTACTTCTACTAATCCATCAGTTGGATCTTCTGAGTAGCAATAAATGCCATCATCTTTAATCTTAATTTCATTTACATAAATACGCATGCTTGTGCCTCCTTATTATTCCCTACTAGTTTAACATAATTTAACCTTAGAACACACGTCTGAAATGCACTTATCAACAAGGGATTTACATACATATGAACGCTTTGCCACGACGTATTTATCAATACTTCAAATATAGTATACTTATTTACTCGGATTATCATATGATCAAACTTAAATTACTTTAATTTTTTTCACAACTCCGTCATAATAAATTACAATACTTTTGAAATAAATCGTTACAGAGGTGTATGTATGGCTACAAATAATGAAATTGAATTTAAACAATTACTTGATGCTTCAACCTATACTAAAGTTAAATCTACTTTTTTTGAAAATGCAGAACCATTTACTCAAACAAATTATTATATCGATACGCCCGATTTCAAACTACGCGATCATCACTCAGCGTTAAGAATCAGAGTCAAAAATGACACTTATGAACTAACGTTAAAAGTGCCAGCTAAGGTTGGATTAATGGAATACAATCATATGGTCAATATCGTTCCTGAAATAAATGCACTTATTCCAATGTCAATATTACCCACTGATATTAAGAATATAATGTCAGACTATGATGTGAGTGAACATGAACTAAAAATTCTTGGTGCATTAACTACAGAACGTCTTGAAACAAACTATCAGGATGAATTGCTTGTCTTAGATAAGAGTACATATTTTGATAAAATGGATTATGAATTAGAATTTGAAGTAAACGCCTATGAAAGTGGATTACAAAAATTCAACAGTTTACTTCAACAATTTGACCTTCAACACGAGGTTCCTAAAAATAAAGTTCAACGCTTTTTTGAATATAAAGCTCAAATTTCTGAGTAACTTAGCTATATAGTGTAAAAGTCAAATTACTTTTAAATGTAAAAATTCATGTTATATTAGATATATATTAATGGAAATTGGTGATACTATGTCTAATACGCCATACGAAATTATAGGTGAAACTGCTTTATATAATATGATTGACCATTTTTATTCACTCGTTGAAAAAGATGATAGAATCAATTATTTATTCCCTGGAGATTTTGCTGAAACGAGTAGAAAACAAAAACAATTTCTCACTCAATTTTTGGGTGGTCCAAACCTATACACTGAAGAACATGGGCACCCCATGTTAAAAATGAGACATATGGAATTTAAAATATCGACTTATGAAAGAGATGCATGGTTAGAAAACATGCATACCGCAATAACGGAAGCACAATTTCCAGCAGGTGTTGGAGATTATTTATACGAACGATTGCGTCTAACTGCAAATCATATGGTAAATTCCTAAATATAATTGAAGGTGAGTTAAACATGGCTGAAGAACTAAAAATCGTAGACAATAAAAGTCGTGAAGATGCTAATCTGTCACCTGTAAATAAAATTGAAATTTATTCATTTTTCGATCCTTTCAATACAGATTGCTTTAAATTATCAGCGATTATTTCAAAATTGAGAATTGAATACAACCAATATATACGTGTGAGACATATTTTAAATCCATCTTTAAAGGTGTTAACGAAATGCCAAGCTCAAAGTACATCAGACTTTGACAATATCGCTTTAGCATATAAAGCCGCAGAGCTCCAAGGTCGTTTGAGAGCTGAACGTTTCATTCATTTAATGCAAAATGAAATCATTCCTAAACGAGATATCATTACTGAGAACATGATTTGCGATTGTATTAAAAATGCCGGCTTGGATTATGATGTTTTTAAAGATGATTTACAAAAAAGCAAATTAACTGAAAGCTTAAAAATAGACTTGCATATAGCTCGTGAAATGGAAATTGAACATGCACCTTCACTCGTTTTTTTCAGTGAAGATGTTCATGAAGAAGGATTAAAAGTAGAGGGACTTTATCCTTATCACATATATACTTATATTATTAATGAATTAATGGGTACGCCAATTGAAAAAAATCTTCCACCTAAAATTGAGCATTATATTCAAAAGAAACAGCTCGTTACTATGGAAGAATTATTAACAATTTACGAGTGGCCTGAAAAGTTATTAACAAAAGAACTTAAAAAATTAGCATTACAACAAAAAGTAGAAAAACTTCAATATCCAGAGGGTGAATTTTGGCAATCTAAAATGCCAAAAATATAGTTAATTTAAGCCATTCAATGATGAAAGTCATACATTGAATGGCTATTTTTATATTTTATTATATTAAAATGAGGTATGCTATCTGATTGATATTCGTTTATACCATTTAGGTTTTAACAACTATAATATTGCGATATCTAATATTTTTTATGGTTGAATGACCCCATTCTTAATTTTCACATTACTTCCCATCTTAATTTTATCGTATTGCTTTTTAGGCAATACAACTACTCTATTACCTTGCTTCGTCTTGATGGTCACCGTATATAATGTTTCTTTGTCTTTCATTTGGTGTTTTAACATATTCATTTGATAGCTAATACTATTCTTACGTTCGTGCGTAGGATTAGCGATGATATAGTAAAATAACCAATTATTATAGAAACTTGTTGTCATATATTGTGTAGAAGGCGAAGTATATGGACTATATTTACCTCTTGGATTCAAAAGTGATCTTGTTTGCGTATTATATTGACTTGAATGTTGTGTTTGTTTAGCCGTTGTAACTTTAGCATTACTAGTCATCATGCTATTGGTCTTAGCTGCTTGCTCTGCTGCACGTTGACTAGATGCTCTTGCTGACCGCGAGGCGTTTACTGCACTAGAACGACTCATCGACGAACTCGATGATGAAGTACTTCTAGATGCTGAACTACTTGAAGAAGCACTACTAGAGCTTGAAGAAGATGAACTACTAGATGAACCACCACTTGAGGTCGCAGCATCAAGTTGATGATTAGTAATTTCAAACGCATATAGTAAGCTTATGATACTAATGCAACTTATTAACTTTAAAATTTTGCTCATTAAGTGGTCACCCTCCTATTTAGTTACTTTATCTTTTGAAACTGCTTTCCCTTCTACATCATCATCACCATATGTCATATACGGTGGACGATAGACATGTATATTTTTACCATCTTTTATTATGTATGGTTTCTCATTACCATCACTTAATATATGTTCATAAACGTGATCTAAACTTGTTCGCTCAATATGAGCATGCTTATGTTTATCATTATATTTAATTTCAACATTAGGTGAATCTTCATCACCGTCATTTAAAACTTCATAGTATACATACTCAAATTTTTCCGATTTCTTACTGTCTTTTGATGGTTCTTTTTGTTCTCCATCATCACAGGCCGCTAAAACGATAGATAAGCAAACTATCGATAATAATAAAGTTAATTTCTTCATTAATAATCTCCTTTCAATTTAATTATAAACTAAAAATAAATTACAAATTTATTTTAACAAACATACATTAAAATGTATCACTGTATATATTAAGAATGATAAAATGATTTATTTTATCTAAAAAATAAAATAATTAAGTAGTGGGCATTATTAAAAAAAGATATAAAAAAACGCCGTGTCTGATTACACGACGCTAAACAAAGGGGATGGGAGAAATTTTTCACTTCAAACAAAGGGGTATGTTTGTTATGTGATTAATTTCATGCTCATAATATAACACGCTAAAATTGGTGTTTCAATATTAAAGCGCCCTAATTTTTAAATTGTCACAAAATTGACATATTGTAAACGGATACAGTCGTTTTAAGCTTTCATTAATTTTTCAAAAGCGTCTAATTTTTGTTCAAAAACTTCACAAGCTTGTTCAATTGGTTCTGGTGAAGTCATATCCACACCTGCATTTTTTAAAATTTCAATTGGATAATTTGAGCTTCCTTTTTTCAGGAATTCATTAATGTATCTCTCAACTGCTGGTTTACCTTCAGTAAGAATTTGGTGACTTAAACTTTGTGCCGCACTATAACCAGTTGCATATTGATAAACATAGTAATTCATGTAGAAATGAGGGATTCTTGACCATTCTTTGCTGATATTGTCATCTGTTTCAACAACATCACCAAAATATTGTTGATTCAATTTAGCATATTCATCATTCATACGTGTTGAAGTTAATGGTTCACCTGCTTCTTCAATTTGATGAATTTTATGTTCAAATTCTGCGAACATTGTTTGACGGAATAAAGTCGCTCTGAATCTTTCAAGTTCTTGATTTAATAACAATAAACGACGTTCATCATCTAAATGTTTATCCATATAATCACTTAATAAAGCTTCATTACAAGTTGATGCAACTTCAGCAACAAAAATTGAATAATCACTAGAGTTTGATGGTTGGTGTTTACGACTGAAGTAACTATGTGCTGAATGACCGAATTCATGAATTAATGTGTATAAATCAGATACAGTATCTGACCAATTTAATAAAATAAATGGATTAGTTAAATGTGCACCAGATGAATAACCACCTGAACGTTTACCTTTATTCTCGTATACATCTACCCAACGGTTGTTTAATCCTTCTTTAACAACATTCAGATATTCTTCACCCATTGGTTCTAATGCTTTTAACATCCATTCTTTAGCCTCTTCATAAGGCATTTCAAATTTTACGTCTTTGACTAGAGGCGTATATAAATCATACATTTTCAAATCTTCAATACCTAATAGTTCTTTACGTAATTTCGTATATCTGTGCAATAATGGTAAATATTTGTGTACTGTTTTAACAAGATTGTCATACACTTCTTCTGGTATATGATTATTACTTAAAGCACGTTCTCTTGCTGTTTTGTAATGATGTGTTCTTGCATTAAAGACATTCTTTTTAACTTCTCCAGCCAAAGTTGAACCTAGTGTATTATTATATGAACCATAACCTTTATATACATTTTCATATGCAGATTTACGTAATACTCGATCATCTGATTCTAAGTATTTAATAAATGTACCTTGAGTAAGTGGATGTTTTTTACCATCTTTATCAACTGCATCGTCAAACTCTAAATCAGCATTACTAAACATACCATACACATTACTTGGTGTAGACAATGCATCTTGAGCTTCAGTTAATAATTTTTCTTGTTCTGCATCTAGAATATGCGGACGTTTTTCATTAATCAGTTTTAAGTCAAATTCATAACGTTTTAAATCATTATTCTCATTTATAAAAGTTTGTAATTTATCTTCATCAATTTGAAGAATTTCAGGTACTAAAAAACTCCATGCTGAACTTATTTTAATGATAAGTTGATGTGCACGTGATTCGAAACCAGTATATTTATCATTTGATGTATCTTGGTCTTGCTTTAAATGTGCATATACATAAACCTTTTCAAGTTTAGTACCTATTTCATCTTCTAATGATAACGCATTGTATAACGTTTCCGCACTATCACCTAAATGTCCTTTAAATTGTTCTTCCTTACCAAGATAACCTTCTACTTCTTTCAATGCTTTTTCAAAAGCATCGTCACTTTCGAAAATAGTAGTTAAGTCCCACGTATCATTTGGATATTTACGTTCTTGTTCTTCTCTCGTTAATTGTTGTGTCATTTGTAAACCTCCTAAAATAATTATTGCTATAATTTTCTCATTATTACTTCTGTTTTGCACGTTTTAACTACTATTGTTCGCACTTAAATATTGAGCTATTAACTCATCAATAATTTTCGTTTTCGAATAATCATTTAAATAAAATCTTCTGAATTTTAAAATGTCTTTCAATTTAAGATTTAAATTCTGCGCTTGCTGCTGAATCAATTGTAATTCAAGTTGCCATTGTACTGGATGATTCTCAATATAAAGTTGATTAGGACAGATATAACCTGTAGATTCCCATGCTAGTTCGTCAGTAAGTCTTAATTGATACATTGCACTTAATGAAGGCTCTAAAACAGAATTTTTTCGTCGACATATTTGAATATAATTCATCACGCTTTGCTTTTTTAACTTATATGTATAAGGAGAAATTGCTATGTCATCACACATTATATTATCAATATTTAACATTAGTCTTTTCGCTAAAAATTTCTTCCCTTCCAAATGTTGAATATGATGATATTTTACGATGCATCGTTTACGGTGATTCCATGTAAACAGGACTCGAGTATGAGGATTAATAAAATAGGATTGAAATGTATTTAAATATAATACACCTTTGTGATAGTTACTATCCTCAATAATCCACATGACTTTCATATTAAGTTTCTTAAACCCATTAGTTCGCTCTAATATCTCTTGAAAGCTAATTCTTGAAAACTGCACTTCAATTACAAAATTTGAATTAACAAGTATATCGGGAAATTGCATGATTTCAGGACAAAATGGTTCAATTTCAACATGATATCCACTAAATTTCAATTGATTCGCAATATAATACTTAACATCATAATGCTTTTCTGTTTCGCCTTTTGAGCATTTACGGTGCACGTTAACTTTATGGGCAAAGTGAGAAATAACTTTATGCCCACTTTTCAAAATTAATTCTGTACCACAATAAGGACATACATACGACTCTTTCTTCGATGCTTTACAAGCATTAATTTGTTCTCCTTGCTTATTAATTGCTACTAGCATTCGCTCACCTCATATATATAAACGTATGAAGCGTTTAAATTACTTTATTCAATAAAAAAGTAGAACCGAAGCCATTTCAACTCAATTGATTACTTGGTTCTACTCATTTAAAAAGTATTACTGTAATTTATATAATTAATACAAGACTTACTAATACATAGAAAAACTGAGGCCATTGGTTAATGGCCTCAGTTAGTTTTATAAGATTATTCAGCTGTATCTGTAAAATAACGACGTACTTGTGACGTAACGTTATGACTCATAATAATCTTGGCATAATCATTTAAATAAACTTCTGTCTTGTCAGTTGGATAAGCAAACTCTAGTAATTGACTGTAACTGTCATTAATAAGTTCTTGACTTACTGAATCATCAAAATGAATCGCATAATAATAATTTGAATCGTTCATATATAATAAATCTTCAAATTCATCAGTTGATTGATTATTATGATATGCGTAATTAATTACTTGTTCCAAGTCATCAAATTTAACGATAATAGTTCTAAGACTAGGTCTTTGTTTAGTTTGCTTTGGCTCTGATTTTTGAGATTGTTTTTGTTGAGCTCTTTGTTCGAATAAATCTTCAATACTTTCTTCACTTTCAAGTGTATTCGCAAGTAATTCGTTAACTTGTTCTTCAAATTGTTCATTAGCATCTTCGTCAGACATATTCATTGCTTCTTCATTTTTAGATTTAGAAATTGTTACTTCCACGCCTTTTTCAAAGGCATGTACTTGAATCCATAATGGACCTTCTACAACGAAATCTTCTTCCTCATTGATTTCATCCATCATTGACCAGAAGAACTCTTCTCCTCGTTTACGATTAGTCCATAAATCTTCACGACTAAATCCTCTTGCTTCGATATCGCTATATGTTATAAATAATTTGACTGTTGTATCATCAACGCGTTCTATTCTCATATCATCTCACTCCTTACAGTCGATGAATAGTAACCATATTGTATTAGAACGTAGGGTAAATTACAATTTATTTGTTTGATTAATTTTAACTATTTTATATTCATAATATATGCTAACATATTACTATTTTGAGTTACAGAAAAAGCGATACGAATGGTATTTAGAGTAAATATGAAATCAACTATTTAATTTGATTTGCTTACTACCTTTATAAATCTTTCATACACTTTCAGGTACTAAAAAGTCTGAGACAAACCGACTTGTCTCAGACTCGATATATTAATATAATTTTAAAATTAGTCTACTAAACGTTGCGCTTCTTGTAATTGGAAAGTACGAACTTTTCTTGGTAAGAAACGTCTGATTTCATCTTCGTTATAACCAACTTGTAAACGTTTTTCATCTAAGATAATAGGACGACGTAATAGTCCTGGATTGTCTTGGATAATTGCATAAAGATCTTGTAAAGGTAAAGAATCGATATCTACGTTTAGTTTTTGATATGTTTTAGAACGAGTTGAAATAATTTCGTCAGTTCCGTCTTCAGTCATTTTTAAAATTTGTTTAATTTCATCAATTGTTAAATGTTCAGAAAAAATGTTACGCTCCGTATATGGAATGTCATGTTCTTGTAACCATGCTTTCGCTTTACGGCAAGATGTGCAACTTGGTGAAGTAAATAATGTTACCATACATCTCACTCTCCTATTGAATGAATATTGTTCATTATTTTTTAATTTATTGATTAAGAATCAAAATTCTTTAGTTCTCTTAATCTACAATATTATTATATCTTTCTAACATTAAAATTAAATGAGAAAATCCTAATTTTTCTGAGAAATCTCAAATTTTCTAAAATCACTATAAAAGCGACTTAGAATTTAACGTATACCTATATTTTAACATAACTTACATTTTAAAGAAATACTGTTATAATTTAGTTAATATGAATTAAAATTAAGAAAGTAGGCATCTAATATGGAGACATTATTTTCAGGAATTCAACCAAGTGGCATACCAACAATTGGTAACTATATTGGTGCATTAAAACAATTTGCCGATGTCCAAAACGACTACGATTGTTTTTTCTGTATCGTTGATCAACATGCAATCACAGTGCCACAAGATAAAATCAAATTACGTAAACAAATACGTCAACTTGCAGCTATTTATTTAGCTTCTGGAATAGACCCAGAAAAATCAACATTATTTATTCAATCTGAAGTACCTGCACATGTCCAAGCTGGTTGGATGCTCACTACAATTTCAAGTGTGGGTGAACTTGAACGTATGACTCAATATAAAGATAAAGCTCAAAAGCGTACAGATGGTATTCCTGCCGGTTTATTAACTTACCCACCTTTAATGGCTGCAGATATTGTCATTTATAATACTAATATCGTTCCTGTAGGTGAAGATCAAAAGCAACATATGGAATTAACACGTAACCTAGTAGAACGTTTTAATAGTCGTTACAATGATATTTTAGTTAAACCAGAAATTCGAATGCCAAAAGTGGGCGGCCGTGTAATGAGCTTGCAAGATCCAACTAAAAAAATGAGTAAAAGTGATGATAATCAGAAAAACTTCATCTCATTGTTAGATGAGCCAAATGTTGCAGCTAAAAAAATTAAAAGTGCTGTAACAGATTCAGACGGTATTATAAAATTTGATAGAGACAATAAACCTGGCATTTCTAATCTATTAACTATTTACTCAAGCTTAACAAATGAATCTATAAAAGATTTAGAAGCTAAATATGAAAACGAAGGCTACGGTAAATTTAAAACTGATTTATCAGAAATTGTTAAAACATTCTTAATTAATTTCCAAGAAAAATACAATGAATTTTATAACTCAGATAAATTAGACGACATCCTAGACCACGGCCGTGATAAAGCTCAAAAAGCTTCATTCAAAACATTGAAAAAAATGGAACGTGCTATGGGATTAGGTCGTAAACGATAATCTTTTAAACTATAAAACTTAAAAAGCCATGGACATTAATGTCCATGGCTTTTTGACATGCTATTTATCTTTCTTTTTCTTACCAGTTTCTCTATCAATAGATTTATCAATATATACGTGTTTTAGGGTCGTATCTGGTCCAACTTTATGATATTGAATTCCTTTGACTTGTGGATTTGTCAAATGTGCTTCCCCTTTTTGATAAACTGGTGCAACTGGAGCATCATGAAGTAAAATACTCTCTGCTTTTTGTAATGCTTCGTTTCTCTTTTCAGGTTCACGAAGTAATGAACCATTGGCCTCTTTTAATAGTTCATTGTACTCTTTATTATCCCAATCTGTATTATTTT
Source organism: Staphylococcus taiwanensis (assembly GCA_020544305.1). Classification (NCBI taxonomy): domain Bacteria; kingdom Bacillati; phylum Bacillota; class Bacilli; order Caryophanales; family Staphylococcaceae; genus Staphylococcus; species Staphylococcus taiwanensis. The sequence continues at coordinate 1,923,934 of CP058667.1, forward strand.
GAGCATTATCTTTAGTCATTGTTTCTAAAAATGCTGTAGGATCAGGATAATCTGGACTCCAACCTGAGTATGATGATTCATAATTGTTAGCTAATTCTAAAGTTGTTTTTTGCTTAAATGGCATTTGTTTAATTTTTAAAGTTACGCCAGGTAAGTTTGATTCAATTTGAGACTTAATATATTCTGCTGAAATTTTTGCTGAAGGTGTATCTTGAGTATTCATTGTGAACGTAAACTCTTTTTTACCTAATTCTTGTTGTGCTTTTTTCCAATTAGCTTTTGCATCTTTAGGATTATATTTTAATGGAGAAGATACAGTACTTGCAAAATCTTTACCGTCTGGTGTTTTAGCAGTACCAACTCCTGTGAAATTATTTGATGCTAATGAACCATCATTTAAAACTGATTTAACATATCCTTTTTTATTTATTGCTTGAGCTATTGCTAATCTTAAATGTTTATTTTTAAATTCTGGCACCGTTTTTTCATTCATTTTGATAAAGAAAGTTGCAGCTGTTAATCTGTAATTAAGTGCTTTACTTCCTTTATACTTATCAACTTGTTCAGAAGTTATTAATGTATCATCGACAGATCCAGTGTCATATAGAGATGCACCCGCTTGTTGATCTTTTAAAACTTTATAATTTACCTTGTCTAATTTCACATTCTTTTTATCCCAATATTTGTCATTTTTTTCTAATTGAATCTTATCTTCCACTTGCCAATTTGTCACTTTAAATGGGCCATTATATACTGCTCTGTCAGCATTAGTCCCATATTTTTCTCCATATTTTTTAGCAATTTTTTCATCTTGTGGGTCAAATGTGTTCAATGCAAGTAATTCATTAATGTAAGGCACTGGTCTCTCTAATTCAATTTGTAATTTATACTTATTTAGAGCTTTTATTCCTAATTCATTAACTGGTTTTTTTCCTGAGTTTACTGCATCGGCATTTTTTATATCACTCATTATGTATGCAAATTCAGATGCTGTTTTAGGATTCACTACTTTTCTCCATGCATATACAAAATCATATGCCGTAACTGGATCACCATTAGACCACTTTGCATTTTTTCTTAAATCAATAGTTAATGTTTTACCTCCATTACTTTTCTTAGGCATATCTTTAGCAACACCTAATGTAACTTTATCACCTTTATCTATAGAATATAGACCTTCAAAAGATTGACCCACTATATCTCCAGAAACTGCATCTGTTATTAATGCTGTATCTAATGTTGTCATATCTTGTGGTATTACTTTTCTAAAAACTTGACCATCATCTGAGTACAAACTTTTTTTGCTACTACAAGCCGAAAGTATTAATATCACTGTTAACAATAATGACGTATATTTTATAAATTTCATATAAAATTCCTCCTTCCCCAGTTATTAAACGCTTTGCGCTTGATGTTGTTCTTTTAATTGAGTCGCTTCTTCATCTGTTACAAACACGAAATGGTCTGGTCTTATTTCTTGAAGTCTTCGCTCAGAATTTTTAGATTCATCTTCTTTGTAAGCTACACGTTTTCGCGTTCTTTCACTGTCTGGGTCAGGTTGTGGAATGGCTGATAAAAGTGATTTCGTATAATCATGTAATGGATGATAATAAATTTCATCTGCTGATCCTAATTCTACAATCTTGCCAAAATGCATCACTGCAATGCGATCAGAAATATATTTTACCATTGATAAATCATGAGCTATAAATAAAAAAGTAATGCCTCGTTCCCGTTGTAGTTTCAACATTAAATTGACTACCTGTGCTTGGATTGATACGTCTAAAGCAGAAATAGGTTCATCTGCAATAATAAATTCAGGTTCTACTGCTAATGCACGAGCAATCCCAATACGTTGTCTTTGACCTCCTGAGAATTCATGGGGATAACGATTGGCGTGTTCTTTACTTAGTCCAACGGTTTCAAGTAAGTCATAAACGCGACGTTTACGATCTCTTTTATCACTTGCTAATTTATGGATATCAATGCCTTCTGCAACAATGTCCATTACCTTTAATCTAGGGTTTAGAGATGCATATGGATCCTGGAAAATCATTTGAATTTTCTTATTAAATTTTAATAATTCTTTGCGTTTAGAAATTTTTTGAATATCTTGGCCTTCATATAATATTTCTCCACTAGTAATATCATTTAATTTGATAATCGCTTTTCCGGTAGTTGATTTACCGCAACCAGATTCTCCAACTAATCCCAATGTTTCCCCTTTATAAATATCAAAAGAGATGTCTTCTATCGCTCTTACTTCATTACGTTTGCCTTCATTAAAATATTGTTTTAAATTTTTAATTTCTAATAATATTTCGTTACTCTTCTCCATCGAACGACACCCTTTCTACTTGACATGGTTTGTCGTAATTATTAGGCATTTGACGTTGTCTCTTTTTAACCATTTCTGGTGGTTCTACTTTAGGAGCACGTTCGTCTAATAACCAAGATTTTACGAAATGTGTGGGTGAAACCTTGAACCATGGTGGCTCTTGTTTAAAATCAATATCCAATGCATACTGACTTCGACGTGCAAATGCATCACCAATCGGTGGATGTAATAAATCTGGTGGTGTACCTGGAATTGCAATCAATTCCGTATCGTTACTAGTAGTTAAATCTGGCATAGATGATAATAGTCCCCATGTATATGGATGTTTAGGGTCGTAAAATATTTCATCCACATGCCCTGTTTCTATCATCTGTCCTCCATACATTACTGCCACTCTATCTGCAATATTCGCAACAACTCCTAAATCATGCGTTATAAAAATAATTGATGTATCAATTTTTTGCTGTAATTCTTTCATTAAATCTAAAATTTGAGCTTGCATTGTTACATCTAATGCCGTTGTCGGTTCATCCGCGATTAATACTTTTGGTTCACATGCTAAAGCAGTAGCAATTACGATTCTTTGTCTTTGTCCACCAGAAAACTGATGTGGATATGCTTTAAATCGTTTTTCCGCATTTGGTAACCCCACTAAATTCAATATTTCCAAAGCACGTTTTTTCGCTTCTGATTTACTATAATTACGGTGTTTTATAAGTGGTTCCATAACTTGCTTCCCAATTTGCATTGTTGGATTAAGTGATGTCATTGGGTCTTGGAATATCATTGAAATATCTTTCCCACGTAGTTTAATTAACTCATTTTCAGATTTAATAGATAAATCTTCACCTAAAAAGTCAATCTTACCTTTTTTTATTCTTCCAGCATCCCCCTGGAATAATTTAGTAATTGCTTTAGTTGTTACTGATTTCCCAGAACCAGACTCTCCTACAATTGCCAAAGTTTCGCCCTTATTCAAATAAAAATCTACGCCTCTAACTGCTTGCACTTCCCCTGCAGTAATGTCAAAGGAAACATGCAAGTCGTTTACTTCTAAAACTCTTTCTGACATAACTTTTGCCTCCTTTTTTATTTACGCATTTTAGGGTCGAATGCATCGCGTAAACCATCACTAAATAAGTAAAAGAATAAAATTAATAAACTTAATATTGTCGCTGGTATGAATAATTCATGTGGATGAATCAATAGCATAGCTCGACCATCATTAACCAATGAACCAAGAGACGTTTGAGGTGCTGGCACACCAATACCAATGAAACTTAAGAACGCTTCGAAGAAAATTGCACTTGGTACTGTAAACATTGAAGTTACGACAATTGCTCCCAATGTATTCGGTAAAATATGTTTGAAAATCAAGTTGAATTTAGATGCACCTAATGTTCTTGATGCCATAACAAATTCTTGGTTTTTTAATTTTAAAAATTCACCTCTAACTACCCTACTCATACCTAACCAACCTGTAATAGACATTGCTAAAATGATTGTCCAAATAGATGGCTCAAAGATAAGAACGAATAAAATAACCACAATAAGGTTCGGTATTGACGCAATGATTTCTAAAATTCGTTGCATCACATCATCTACGCGACCACCAAAGAAACCAGATATCGCACCATACACTACACCAATAAAGATATCTAATAACGCTGCAACCACACCAATGATTAATGATATTTGTGCACCTTTCCATGTTCTTGACCACAAATCACGACCTAATTGGTCTGTACCAAACCAATAATTTTCTTTAGCTCCAACTTTGGCATAAGCATCTTTCCCATCAGATCCTGTACCATCAAAAGGTAAGAAGTGAACTTTATCCAATACCGGTATTTTAGCTGGCAAGTTACGATATTGAACATTTTGTGATGCATAATCGTGTTTTGTCATTAATGGGCCTATAATAGCCATTAAAATTATTAAAATTAAACCAATCATTCCTAATATAGCTAATTTATTTCTACTAAGTTGGGCCCATGCGTCTTGCCAAAAGTTTTTACTTTCTCTTTGCATTTCTGGTTCTTTATTTAAATCAAGTTCTCTCATTACGAAATCTGATGAAGCAATGCCTTCAGAGGTATGTGTCATAGCCGCATTTGAATGGTCATCGAACGGCTTTTCAAATTTATCATTTGTCATTATTTTTTACCTCCTTGCACACGAATTCGTGGATCGATAATTCCGTAAAGAATATCTACAATAAAGATTGAAACAATAAATAATGTACTAAATAAAATGGTTGTCGACATAATAACTGAGAAATCATTAGTCGTAATTGATCTAACGAATTGATCCCCTAAACCTGGAACTCCAAATATGTTCTCAATTGTCAATGTACCTGTTAAGATTCCAGCTAACATTGGCACTAATATAGTAATAATTGGTATTAAAGCGTTTCTTAACGCATGTCCATAAAGTACTCTAAGCGAAGAGTTCCCTTTCGCTCTCGCCAGTAATATGTAATCTGAACTTAAAACTTCAATCATTTCAGCTCTAATATATCTTGCTACCGTAGCCATAACTCCTGCTGATAATGCTAATGAAGGTAACACCGCTGTTGAAAATCCTTCCCACCCTGCTACTGGGAACCATCTTAAGCGTACTGCAAACACATATTGTAAAAGTACCGCTAATACAAATGAAGGAACTGATACAGCAATTACTGAAATTACAGTAGTTGTATAGTCAACCCATGTATTTTGCTTTGTTGCAGCAGCAACCCCAAGAATTAATCCTAAAATCACACCTATAATCATGGCAATTATCCCCATTTCCATTGAAGGTATTAATCTAGGTCTTATTAACTCCCAAACAGGCAAATTATGATATTGGAATGAATTTCCAAAGTCACCTGTAACTACATTTTTTAAATAATGTAGATATTGAATCGCTACCGGATCATTCAATCCATACTTTTCATTGAGAATTGCTTTTTGTTCAGCACTTAATTTAGCATCATTAAATGGTGAACCCGGCATCATCTTCATTAAGAAAAATGTAATTGTGATAATAATAAATAGCGACAGAAACATGTATCCCAAACGTTTTAAAACATATCGCGTCATTGCTTTGCCCCCTTTAAATTTTCAAAATTAACATTCCCTTCAAAATATTCAGAAATATTTAGTAATATTATATATATAATTTTCATATAATTGCAATATAATTTACAAAAAATAAAAATCTACTCTTTTTAAATAAATGAAATAGGAGGTATTATTATCATTAAAAAATTGTATTATTAAATTTAGGATATATATTTTCGAAATTTTAAGTTAAAATAAGTTTAATCTTCTATCGGAGGTTTCTTTATGAGGACTAAAAATGCTTGGGTTTTTTGGCTATTATTAACGCCAATATTATCAATAATCATTTGGATATTATTTAGTAATCACACACTTATTACATATATCAATACCTTATTTTATCTATCACTTATTATTTTTATACTCATTTTTATTATTTTATTAGTACAAGAAGGTATTTTTGATGCGACGAGTTATGGATTTAGAAGAATACGTTACCAACTATCATCTCGTTCAAAAAAGAAAACAATGGAAGATGATGAATTTTTAAATCCTCAACATGTTAAAAAGGAACACTACTTTATCTCGACATGGATTGCACCTGCATTGATATGTAATATTGCATTTTTTATTTTGACAATTATCATTTCATTTCTACTCTAAAATAAATCTACATACTAAAATAGACCAAGGACACTATCAACTAATGTCCTTGGTCTATTATCATTTTCAAAAATTAAGCTTCAAACTTCTTGAATACTAAAACTGCATTATGTCCACCGAAACCAAGACTATTACTCATGGCATACGTAATTTCTAAATCTTGGGCTTCATTAGGAATAATATCTAAGTCACATTCTGGATCAGGTGTATTAGCATGAATAGTAGGAGCAACTTTAGAGTCACGGATTGATAACGCTGAGAAGATAGCTTCAAGACCACCTGTAGCACCTAATAGATGTCCTGTCATAGATTTAGTAGAACTAATCTTCAAGTCTTTAGCTGCATCACCGAATGTGTTCTTAATTGCTCTGATTTCATACATGTCACCTACTGGTGTACTAGTACCATGTGCATTTAAGTATTGGATATCTTTCGCTTCAATACCTGCATCATCTAACGCAGCTTGCATAGCACGAGAGCCACCTTCACCTTCTGGAGCTGGTGCAGTAATATGATATGCATCACCAGTTGTACCATAGCCTACGATTTCAGCATAAATGTTAGCACCACGTGCTTGAGCAGATTCAAGTGATTCTATGACTAGAATACCTGCACCCTCACCCATGATAAATCCGTCACGTCCTTCTTGGAAAGGACGGCATGCAGTTTCTTTATCATCATTTGTAGATAATGCACGACTTGCACTAAATCCAGCTAACGCCATATGTGTGATAGGTGCCTCTGTACCACCTGTAATCATTGCATCTGCATCGCCACGTTGAATAATTTTGAACGCTTCACCGATTGAATTTGTACCAGTCGCACACGCAGTTACAGTAGAACCGTTTGGACCTTTTGCACCTAAATCAATAGATACTTGTCCAGTTGCCATATCTGGAATTAACATTGGTACGAAGAAAGGACTTACTCTTCTTGGTCCTTTCGTTTGTAAAGTAGTATGTGCAGTTTCAAATGTTTCCATACCACCTATACCAGAGCCAATCCACACACCAATACGTGTAGCAGTTTCATCATTGATATCTAATTTAGCATCTTCCACGGCTTGACGTGCCGCTACAACCGCATATTGAGTAAAACGATCCATGCGACGCGCTTCTTTTTTCTCCATATGATCTTCAATATTAAAATCTTTTAATTCACCTGCTAGGTGTACATTATAGTCAGTTGTATCAACTCGTGTAATCGTATCAATGCCATTAACACCTTTTAGGGCATTCTCCCAACTTGTCTTGGCATCATTACCAATTGGTGATAACGCACCCATACCTGTAATTACAACTCTTTTATTCTCAGTCATAAATTATATCCTCCTATTTACCCCATTTGATAACCATAGCGCCCCAAGTTAGGCCACCACCGAATCCTACTAATACTAGAGTATCGTCATCTTTAATTCTTCCATTTTCTAATTCTTGTGAAATACTTAAAGGTATTGAAGCAGCAGATGTATTACCAAAGCGGTTTACAGATACACTCATCTTTTCTCTCTCGATACCTAATCTTTCACGTGCTGATTCCATAATTCTAATGTTTGCTTGATGAGGAATAAACATATCAATGTCATCTGATTGTAGACCAGCTTTATCAACCACTCGTGTTGATGCTTCACCCATAATTCTCACTGCAAACTTGAAGACTTCTCGTCCATTCATAACTAGTTTACCAGTATCTTTATTTAAGTATAAGTATTTTCCACCTGCACCATCAGAACCCATTTCATAACTGATAATACCTCGTCCTTCAGATACTTCGCCTATCACTACAGCACCGGCACCATCACCGAATAATACTGCTGTTGAGCGATCTGTTAAATCAGTAATTTTAGATAATTTATCTGCACCAACAACTAGAATATTTTTATAATCACCTGATTGAATATATTGTTTAGCAGTAATCATAGAATACATAAATCCAGAACATGCTGCGAGTTGGTCCATAGTTGGAACTTTACCAGTACCTAATTTCTCTTGTAGCATATTCGCTACAGATGGGAATGGCATATCTCCAGTTGCTGTAGCAACAATAATCATATCTATATCAGTTGGTGTGATACCAGCATCTGCAATTGCTTTTTTACTTGCTTCATAAGCTAAATCAGATGTATCTTGGTCTTCACTTGCCCAACGTCTTTCTTTAATTCCAGTCATTTTAGAAATCCATTCATCTGAAGTTTCTAAAAAACTTTCGAAATAAGCGTTATCAACGACTCTCTCTGGCGCATATGCACCAAATCCTTTTATACCTACGTTCATGAACGTACACCTTCTTACTTCATTTTTTAATACCAGGTATTAATTTAACACATTTTTTCTTATCAACTCAAGTACTTACCCTTTTTTGAAATTTATTTTTCAGGAAAATTAAGCTAAAAATCGTAACATAAAAATATAGACGATTTTGAAACACTTACTTTGTATCCCTATACAAACAAGACACTTTACATTAAAATGAAACTATACAAACTATGGAGGCTATCGATTATGAAATACCTCGTAACTTTTATTTGGGCGGTCATTTTATTACAAATGGTTAACTTTGTACTAAATAGCTTAAACGGTGGTGGAACATTAAACTTCATCACACCAATTATTATTGCAGTTATCTTTACTATTATTATTGCTATATTAGGTGCAATGATTAAACCAGATGACTTTACTCGCCAAGGTAACAGACATATTTAATAACATCGAATGCTTATTAAAGACATAAATGCGATAAATGAAACGACGTCACTGTTTCATTTATCGCATTTTATTTATTTTGAAAATAAAGTGTGATATTCATTTGTGCCTCAAATAGAGCCTATATGCACTTAAATTGTTTCTAAAATGTTATTACTCAAAATCTTATTCAAATGACCAGCGGCTCTATATATTCTATATTGATAATATAAGCACCAAATTAATACCATATTAATTAAACTATATATTTCTTAATTTAGTTTTTACTTCTATATCTGAAGAATAATGTTTCTTTCTACTTGAAATAAACATTATTTAAATTATTCCATTATTTTGAATAACATAATTATTACTAATAACTAAACAAGTCTATACTTTCTTTCTCAATTCATTTACAAGAATTAAATCCTTTTTATTATGTCAAACTGACTTACCACTTTTCTTTACCTACGTCTTGACCATAATCTATTTCCTCATCACTATATATGCTGCCATTTTTATAATAATTATGAATTTGTTCTTTTATTGATGATTCCTTTTTAGAAAATACAATTTTCCATCGTTTGTGACATATACATCTGACTCATCGCTAATCTTCAAATCTGCTTTATTTAAACTAATTACTTGGCTATTACCATCTTTAAACGTTTTTATGGAGTTCATTTTCAATTATCCCTTCCTTTTTGTTTAATATTAATATACAAAATGCACTTACTTAAATATATACTTCATTATCTTACATATCTGTATCTCAAATAATGTGGGTGAGACGCCTTTAGGAATAGCATTAGCTTAAGACAAGACGCCAATAAAAAAGCAATTCATTACAACCTACAAGACTTTGAAAAAGGCTTATAAAGTGATGAATTGCTTATCATTTCTAACCATTGGCTTAAGCTATGCCTAGGGCAAGCGAACCCAACAATATTCAGAAATACGCTAAATTTCCATAAAAAAACAAAAAACCTAGAAAGTGCGCATCACACTCTCTAGGTTTCCCCTAATCATTCATTATTCATTTTCAGGTTTTTGTACATCGAAAGTTAATTCGTGATTGTCATCTAAATCAACATTCACAACTGTACCCTCTGGCATACTTTCTTTAATCATCATACGTGCTAATGGTGTTTCAATTTGACGTTGTACAAAACGTTTCAATGGTCTTGCACCAAATTGTGGTTCGTACGCTTCTTCGCCTAACCATTTTTTCGCGTCATCAGAAACTTCAATAGAAATACGTTGATCCATTAAACGAATATTTAATTGAGTTAAGATTTTATCAACAATCATACTCATATCATTAACAGACAATGGTTTGAATAATACAATATCATCCATACGGTTTAAGATTTCTGGTTTAAAGAATGCATGTAAGCTATCCATAACAGCTTTTTCAGTGTCTTCAGTTATTTCACCAGTATCTTTAACATTTTCAAGCAATACTTGTGAACCGATATTACTTGTCATGATAATAATAGTGTTTTTAAAATCAACGCTACGTCCTTTAGAATCAGTTAAACGACCTTCGTCTAAGATTTGAAGTAACACGTTGAATACATCACTATGTGCTTTTTCAACTTCATCTAAGAGAATAACTGAATAAGGATTACGTCTAACCGCTTCAGTTAATTGACCACCTTCATCATGGCCGACATAGCCTGGAGGGGCACCAATTAATCTAGACACAGAGTGTTTCTCCATATATTCACTCATATCAATTCTGATCATATGTTTTTCAGAATCGAATAATGATGCAGCTAATGATTTAGCTAATTCAGTTTTACCTACACCAGTTGGTCCTAAGAATAACTACCAATTGGTCTATTAGGGTCTTTGATACCTGCACGTGCTCTAACTACCGCGTCAGATACTAAATCTACCGCTTTATCTTGACCTACAACACGTTCATGTAAAATATCACTTAAACTTAATAATTTTTCTCTTTCAGTTTCAACTAATTTAGAAACTGGAATACCAGTCCATTGACTCACAATGTCGCCAATTTCTTCGTCAGAAACGACTTCACGAATCATACGCTCACTGTCGCCTTGTTCGTCTTGATATGCTTCTTCAAATGCTTTTAATTCTTTTTCTAATTGAGGGATTGTACCGTATTGTAATTCAGCTGCTTTTTCAAGATCACCTTTAGTTTGTGCATCTTCTAAAGCTTGACGACTGCGGTCTAATTCAGCACGTTTTTCTTGTACTTTCGCGATTTTTTCTTTTTCTTGTTCAACACGAGATTGTAATGATGCTTGTTTTTCTTTTTCATTTGAAAGTTCTTCTTGTAACTCTTCTAAACGATGTTTACTAGCGTTGTCAGATTCATTTTTCAATGCACTTTCTTCAATCTCTAATTGCATTACACGACGGTTAACTTGGTCTAATTCAGTCGGGTTAGAACCCATTTCAGTACGAATTGTGGCACAAGCTTGGTCGACTAAGTCGATGGCTTTATCAGGTAAGAATCTATCAGTAATATAACGATCTGATAATTCAGCTGCTGCTACTAATGCACGGTCTTGAATGCGTACACCATGATACACTTCGTAACGTTCTTTTAAACCACGTAAGATTGAAATAGTATCTTCAACGTCTGGTTCGCTAACGCCTACTTTTTGGAAACGACGTTCTAATGCAGAGTCTTTTTCAATATATTCTCTGTATTCATTTAAAGTAGTAGCACCGATACAATGTAATTCACCTCGTGCTAACATTGGTTTCAACATATTGCCGGCATCCATTGCGCCGTCTGTTTTACCAGCGCCAACTAACATGTGGATTTCATCGATGAATAAGATAATACGTCCATCAGATTCTTTTACTTCTTTAAGCACTGCTTTAAGACGTTCTTCGAATTCACCTCTGAATTTCGCACCAGCAACTAAGGCACTTAAGTCTAATTCAAAGATTGTTTTATCTAATAAAGATTCAGGTACGTCTTTACGTACAATACGTTGCGCTAAACCTTCGACAATCGCAGTTTTACCTACACCTGGTTCACCAATTAATACAGGGTTATTTTTTGTTTTACGGCTTAAGATTCGAATTGTATTACGAATTTCTTCATCTCTACCAATAACAGGGTCCATTTTACCTTGGCGTACTTCTTCTACTAAGTCACGACCATATTTCTCTAAAGCTTCATAATTTACTTCTGGATTTTGTGAAGTCACATGATTTCCCCCTCTAACTTTAGTAATAATTTCTTTTACCACTTCTTCTTTATTACCTACAAATTGTTTCGTAGTATCATCGATATCCATCGCAGCACGAAGGACGTGTTCCATTGAGATATAGTCATCTTCGTATTCTTTCATATATGATTCAGCTTTATTTAATAATTCATTTGCTTTTGAACCGATATATTGTCCGTATTGAATATTATCTCCTTGTACTGACGGATAATGTTGCAATTTATGAGTATAAGCTTGATTTAATTCATCAACATCTATATTTGCACGTTCTAATATACTTTTAAATAAACTATCTGTTTCTTCTAAAGTTCCTTTTAATATAGCTTCAATTTCAATGTTTTGTAATTCGTTTTCTTTACTCAATTCAACGGCTTTTTGTAATGCACCTTGAATTGCATATGTCATTTGATTAATGTCCAAATTTTTCACCCCTATATATTTGATAAGAGCAAGGCCAAGTACTTTTTTGTAGTTTTTTGACTTTGACTTTCTTTGACCTTAATTACATTATAGACCCTCTCGGATGATTATGCAACATTTACACTCAACTTTTTTCTTTTTATGAAAATAAGTAGTGTAGCTGATTTGACACGTTTTCAACAACTATTTTCAGTATTAAGTTTATCACGTATGAACCGAAACTAAACATCAAACAATAGTCAAACTTTATTTGAAAATATAGAAAACGGGAGTGGGACAGAATTCTTTTTAAATTCGTCGTCCACTCCCAGCTTGCTTTGCTTGTAGAATTTCTTGATGAAATTCTCTTTGCTGGGGCCCCGACTCCCAACTTGCTTTGCTTGTAGAATTTCTTAGTGAAATTCTCTTTGTTGGGGCCCCGCCCGCAAGGATGACTAGAACTGGAAAAAGCTTGATTTAAGCGCATTTTCAGTTCAGTCAGCTACTGCGAATTTGCAAAATAGCATCATCATATTATTTATGTCTCAGGCTCTTAAGTTAATTATTCTTTGTATTTTTCTTAATTGCTTTAAGAATTTCATCAGATAGTGCTTTTACACCACTATTTTCTAAATGTACACCATCTGAAGCAAAGTATTCTGAATGACCTGCAGAACGTTTATACCAATCTACAAGTGTAACGTTCTTATGTTTATTAGCTGCATTCGCTAATTGTTTATTTACATTATCTTGCCAATCACGTGGCACGCGCGTATTAACGAGATAAATATGCGCTTTCCCAAATTTACTTATCAATTGGTTTAACTCATCTTCAGAGAAATCTCCATTTGTACCTAGCTCTAAGACGACTTGATCAGAAGGTTTATTATAGTTGGAATAATTACCAGCAATGGATAGTGCTTCTTGTAAATGTCTACCTACCTTACCATCAATTGTCGCCTTAGGTACTTGAGATTTAAAGTTTTCACCTATATCTACCATTACTGAGTCCCCGATTAATAACGGGCTAATGTTTGTGTAAACTTGATCTTTTTGTTTACTGTTGCTTGTTGATCCATCAAGTTTAATATTTTCTCCTGGCATCATTCTTACTAAGTATTTATCAACATCGTTTGTATTGAATGAATTTGCTTTGTTAGAGATGTTATCTTTTCCAAAACGGTCAAACGCACCTGCAAAAATTAACAATAATGGGATAACAGCAACAATTGTTACAATGGTTCTAATGAACTTAGGTCGTCTCAAGCGATTAAATGAGAAAGCCTTAAATCCTTCATGTCTAAATGGCGTTTCAATATAACGATAAGATAATTCCGCGAAGAGTACTGTAAGTATAAGATCTAATATATATACATAAACTGGAATTTGACCATCTATATAATGTGCATGTACAAAACTAATAACTGCAAAATGCCATAAATATAAACTATATGAACGTTTACCTATATAAACGAATACGCGATGCCCAAGTATCTTAGACAATATACTTGAGGGATGTACAACGCTTGCGATAACAAATAATGTCATACCAGAAATAAGGTAGAAACCACCATTATATATCCATCCACTACTGTCAGTAACGGTAAAGAATAATATGATTAAAATAATTAATCCAATTATACCTACACCATCAATCGCGCGTTGCAATAACACCGGTGGATTGGCTTTTAATTTAAACGGCGGCCATATAAACGCTAAAATCGCACCTAATAATAATGTTTGTAAACGCGTATCTGTACCGAAATATACACGTGAATAACCTACATTAGGTTGAGAGATAACAACCATCGCTAATAATGAAATAAGCGAAATAATCCATAATATCAATGTAACATTTCGATATTTTTTGATAGTTAATAACAACATTACTAACACAAATGGGAAAAATAAATAAAATTGTTCTTCGATTGCCAATGACCATAAATGTTTAAGAGGCATAAATGAAAATTGCTCAAAATAGTTTACATCTTTTGCAATGTACCACCAGTTAGAGACATAAAATAACGCTGCTATGATGTCATGCTTTACCCGTACAATTTCTTGTGGTTCGAATATTAATGTGGCGATGCCAACTACAATTAACAGTGCTATAACTGCTGGTAGCAATCGCTTTATACGTCGTGTCCAAAATTGTCTTAGATTAATAATCCCTTTTTCTTCATATTCTTTTATAAGTAAACTTGTAATTAAGTATCCCGAAATGACGAAGAACGTATCTACACCTATAAATCCACCTGTAAGCCATTTTCTATTAAGATGGTAAATAATAATACCTAACACAGCAATTGCTCTTAAACCATCTAAACCAGGCATATAGCGCATTTTGGTCTTACGAGGCTTACCATTTTCAAATTCTTGTTTCATTGTTCACATTCTTTCCCTATTAAATAATAAATTTCAAATAAATTCATTAAATATTAAAGCACTGAAAATCAGGATAAAACAATAAGTCGATTATCAATTACACAAGCGATGATGCTTTACTTAATAATCTTATTAAAAATTAACTATATATGAGTATGTCGCGTTTTATACTTTGATGTCTGAGCTTAAAATATAATATTATTTTATACAATTTAGTACGTTTCTATTAAGAAATTCATAAATATAGTTATGATTTATATACTATTATAATGTAATTCTTATGTATTGTAGTATAACGCTTAAATAAATTCAATTTATATTACAATTATGTCATGTCTAAATACGACTTTGTCACTATATGCTTATAGGTTTATTTTTTATATTGTAATCCACTTTTTTTGAGAAAAAATAAAAAACAATAGTACATCGAATTCGTGTACTATTGCTTTATCCACACCAAATTTATTAGCCTACGCCTAAAGCAATCTTAGCGTATCTAGACATCATATCTTTATTCCAAGGTGGGTTCCAAACAATATTAACTTCTGTATCTTGAATTTCAGGAATTTCAGCTAATACTGTTTTAATTTGTTCAATGATTTGTGGTCCAAGCGGACAACCCATTGATGTTAATGTCATTTCAACTGTACATAAACCATCATCATCTACATTCACTTTATATACTAAACCTAAATTAACAATATCAATTCCTAATTCAGGGTCAATAACCATTTCAAGTGCACCTAGGATACTGTCTTTTAATGCTTCTTCCATTAGTATCACCTCTCAATATTTATCTTTACCCTAATATATCAAATATCCGACAAAACGCCAATAAAATGCTATGATACTACTAAACGAGTTATGAACTTGTTATGACTAAATTTTTAATGCATATATTAAAATGAACATTGATTTTATTAAAGTATTCTGTTGTAATAGTGGATAATTTATTACAATTCATTAATCAGTATATTATTCTATTGAAATGCAACTAAGGAGAAATATATGAAACCTTATTTAATTTGTTTAGACCTAGATGGCACATTATTAAATGATAATAAAGAAATTAGTGATTACACAAAACAAGTATTAACAACTTTAAAAAAACAAGGCCATCTCATTATGATTGCGACTGGACGTCCATATCGTGCAAGTCAAATTTATTATCATGAATTGAACATGGATACACCAATCGTAAATTTTAATGGTGCCTATGTTCATCATCCTAAATCAGATGATTTTGAAACGATACACGAAGTATTAGATGTTGATTTAGCTAAAAATATGATTGAAACGCTTCAAAAAGCAAATGTTACAAATATTATTGCTGAAGTTCGTGATCATGTTTTTATTAATAATCATGACCCACGTTTATTCGAGGGATTTTCAATGGGAAATCCTAAAATTGAAACAGGTAATTTATTAGAAGGATTAGACGAAGCACCTACTTCAATCCTTGTTGAAGCTGAAGAAGTTAATATTCCTCGTATTAAACAAATGTTAACACGCTTCTATGCGGAAAATATTGAACACCGTCGTTGGGGTGCGCCATTCCCTGTTATAGAAATTGTTAAGCGAGGAATTAGTAAAGCTAGAGGTATTGACTACGTAAAAAATTATTTGGATATAGAACCATCTCAGATTATCGCTTTCGGTGATGAAGATAATGATATTGAAATGATTAAATATGCAAAGTATGGCATAGCTATGGATAACGGTCTTGATGAATTAAAACATATAGCTAACCATGTTACCTATTCAAACAATGAAGATGGCATTGGTCGCTACCTTAATGATTTCTTTAAATTAAATATACCTTATAAGGGTTAAACCAATTTGCAAAGTGAGACAATCATGTTGAGTATCATACTGTCTCACTTTTTTAATACTTATTTATGGAGGAATGTATGATGTACAAGATAATTGTAGTGGGAGCTGTTGCTGGTGGCGCGACGTGTGCTAGTCAAATACGCCGTCTAGATAAAGACAGTGAGATAACTATTTTTGAAAAGGACCGCGATATGAGTTTCGCCAATTGTGGCTTACCTTACTATATAGGCAATGTTGTAAATGAGCGCAAAGATGTCTTACCTTTAACCCCTTCTGTGTTTAAAGAAAAGAAAAATATAACTGTAAAAACATATCATGAAGTGATCGCAATCAATGATCAATCACAAACCGTAACAGTATTGAATAGAGAGAATGGCGAGAAATTTGAAACACACTATGACAAACTTATTTTAAGTCCAGGTGCAAGTGCAAATTCACTAGGTTTTGATAGCGACTTTATCTTTACATTACGTAATATGGAGGATACTGATGCAATTGATCAATTTATCGATAAACATCATGTTAAGAAAGCTTTAGTAGTTGGTGCAGGTTATATTTCTTTAGAAGTGTTAGAAAATTTACACGCGCGTGGTTTAGATGTCACTCTCATTCATCGTTCTGAAAAAGTTAATAAATTGATGGATCAAGATATGAATCAAGCTATTTTTGATGAATTAAATCGTCACAATATTCCTTACAGATTGAATGAAGAAATCACTGACATTAGAGATCATCAAGTTACTTTTAAATCAGGTGTTCAAGAAGACTTCGACTTAATTATAGAAGGTGTAGGTACATATCCTAATTCGAAATTTATTGAATCATCTAATATTAATTTAGATGATAAAGGATTTATTGTTGTTAACGATAAATTTGAAACAAATATTCCAAATATATACGCATTAGGAGATGTTATCACATCATTTTATCGTCACGTTAACTTATCAGCTAATGTCCCACTTGCTTGGGGTGCACATCGAGGCGCTAGTATTATTGCCGAACAACTTGCTGGTAATCCAAAGATTACTTTCAAAGGATATTTAGGATCAAATATCGTTAAATTCTTTGACTATACTTTTGCGAGTGTAGGCATCAAACCTGAGGAATTAGTAAAATTTGATTATGAAATGGTTGAAATCACTGGTGGTACGCATGCAGGTTATTACCCAGGAAATACAGATATTCATCTACGCGTATATTTTGATAAACATAATCGTCAACTTTTACGTGCTGCTGCAGTAGGGAAACAAGGTGTAGACAAGCGTATAGATGTCCTTTCAATGGCGATGATGACAGGTTTAACAGTTGATGCACTCACTGAATTTGAAGTTGCTTATGCCCCACCATATAGCCATCCAAAAGATTTAATTAACATGATTGGCTATAAATCACGAGATATTTAAAATAAAGTTTAAAAAAAGGGAGTGGACTAGAATTTCTTTGTGAAATTCTCTTTGCTGAGGCCTCGTCCACTCCCATAGGGCGACTAGAGTTGAGAAAAACTTCATATAAGCGCCTTCTCAACTCAGTCAGCTACTGCAAATTTGCTAAGTAGCCTTATAATATAATTTTTGTTTCGCAAACGTTCTTTTTGTAGCTAATAGATTTTTATTAAAAATTAGCTAATGCCGAACATATGACTTATTGGACCCCAAGGTAAAATAACACCTAGCGTCATTGTGATAATGATTAACACAATGGTTGCCCAAAATAATCCATGACTTGCCTCGTGTTTCTTTCTTTTAGCGATAGACACTTCCATTAACGCAATCACACCAATGCCACAAAGCATTTTCAGTGTTAATAACATATGGTTACCGCCACCACCATGACTTGCTGCAATAAACTCTTGAATTAAAATCCAAAATCCTGAAAATAATGTAAGCAACATAAAGACTCTCAATGCCATTTGTAGTGGTTTAAACATAGGTGTAGGTCCTTGCGATTTAGATATATGTAAAAATGCGATTACATATAAAATAATAGCTAATGTCCAGCTTGCTATATGCATATGTAACAAAGCTAAATCCCCCCAATACTTATTATTCCTTTTTCACTTAAACATCATAACACATAAATAGTTATCACGTATGTATGAGAGAATTTTGGCATAAAGAAAGGTCGCCATTTTATGACGACCTTTTAATAATCTATATAAAAATAAACTATTCACTATCTTTGGCAATGTATGTTGTTAATGTACCAATGTTATCAATCGTAACTTTAACTTCATCACCAGGTTGTAAAAATTGAGGTGGTTCTAAACCAGCACCTACACCAGCTGGTGTACCTGTAGCAATAATATCACCAGGATGTAATGCTACATACTTAGAAATTTCTTCGATTAAATCATCAATTTTAGTAATCATTTGGCTAGTATTACCATCTTGACGAATTTCATTATTCACTTTAGTAACGATATTTACGTTTTCCGGCATTGGTAACTCATCTTTAGTCACAATATATGGTCCCATTGGGCAACCACCAGTTAAACTTTTAGATAAAAATGCTTGGTCTTGTGCATTTTGAGCAGTACGGTCAGTAATATCATTGATAATTGTATAACCGTAAATATAGTCTAATGCTAAAGCTTTTGGAATTTTTTCTCCAGATTTACCAATTACAATACCAAGTTCACCTTCGTAATCTAATTGGTCCGTGATATCTTTATGATTTGGAATTGTTGCTTCATCACCAGTTAAAGATGAAGCCGCTTTAGTAAATACATATAAGCGTTGTACTTCATGATTCAATTCACTTGCATGATCTTGGTAGTTACGACCAAATGCGATAACATTATTTGGTGGTGTAACTGGTGGTAAGAATTCGATATCATTAAATGCAATTTTATAATCATCTGCTTTACCACTATCTTCAGCGGCTACAACTGCTTTACGTACTTGTTCTTGGAAATCTAATGTTTGGTTTTGTTGTAAACCTTCTAATAATGTTTTTGGATGGAAGTCTCCTTCACCGAAATCAGCAAAAACTAGTTTTAAATCCCAAACTGCGTCTTCACGCTTAACTTTAACGCCGTAAGATTCAGCGTCATTATATTTGAATGATAAGAATTTCATTCAGTATCAACTCCTCATCTATATCTTAATTCATATTATAACTTTAATTATAATTAAACCACAAATATATCTGTCTGAAATTTTAGAAATTTAGTATATTTTATTCTTTTTTTGAAAATATGTTAACTAAACCTCATTATCCTCAATACTCATTTGACCAAATTGGAAGAAATAAAGATAGCCATATACTTTGGTATTTAATATCGTTTCTAAAGTGTTTTTATAATATGTCATTTGGATTTTATACTTATCCCGAAGTTGTATACCTATTTCTTCGTCAGTCATACCTCTACGTCTATTAAATGCATCCGTTTTATAATCCACAAAGTAGTATTGACCATCCTTTAGGAAGATTAAGTCAATCATACCTTGAATAATTGATACATCTTCATCTTCTTCAGGCATTTCGTCTACACGTGCTTGATTCACTACAAAAGGTAATTCACGGAATACTTTATCAGCTTTTGCAATTTCCATATATAAATCACTACGAACAAATTGAATAACTTCTTTGAATTGAATATCTTTTTTAGCATCTTTTTCAATAAGACGTTCTTTAATTAATGTATCTATATAATCATTTAATTCCGTTTCAGTAAGACGTTCTTCTCTAAAAGGTAAATGTTGCATGACGGTATGCATTAATGTACCTATTTCATTTGCTTTTCGTTTTTTATTTTCACGTAAAAACTTAGGTCTCTCATAAGTAGATACACCTATACGATACTGTCTTACCCTTTCATAGCTAGTACCATTTTCTTGAGTTTCTAACTGGCGTTTGAGTTCAGAAACTGATTGTTTTGAAGGTTTTTCTGTATCTTTTAAATATGGATATCTAAATGATAATTGATAATTAATTTGTTGTTTTAACGTATCATCATGTGACCCTTCAGTCTCAAGATCATCGATTGTACGTTGTTCTTGGTCTGATTCATCATTTTCAAATGAAAGTTCCCCAAAATGAATAACTTTAATATTTACCGAAGGGCGTAAACTTTCATCTAAATTATCGATAGATCGTTCGAATTGATATTCAGGCAGCAAAGAAGCTGATTGATATTTTGCTAAAATAGCGAATATTAAATCAAACGGCCGTTCAGCTGATAGTCGCTTATGCAATGCTATTTTGTCATTAGAAATTGGTAAATGTTCAAGTTTTTCTATAACATCTTCTTTATCGATAGTACCGATAAGGATGAGTTGTTCTTTCGCTCGTGTTAAAGCAACATACATTAAACGCATCTCTTCCGAAATCAGTTCTTTTTCAGTAATTGATTTAATGACAACTGATGATAACGACGGATACGTCACATTTTGTTCTAAATCATAATAATCAATTCCTAAACCATATTTTTGGTTTAAGATCAATGATTTACGTATATCTCCTTTATTAAAGTTCTTAGAAAGACCAGAATAAATGACATAAGGAAACTCTAAACCTTTACTACTATGAACGGTCATCATACGTACAACATTGTCATTAGGGCCTATCACATTTTCTTCACCAAAATCTTTATTACGTTCAATTAACTCATCAATAAATCTAATAAATTGATAAAGACCTCTGAAACTAGAATTTTCAAATTCTACGGCTTTATTAAACAATCCATAAAGATTTGCACGACGTCCTTTACCTCCGATAAGTCCACTGAAATACTGAATAACATAATGGTCATTATAAAACTGATCGATTAACTGATAGACTGGATGTGATTGACTATATTCTTGATACATTAAAATATCGTCAATAAACTGTTGTAATTTCTCAACTAAGTCTGAATTAGCTTCTTTATGTTGCATATAATGCGTTATAGATTGATAGAAGTAATCATCATTAGAGCTTAAAACACGAATATGTGCTAATTCATCTTCTGTAAATTGATAAATTACGGAACGCATCAAACCAACTAAATAAATATCTTGTAATGGATTATCAATAGTTCTTAAAAATGATAGTACTAATCGAACTTCGGTTTGTTCAAAATATCCTTCCTTACTATTTACATGGAATGGAATATTACAATCTTTGAACACTTGTTGCAAATTACGTGCATTTTTTAAGCCTCTTTCTAATATAACGATATCTTTAAAAGTGGCTTGTCTATATGTTTCAGTTTTTATATCATAAACTTGTTTATTTTTAATGATGTACTTCACTTGCTCAGCAATATAACGTGCTTCTTGTTCTTGCTTTTCTAAATCATTGTCGCTACTTTTATCTTGGACGAGTGCATGTAATTCAAGAGGCATAGATTTATCGGAATATTTAGTAGCACCGAAATAAAGTCTTGCATCAGTATCGTAATTAATCTCTCCTACCTCTTCATCCATCATATGATCAAACAAATAATTCGTTGTAGAGAGAACTTCCTTACGTGAACGGAAATTTTTAGATAAATCGATACGCAAACCAGTTCCATTACCATCTTTTGTAAATCTGTGATATTTATCCATAAACAATGTAGGATCAGCTTGTCTAAATTTGTAGATAGATTGCTTAACGTCTCCTACCATGAATAAATTACCATCAGATTCGTCGCCGCGTTTAATTTTAGATATGATTGCTTCTTGTACTTGATTGGTATCTTGATATTCGTCTACTAAAATCTCCTCAAACAGTGAGCGATATTCTTTAGCTATAGGAGACGCATTTCCTTCTTGATCAGTTAAGATTTGTAATGCAAAGTGCTCATAATCAGCAAAGTCAAGCACATTTCGACTACGTTTCTTCTCTGCAAAATCATTAATAATATCTTTCACAATTTGAACTAAATATTTAATTCTAGGTGCTAAATGTGTCATATCCGCTTTTAAATCATCAAAAGAACGCATTAAGTATTTATTCTTAACGTCTAATAAGATTTTTTTATATTCATCATAAAAAGCTTTTGCATTAATTAAAATTTGAGAATCAATGTTTGCATCTTCATTCGTTTCTTTTAATTTTTTTGTGATTGTCGGAAGTTTTTCAGAAGTATAATTGATGATTTCATTGTAATTGATCACATTTCCTTCAATCATTTTTTCACATTTTGTTCTCTCTAACTTAATTACATCTAAATGTTTTTCAACTTCTATGCAATTCGAAAAGCTATTATATGCTTCTAATAAATTATGATAAGCTGCTTTAATAAATATTTTCGCTAATCTTTCTAATTCTTTTAGATATACTTCATGTTTATTTTCATCCTTATAGGTTTCCACTAATGAATCTAACCACTGAAATGGTGACGGATTAGCTATACTGAAATTATAAAATCGTTTAAGAATTTCTCTAAAACTTTCATCATTTCGATCACTAGATAATTGTTCAACCAATGTAAGAAACTCGATATCTGGTGATTCATAATGTTGTTCTAATACTTCATCAATGGATTGTTCAAGCAATAGTACATTTTCTACATCGCTAATTGTACGAAAATTAGGATCTAAATCAATCACATCGTAGTTTTGTTGAATAATTTTCAAACAAAAACTATGTAAAGTTGAGATTTGAGCTTGGTGAATTTTGATTCGTTGATTCTTTAAATGTTCATTTCTGGGATTTTCAATAGATGCTTGTTGAATACGTTGCTCGACACGGTGCTTCATTTCTCGAGCACTTAAATTCGTGAACGTCGCAACAAGTAACTTATCAACATCTATCTCATCTCTAATAATTTTTTGAATAATTCTCTCTACTAAAACAGCAGTTTTACCTGAACCTGCTGCCGCAGCTACTAAAATATCTTGTCCATTAGCATAGATGCTTCTCCATTGCGCATCTGTCCATTGCGCATTCTCTGGTTTAATTGGTATCTTATTCATTTTTATCACCACTTTCTAACTCCACATCCTGAATTGCTTTTAGAGGATCAATCGTTTCATCTACATGACGATAATGCTTACTATCAATAATAGTATCTACGTGGCACACTGATTGGAAATTACAAAATTGACATGGTAATTGATCATCAAATTTAAGTGGTGCAACTTCTGTATGTCCATCCATAATTTTTGTAGCAGTTTCAATAAAATTATTCTTATTGTGTTTAATAAATTTATGAATCGTCGTTTCATCAGCCACACTACTTCCTCTGCTACCTATACTTCCATCCTTTTTAAGGCTAACAGGTACAATGTCAGAGTTACCAATGTCATCTAAACGAATATCTAATGCTTCTACAACATCCATATCACTATTCACTAATCCACGTAATCGATATTCTTTTAGAAATGCTTGTTCAAGTTGATCTTGCTCTAAAGCGTCGTCTTCCATTTCTCCCCAATTTTTAAAACTAAGACGTTCATCATGAACATGGAAGTACAACAAACCACCAGGCTTTATATCATTTGTTAAACCTAGTCGTTTAGCATTTTGTAACGCAACATCCATGTACGTCATCATTTGCATTTGCTTACCATAATAAACTTTTTTTAAATTTAATTTCGCACTAGGATCAGATGACTTATAGTCGATGATATTGATATAGCTTGTATCATTTTTAGTATAGGCATCAATGCGATCAATTTGACCTCGTATATTAACTGGAATACCTTGTTTCGTAATTAAAGGTTGTGCAATAAGTTCCTCATTATTTTTTGGTGATTTTCTAAATCCAGCTTCAAAACGTTGTGGTCTGAATTTAGTGTTTTTATTTTGATAGCGTAATGCTTTCAATGTACTTTCAACAATGACACCAATACGTTTTGAAACGTAGCGATAATATGCATTTGAATCCATTAAATTGAATTGAACTTGAGGTAGCACATTTTCTAAAGCTTCAACTGTTAGGGCATGAATCTTTTTATTATCAAGATTTTTGAAATCGCCCTCAATTTTGTCGGAAATGTACTTCAACGCAGTATGGAATATATTTCCTAAATCAAAATTCTCAAGTTTGTATTTTGTTCTTTCGTTTAATCTTAGTCCATGGTTTGCATAGTGTTTAAATGGACAATCATTGTATCCTTCAAAACGAGATACACTCGCATTGATAGTTGATCCGTATAATGATGTTGCCAATTGCTCGTCTAATTGTACTGTCTCATTGTCATACGTAAGTGCGGTTAATAAGTAATTTAGT
Organism: Staphylococcus taiwanensis; assembly: GCA_020544305.1. Lineage (NCBI taxonomy): Bacteria > Bacillati > Bacillota > Bacilli > Caryophanales > Staphylococcaceae > Staphylococcus > Staphylococcus taiwanensis. The sequence goes on from CP058667.1 coordinate 1,948,638, forward strand.
CCATTATTAAGTTTGTCATTATCTCGTATTACTTGATAGGCATCTACCCAAGTATCTGCAACCATTTCTGACTCTAACCAACTTTTTAAAGATTCGAATAGGACCACTTTCGTTTGATGTGGATGTTCCATTAACGATAATGGTTGTGCATTATGAATATAGTGAATATTTGTTACATCTAGTCCATTAAACAATGCTTGAATTTGATTTAAAAATGGACTTTTTTCTTTATCTTCACCTTGGGATCCCATAAGACTGTATGAGAATGTTACCTGTTCACTACCTCGCGTCATAGCTATATAACATACAAATGCCTCATCCATTTGTAAAATATCAGACGTTGGGCTTAACTCAACTTGTGCTTGTTGCTCAAATACTTTCTTTTCTTCATCGGTAATTAAACTTGATGAAGAAATGGGTTGAGGCATCGTTCCATCATTCATACCAACCATATAAATATGTTTTTTATTATCTACCTTTGCTAAGTCCATTGTCCCTATACTCACTTGGTCAAGGGTTTGAGGAATCATAACAAACTCTAATTGTTCCAAACCAATATCAAACACTTCTAAAAATCGATTTAGCGTCATCTCTTCGTTATCAAATACAGTAACCAAATCATCTAAAATTTGAATAAGTCCATTCCAAATTTGATCAACTTCTTCAGCTTCTTCATGATATCCATCAGCATCCAATTGATCACGGTGTGTCATTAAATATTTTGGTAAATCAAAAGATTCCATTGTTTCGTAGAATGCCGTCGCAAAACCTCTTACATTCTCCGCTTCATTCATAGCTTTTTCAAATGTTAATATTTTATCAATAATATCGTTTTTTAAATTGACAACTTGTTCAAAATCTTCCCTTTCTTCAGCAGTCAACTTATGTTCTTTGCGTCCCATTTTCGTAAAATTGTCCACACTAAACAATTTCTCATCAAGCCAACGTTTGCCATATATGCCCCGTTCTACTACGAAGTTCTCTAATAAGTTAATTAGGTAGTCACTATCTTTAAAATGGTCGCTTAAAATATTCGTTTTAATTAAACGCATCATTGGACTAATATTCCAATTTGTTTGAATAACTTCAAGGAGTGAACGCACCATTTCCATAATTGGATGGTGTGTCATAGACCTTTTAGTATCAATATTAAAGGGAATATCATATTGTGGGAGAACAGAATCAAACAAATATGCGTATGATTCATCACGATACAAAATCGCAATATCTTGATATCTATATTGTTTATCACGAGTATCTTTAATAATCCGGCGTGCTACTTCATTGACCTCTTCGCGTATGCTTGAAGACTCTAAAATATTTATATTACCCTGATAAGATATTGGATTGACTTGTAATGCATCAAATTGTTGTTCCAATTGTATTAGGTCTTGATTATTAAAACGATACTGCTTTTTAAAGTAATGTTGCTTTAATTCTATATTTAATTCATTAGCGATTTCTTTCAAATGCGTAAGTACTTCTGAAGGCTTTCTGAATAAACTAAATGGTTCTTCATCTCCGTCAGTAGTTAGAAGTACAGTAACTTTTTTAGCATTTTGAACTAACGCTTTAATAATTTGATATTCCAATGTAGAAAAGTTATGGAATCCATCTATGTATATTTCAGCATTTTTAATCCACTCTGATTGATGTAGAACATCGACAAAGTGATTTAAACTATCTTCTGAAGTGATAAACTCACCATTTATACGTTCTTCAAAATATTTATATATTAATGAAATATCTTCTAACTTATGTCTTGTTCTTGTTTTCACGTCATTATCTTGTAAAAATGACTGCAAATGTTCAGGGGTTACAGAATATTTTTTAAAGTCTTGAATTTGCTCACTTAATTTCTCGCTAAAGCCATAATAATTGACTTGTGATTGATATAATTTCAATTCAGATTTATGCTGTTGCACTAAATTATATATCATCATTTCTGTAGCTGCTTGCGTTAAGCGTTCTTCGGTAAGTCCTCCAACTTCTTGAAAGATTCTATAACTCAAACGTTCGAAGTGAAGTACCTCCGTTCTCAAACTCCCATTCAAATCTTTATCATTCACAAATGCTTGTTCAAGTTGAAAAGTACTCTGTGTTGGTGCTATCAAAATAATTGGGTCACCAAGAGGATCATCTTTCATTTGTTGCTTAATATTATTAATCATATGATAAGATTTACCAGTTCCTGCTCTACCGAGGTATGTGCTTAATTCCATATGTCCCCCACACTCCTTTGTCTTTATTTTAACATAGAACATACGTTCTTAAAAATGTTTTATCATGTCCTTTTTATGTATTAAAAAAGATTGGCTGAAAACTCTCATTAGAATTTTCAAAGCCAATCTTAAAGCGCTTGTTTCATAAGATTTAATACGACTTAATTACCGATCTGGATTAAAATTAAATTTAAACTCATTAAATGGCCAGAATCTGAACGACACTTTACCTACAATTTGATTCTTATCTATTAATCCAAATGCACGACTATCTTTACTTACTTCACGGTTATCTCCAAGCACTAAATATTTATCTTTAGGAATTACATTTGAATTTGGATTTGCATTTATTAAGTCTTTCGTTTCGAATGACCCAGTTATATATTCGCCTTGTTTGCGTTTTTCATTATAATCTAGATAAGGTTCTTTCACTCTTTTACCATTGATATATAACTTATCATTTTTATAAGTTACATTATCTCCAGGAACCCCAATCACACGTTTAACATAGTCATCAGATTTATTAGCATGGAAGACAATAACATTACCTTTTTTAACGTCTCCAACCTTATATCCTAAAATGTTAACCATTACATGTTGGCCATCTTTTAACGTTGGATCCATTGAATCGCCTTTAATCGTATATGATTTAGCAACGAAGTTAACCATTACCCATACAAGTAATAAACCTACCACTATGGCGACAATCCACTCCATTATTTCTTTTTTCAAAATTAACACCTCATCTACTTATTAAACTGATAGGTAAATTCTTTAAATGGATAATACTTTAAACTTACATCTCCAATGATGTCCTTATCATTAATTAATCCATATGTACGAGAATCACGCTTGTTATCACCATTATCATTTAACACAAAATATGAGTTTGGCGGAATAATATCTCCATCAGAATTATGAATATCTCTTAAAGCAAAATTATTAATATCTCTATTTTTAGCATAACTTTTGTCGACTTGTCTATCGTCTCTATACAATTTACCATTTCTCACTTCTATTGATTCGCCTGGCTTACCAATTACACGACTAAATAATAGTTGATTCTTGTGTCTATACATAATAATGTCTCCATCTTGCAACATGTTAAAGGTGATTTTTATCTTATTTACAATCACACGATCGCCTTTATTCAAGATTGGGTCCATACTATTGCTTTTAACAATACCGCCTCTAATAATAAATGTTTGGATACATAATACAAATACAATAGCTAAAATAATAGCAACAACTAAATTTATAATTTTACGCAATATGTCACTCCTTTTCGGAACCCATAAAATAATGTTCTACTTTTTTTCCAATAAACCATAATGCAATCGTAACGAGTATTAAGATTACCGCTCTAAAAGGATGCGTGAATATAGTTGTTACACTTCTACCCATTATTGCTAAAAATGTTATTGAAACAAGTTTAGATATAAGCAAAATAATAAAATAATATTTAGCTTTAATGTGCGATAAACTAGCTACAAAATTAACCAATGTATTAGGCGTAAAGGGAAAACACATTAATATGAAAATAGGAACTAAGCCTTGTCTATCTATAAAATGTATTAATCTTTCAACAGACTTTCTTGTTCTAATCTTTTGCATAAACTTAGCGTTAACAAATTTGCGACAAAAGAAAAATACAGTATAGGTTCCCGCTACAATGCCTAACCAACTCACAATGGTACCGGCAATAAAACCATATGCATGAACATTCAAAATAACGTATAACGTCAGTGGAAGTACTGGCACAACGGCTCTAAAAAATAGTATTATAAATCCTGCGAAATAACCTAAACCTTGAAGTAAATTAAACCATTGTTCAATTTGATGAAACACCGTCGCATCAAATCCTTCCCTATTGATTAACAGTTAATATATCATAAAAATCATTTTACACTGTTTACTATATAAATCTACCATTAATTTAATAAATCAGTCACAGGTTGTAGTTGTTAGTCAACCTTTAGATTCAATATAAAGATAACTAAATAAAAGAGCAGAATAGAAATCCATTTAATTCAAAAAGATTTCGCCATTCTGCCCTTGTATGGGAACTTAACCTTTCACTCTAAAAATCGTAGTTTTTAGAATCTTAAGCTTTGTTCTCCATATTAAAATAATCTATTTAGTTTAACTTTCTTATATATGTCTTCGATAACTTAAATTTATAGACGATCTTCTAATTCTTTTTTCTTATCTTCATATCCAGGTTTACCTAATAAAGCAAACATGTTTTGTTTATAGGCCTCAACACCCGGTTGATTAAATGGATTTACACCTAATTGATAACCACTCATCGCACAAGCTAATTCAAAGAAGTATACAACATAACCAAATGTTTCTTCATCTAATCTAGGTATATTGACTACTACGTTAGGTACGCCACCGTCAGTATGTGCTAATAAAGTACCTTCAAATGCTTTAGTATTAACTTCATCAATTGTTTTACCCGCTAGATAATTTAATCCATCTAAATCATCACTATCTTCTTCAATTGTAATATCATGTTTAGGGTTATTCACTTTGACAACTGTTTCAAATAAGAAACGACGACCTTCTTGTACATATTGACCTAATGAATGTAAGTCAGTTGTATAGTTTGCACTTGATGGATAAATACCTTTAAAGTCTTTACCTTCTGACTCACCGTATAATTGTTTCCACCATTCATTAAAATATTGCATTGATGGTTCATAGTTAATCAACATTTCAGTAGTGTAGCCTTTACTATATAGAATGTTACGAATTGTCGCATATTGATAAGCGATATTGTCATCTAAATTGTCTGATGATAATTCTTTACGTGCTTTATTTGCACCAATCATTATAGATTCAATATTGATACCTGCAGTTGCAATTGGTAGTAAACCTACTGCAGTTAATACAGAATAACGGCCTCCAACATCATCAGGTACAACAAATGTTTCATAACCTTCATTATCAGCTAATTGTTTTAACGCACCTTTTGCTTTATCTGTAGTAGCAAAGATACGTTTTTTTGCTTCATCTTTACCATATTTGTCTTCAACTAATTGTTTAAACAATCTAAAAGCAACAGCTGGTTCAGTAGTTGTTCCTGATTTAGAAATAACATTTACTGAGAAGTCTTTGTCAGATAAGTACTCAATTAATTCGTGAGTATAACTTGAAGATAAATGATTACCTACAAATACGATTTCAGGATATTCAGTGCTATTACGGAATGAAGAAGTTAACATTTCTATAGCTGCACGTGCACCTAAATATGAACCGCCAATACCAATAACAACTAATACATCTGAATTTGCTTTAATACGTTTAGATGCTTCAACAATTCTTGAAAATTCTTTTTTATCATAATCCTCAGGTAAATTAACCCAACCTAGGAAGTCGTTTCCAGCACCAGTTCCTTCATGAATGGTTTTATGAATTGTTTTAACAATATCTTTTTGTTGATCAAGTTCGTGTTGACCGAAAAATTCTAAAGTTTTGCCATAATCTAATTGAATGTGAGTCATTGTTAAAAAGCCTCCTGTATTTCTTATTACTTTAATTCTACTAACTTTATGTTATCTATTCAATTGACATGACTGTCTATTCAAATATTTATCCGTTATTAGACATTTTTTAGTCATTTTCTCTAAAATAAAAATGAATAATTTATAAATGATAACGAAATAAATAAATGCGATATCATCACTTTTATAGGCATTTTAACGTTTCAAAAAGATAATACGCTTTAAATAAAATGTATATTTATGTAAAAAAATGGTTTTATTTTCATTAATAATCTGTTAGTATTTATTTATATCAATTTTCAGAAAAATTATGAGGTGAGCACATGAAAGAGAAAATCGTATTAGCATATTCAGGTGGATTAGATACAAGTGTAGCCGTAAAATGGCTTATAGATAAAGGTTATGACATCGTGGCAGTATGTTTAGATGTCGGCGAAGGCAAAGATTTAGATGTAGTACATTCAAAAGCGTTAGATATGGGTGCAATTGAATGCCATATTATTGATGCTACAAAAGAATTTAGCGATGATTTTGTAAGCTATGCAATTAAAGGTAATTTAATGTATGAAAATAGTTACCCACTCGTTTCTGCATTGTCTCGTCCGCTTATCGCTAAAAAATTAGTTGAAATCGCTGAACAAACAAATTCTGTGGGTATTGCTCACGGTTGTACTGGTAAAGGTAACGACCAAGTTCGTTTTGAAGTAGCAATTAAAGCTTTAAACCCTAACCTTAAAGTATTTGCACCAGTTAGAGAATGGGGTTGGAGTCGTGAAGAAGAAATTGATTATGCACTAAAACACAATATTCCAGTTGGCATTAATCATGATTCACCATACTCAATCGATCAAAACTTATGGGGCCGTGCAAATGAATGTGGTATTTTAGAAGATCCATATGCTGCACCGCCTAAAGATGCATATGATTTAACTGCTGAATTAGAAGATACACCAGACACACCGGACGAAATTATCCTTACTTTTAAAAATGGAATACCTGTTCAACTTAACCATAAAGATTATGACTTAGACCAATTAATCTTAACTTTAAATGAATTAGCAGGTAAACACGGCATTGGTCGTATTGACCACGTTGAAAATCGTCTAGTAGGTATTAAATCTCGTGAAATTTATGAAACACCTGGTGCCGAAGTCATCTTAAAAGCACATAAATCTCTTGAAACATTAACACTTACTAAAGATGTGGCACACTTCAAACCAGTCATTGAAAAACAATTTGCTGAACAAACTTATAATGGCTTATGGTTCTCACCATTAACTGATAGTTTGAAACTATTTATTGATAGTACTCAAAAATATGTTGAAGGTGACGTTAGACTTAAACTTTTCAAAGGTAATGCGATTGTCAATGGTAGAAAATCTCCATATACGTTATATGATGAAAAATTAGCAACGTATACGAAAGAAGATGCTTTCAATCAATCTGCTGCAGTAGGATTTATCGACATTTACGGTCTACCTACTCAAGTAAATGCCTACTTACATGGAGGTTATAGTAATGAGTAGTAAAGCATGGGGTGGTCGTTTTCAACAACAACCTGAAGATTGGGTAGATGAATTTAATGCATCCATTGATTTTGACCAAACATTGTTAGATGAAGATGTACAAGGCAGTATCGCCCACGCTACAATGTTAGCGAATCAACATATCATTACTACTGAAGATAAAGATGCCATTGTTAAAGGTTTAAAAGAAATTCAACAAGATTTTCATGAACATAAACTAGATTTCAAAAAATCTCTTGAGGATATTCATTTAAATATTGAGCATGAACTTATCCAGCGTATAGGCGATGCCGGTGGTAAATTGCATACAGGACGTAGTAGAAATGATCAAGTTGCTACTGATTTACATTTATATGTAAAAAAAGAAGTCAAAAACATCCAAGATTTAATACGTTCATTTCAATCTTCAATCTTAAAGCTAGCTCAATCACATGTAGATACAATCATGCCAGGTTATACGCACCTACAACGTGCACAACCTATCTCATTTGCACATCATGTAATGACATATTTCTGGATGCTTGAACGAGACTACTCACGTTTTGCTGACAGTATGAAACGTATCGACATTTCTCCATTAGGCGCTGCTGCATTGAGTGGTACGACCCACCCTATCGACAGACATGAGACTCAAGCATTATTAGGATTTGAATACATCTATGAGAATAGCTTAGATGCTGTAAGTGATCGTGATTATATTATCGAAACACTGCATAATATCTCATTAACAATGATTCACTTATCTCGTTTCGCTGAAGAAATTATTTTTTGGTCGACTGACGAAGCGAAATTCATTACCTTATCGGATGCATTTTCTACGGGGTCATCTATTATGCCTCAAAAGAAAAATCCTGATATGGCCGAATTAATTCGTGGTAAAGTAGGTCGTGCAACAGGTCATTTAATGAGTATGCTTGTTACTTTAAAAGGCTTACCATTAGCCTACAATAAAGATTTACAAGAAGATAAAGAAGGATTATTTGATTCCGTTCGTACAGTTAAAGGATCACTACGTATCTTTGAAGGCATGTTAGATACCATGACGGTAAATACAAATCGTTTAAATGAAACCGTGCACCAAGACTTTTCTAATGCAACAGAACTTGCAGACTATTTAGTTGCTAAAGATGTTCCTTTCAGAAAAGCACATGAAATTGTTGGTAAAATTGTCTTTGAATGTATTCAACAAGGCATCTATTTATTAGATGTCCCACTAGAACGTTACAAAGAATTAAACAGTAATATTGATACAGATGTTTATGATTACTTAAAACCCGAAAATTGTCTAAACCGTCGTAAAAGTTACGGTTCAACAGGTCAAGATTCAGTACGTCACCAGCTAAAAGTGGCTGAAAAAGTATTAAATAATCATTAATTATATTAGGTCGAAGGTAGGACAATAATGCATTAAGAATGCTTGTCCTACTTTCGACCCTTTTTGTTAAGTATATTGAGTGCGTTTTAAGTATATAATAATTATTTTAAGCTTCTGCAAATTCACTTTCTTTCATAAAATCGCTTTGCTAGATTTAAATTATACATTTTACTGTGAAAGGATGAGTTTATTGAAAGCAAGTAAGAAAGGTATCATTTCAAGTTTAACGATAGCTAGTTTAGGGCTGACTTTAATACATACTCCAGTTGAAGCTAGTGGTGGCGGCGTTTCAAATACTGTGACGACAAACCAATCTAATACGACTTCAACTCAAAACCACAGTCAAAATAATCATTCGAAATGGACAACAAATTTAACAGGAGAACGTCATACTACTATCGCACACCGTGGTGCAAGTGGCTATGCACCTGAACATACCTTTGCCTCTTACGATAAAAGCCATAACGAATTAGGTGCATCCTATATAGAAATTGATTTACAGCGCACTAAAGATGGTCATTTAGTTGCAATGCATGACGAAACGGTTGATCGCACTACAAATGGTTCAGGACGTGTCGAGGATTATACTTTATCAGAACTAAAGAAACTTGACGCAGGTTCTTCTTTTAATGAACAAAACCCACAATATGCCAACGCCAGTTATAAAGGTGCTAAAGTGCCAACATTAGATGAAATTTTATCACGCTATGGTACAAATGCTAACTATTATATTGAAACAAAACAACCTGATGTTTACCCAGGTATGGAACAACAGTTATTAGATACACTTAATCGACACAACATGCTTACTTCTAATTCACTTAAAAATGGTCACGTGTTGGTACAATCATTTTCAGAAGCAAGTTTATTAAAAATGCATCAATTAAATGCGAATGTGCCATTAATACGCTTATTAGATAAGGGCGAATTAGCACAACAAAGTGAAGCAGATTTACAACGCATTCGTTCTTATGCAGTGGGTGTTGGTCCTGAATATAGTGATTTAAAAGCACAAAATGTAGCACATTTAAAAGACTTAGGTTTCCTTGTACACCCTTTCACTGTAAATGATACTGCTGATATGCAACGCTTAAACCAATATGGTGTTGATGGCGTCTTCACTAACTATGCCGATCAATACAAAGCAATAAGTGCTCAAAAATAAATTTATTATGATTTTTACTCTATAAAAAAACTAGTTATCACCAAATCATCTTAATTGGAATGGGATAACTCGTGTTCTAGGCAAAATAATATTTTGAAGCTACATAGCGAATGCGCAGTAGTTGTCTGAGCTGAGAAAGGACTATAAAACAAACTTTTCTCAGCTTTAGTCATACTTGCAGGTCGGGCTCCAGCAAAAAGGATTTCATCCAGAAATTCTTCAAACAGAGCAAGTTGAGAATAAATGCATCTCAAAAATGCTGTTATTCTCTTCTTATTCATCTTACTTTAAAAGTTTTACATAAACATTTTGGTCAGGAATACAAAGCATGTTTATCATTGAAAACATATATAGCATGTAGAAGTAACATATGTATATTTCGTATATGATACACAATTAACATATCGAGACATATAAAAGTAAATAATCCGAACATACAATAGCACGTTATCATAAGAAGTTGAAACTTAATTTTAGGAATCACTATGATTTTAGAATTACTTCTAGCTATATTAATATGTTTGATTTTCTTTTTATTGTATAAGTAAATATGAAATGCAATTAAAAGTATCGCATACACAATGCAAATGACGGTATTTAAAAAGTCACTAATATTTATATCAAAATAATGCGCAATATAATTTATAACAAGACTACAAATTATAGAAATTCCTATAGTACGCCAAAATGGCAGTCCATTATTGTCATTTTTATCCCTATATAAACCTAGTTCATCAATTTCTTCATCACTAATTTCTGTACACTTCTTAGGGATATACCAATTTAACATAGGTAAAATATAGGTTAACCAGTTATTAGTTAAATCTATTAAATACTTTTTACCATCACAATTGATTATTCTATATTTAAGTCTTTTGTGCAGACCCATTACTTTTGCTACAAGCAAATTATCAGCTCCATGACAAAAAATAACGCTATAACTTGTTTCTAATTCAAAGCAAGCTATAGCGTTTTTAAATTTATTTAATGATAGGCTTATGCCCAACCACGATAACGTGCTGCTTCAGCAGTACGTTTAATACCAACAATATATGCTGCTAATCGCATATCGATTTTTCTGTTTTGCGCTAATTCATAGATTGTATCGAATGCATCCACTAATTTTTCACGTAATTTTTCATTAACTTCTTCTTCTGACCAGTAGTAACCTTGATTGTTTTGTACCCACTCGAAGTAAGAAACTGTTACACCACCAGCACTTGCTAGTACGTCAGGCACTAATAAAATGCCACGTTCAGATAAAATACGTGTAGCTTCTGGTGTAGTTGGACCATTAGCCGCTTCAACAACGATATCTGCTTTAATATCATTCGCATTATCTTCTGTGATTTGGTTAGAAATTGCAGCTGGAACTAAGATATCGCAATCTAATTCAAATAATTCTTTATTTGAAATTGTATTATCAAATAAGTTTGTTACCGTACCGAAACTATCACGACGGTCTAATAAATAATCGATATCTAATCCTTCTGGATCATGTAATGCACCATATGCATCTGAAATACCTACTACTTTGGCACCCATATCATATAAGAATTTAGCTAAGAAACTACCAGCGTTACCAAAGCCTTGGATTACTACACGAGAGCCTTTAATTTCTTTACCACGACGTTTCGCAGCTTGTTCAATTGCGATAACTACACCCAATGCAGTTGAACGGTCACGTCCTTGAGAACCACCTAAAACGATTGGTTTACCTGTAATGAAACCTGGAGAGTTAAATTTATCTAATGCACTATACTCATCCATCATCCAAGCCATAATTTGAGAGTTTGTAAATACGTCTGGTGCAGGAATATCTTTAGTTGGACCTACGAATTGAGAAATTGCACGTACGTATCCTCTTGATAAACGTTCAACTTCATGAATACTCATTTGACGTGGGTCACATAAGATACCACCTTTACCACCACCATATGGTAAATTAACGATACCGCATTTTAAAGTCATCCACATAGACAATGCTTTAACTTCTTCTTCGTCTACTTCTGGGTGGAAACGCACTCCACCTTTAGTTGGACCTACAGCATCGTTATGTTGTGCACGATAACCAGTAAATGTTTTAACTGTGCCATCATCCATACGTACTGGGATACGAACTTGTAAGAATCTTAATGGTTCTTTAATTAAATCATACATACCATCGTCAAATCCCAATTTGTGTAATGCTTCTTTAATGATACTTTGTGTAGAAGTCACTAAATTATTATTCTCAGTCATGATCACTTTCGCCTCTTTTTAACAAATGATTTCGCTTTCATACATATTGTAACACATGTCTTTGCTTTTTAAAGGGTTTTCAAAATGAATGTTACAACTTTTTGAACTTATTCAAACACACTACGAATTCTGTCTAATGCATCATCTAATTCTTCTTTAGAAATAACTAAAGGAGGAGCAAAACGAATTACAGTGTCATGTGTTTCTTTACATAATAGACCTTTTTCTTTTAAAGCTTCACAGAATGGTCTAGCACTTTCATGTAATTCAACACCAATAAAGAGACCACGACCGCGAACTTCTTTAATAGAAGGATGGTTTATTTTTTGCAATTCAGATTTAAAGTATTCACCTAATTCATTTGAGCGACCTGGTAAATCTTCATCTAAAATGACATCTAATGCCGCAATTGAAACTGCACATGCTAATGGGTTACCACCAAAAGTCGAACCATGTGAGCCTGGTGTAAATACGTCTAACACTTCATTGTCCGCTAGAACTACTGAAATTGGTAGTACACCACCGCCTAATGCTTTTCCTAAAATATAAACGTCAGGTTTAACGTTATCCCAATCTGTCGCAAATAATTTACCTGAACGTCCTAAACCTGCTTGAATTTCATCAGCAATGAATAAAATATTATGTTCATCACATAATTCTCTAATTGCTTTTAAGTAACCTTCTGGCGGAATATTAATACCCGCTTCACCTTGAATTGGTTCAACTAAAATAGCTGCTGTATTTTCATTAATGGCTTCTTTTAATTTATCTACATCTCCGAAATCAACTTTACGGAATCCATCTAATAACGGACCATAGCCACGTTGATATTCAGCTTCTGATGACAATGACACTGGTGCCATAGTACGACCGTGGAAGTTACCATTGAACGCAATGATTTCAGCTTTATTAGGTTCAAGTCCTTTAACATCATAAGCCCAACGTCGAGCAGCTTTTAATGCTGTTTCAACTGCTTCAGCACCTGTATTCATTGGTAATGCTTTATCTTTACCAGCTAACTTACAGATTTTTTCATACCATTCCCCTAGATTATCACTGTGAAATGCACGCGAAACAAGTGTTACTCTGTCTGCTTGGTCTTTTAAAGCTTGAATAATTTTAGGATGACGATGTCCTTGGTTTACAGCTGAATAAGCTGATAGCATATCCATATATTTATTACCTTCTGGATCAGTTACCCAAATACCTTCCGCTTCTGCTACAACGATTGGAAGTGGTACATAGTTATGTGCTCCATAATGGTTTGTTAATTCGATAATTTGTTCTGACTTAGTCATAATATCTCCCCTTTGCTTTAATTTATATTAAAACTAATGGCCATACGATTGCGACTTTCTATGACTTAGTTATATGAATGATATACATTTATTTTTGAAAATATGAATATTACTTCAACACTAACCACTAAGCATGAAAGCCCTTACAGATATAATGACATATTACAATATATTTTTACAAGTAAAATAATAAAAATTTTCCGATAACTTGATTATTTAAAATACTAACAATGTTAGAATATTAAAAAGCTTGTGCCACTCAACATAGCACAAGCAAAAATCATATTATTTATCTTTACGTGGTAATGGATAAAATCCATCGTTAAATTGTTGCCATAATTTTGGAGGTAAAGCGTGATCATCTTCACGATTTGGATCAAAGTAAGAAATAATTTCGTCTTCTCTACCTTCTTTAATTTTTTCAACAAAATGATAGTCTAATAATATTTCACGACCAAGCGCTATTAATTCGCTTCCTGTTGTTTCTACTGCTTCAAGTGCATCATCAGCAGTAAATACTGAACCTACGCCAATCACAGGCATACGTCCATCAACCCATTGATGAATTAATTTCAAGCGTTCTTGACCTGCATATTTACCTTCACGTGTTTCTGAATGCACATCACCTAATGAAATATGCACATAATCAATTGCTTTTTCAGTAATGGTATTAATCAACTGTTCTGTAATCTCCATTGAAATGCCAGGTGATTCCGCTTCTTCGGGTGATAATCTATATCCTACAATAAAGTCTTTATTAGCATGCTCTTCTTTCACTTTAAGCACTTCATCGATAACAGCTGTTGGGAATTTCATATGATCTGCCCATTCATCATTTCTTCTATTATAGTAAGGTGAAACAAATTGATGAATTAAGTAATGGTTGGCGCCATGAATTTCCACACCATCAAATCCAGCTTCAATGACGCGACGCGTTGCTTCACCGAAATCTTTAATTGTCTGTTCTATTTCCTCTGGCGTAATTTCTCTAGCATCATGTTCTTCTTGTTGACCGAAACTTTTTAATGAAATAGGACTTGGTGCCACTACATCGCCATTGGGTGTTAAATTCGGTAATGCTTGTGCCCCACCATGATGGATTTGAACTAGTGCTTTAGCACCGTTCTTCTTCATAGCAGTTGCTAAACGTTTTAACCCTTCTAAGTCTGAATCATGTGCGACAGATGGTTGCCCAGGAAAAGCTTTACCAATGTCGTTAACATTACTTGCAGCATTGATTGCTAAACCTACATCTTTCGAACGTTTTTCAATATATGGAATTTCCACATCTGAAATTGTACCATCGTCATTTGACGAAATGTGTGTAAGTGGTGCTAATACGAAGCGATTTCTTAATTCAACGCCATTTGGTAATTTAACTGTTTCAAATAATTTCTCATATTTATTGTTCATAGTAATTCCTTTCCTCCTTAATTATGCACAAACTATATCACGATAGAATCATATATCTCCAATCTTTTGCTTGCATGTGCATGCATATATACTAAAGATTGAATTCCCGAAAATAATTCAACTTAATCATTGTGCCCTATAACGAAAAAAGCTAACGTTACTGATAAATGTAACGTTAGCTAAGCGTGTTAACAGTCAATCAATTATTACGAATCGCACGTTTAGACTGCTTAATCCAGACCGGTAGGCGTTCTTCAATCGTTTGAAACCCATACTTTTCTGTTTCTTTAATTTCATCTAATACTGACTGCTTTTCTTTTTTTCGTTCGTAATTCTTAAAGTAATCATTATCTTTGAGTGACAAGTTAAGTTTTCCTTCATCATCAATTGATAAAATCTTCGCTTTAACAATTTGTCCTTCTGATAGAAATTTTTTTAAGTTATGGACATAATCATCCATGATTTCTGAAATGTGGATTAGTCCTTCAGTATGGTCAGGGGTCTCAACAAAAGCGCCATACGGTTGAATTCCAGTCACACGCACTTTAATATGCTGACCTTCTTTATAGTGAGTATTCAACTTGATAACCCCTTATTTCGATTTTCTTAACATAATAATAATAGCATAAATCACAAACTTGGACTAACTATAAGCCAATAAAAATCCATAATTTTTCAGAAATTTTATATTTAATAAATAATTAAAAAAAGTAAAGTTCGCATTTAATACAAGGTCTGGACAAAAGCGGTTAGGATTTGAGTAGATCTGAACGATGAGCAAAATTGTTTCTCAAATTTTGTCGAATCGTAAAGAATCTACCGAAAATCCTGCTTTTGGAAAGCCGTCAAAAAAGGTCTGGACAAAAGCGGGTAGGATTTGAGCAGTAGTGAAAGGAGAACAAAACTGCTTTTTAGTTTTGCTGATCTTTGAGCGCTCTGCCGAGGAACCTGCTTTTGGAAAGCCGTCAAAAAAGGTCTGGACAAAAGCGCGTAGGTTCTGAGCAGTAGCGCAAGGAGAACAAAACTGCTTTTTAGTTTTGCTGATCTTTGAGCGCTCTGCCGAGGAACCTGCTTTTGGAAAGCGGTCAATTAGGTCTGGACAAAAGCGGGTAGGTTCAAAAATACATATAAACTATTAAAAAAACGAGCCAGCTTAAAAAGCCACGACTCGTTTTAATAACTATTCTATTTCTAATAAAATCATTTATATTCTTATAAATAAAGTTCAAAAGATTTACTCATTCATACGCTCTATTTGTCTTCTACATCAATTGATTCAATGACAACATCATGAACGGGTTTATCTTGTGCACCTACTTTAGTGTTGGCAATATCCTCTAATGTAGTTTCACCATCGATTAATTGTCCAAAAACTGTATGTTTTTGATCTAACCAAGGTGTACCACCATTATCCGCATAAGCTCTTGCGATAGGTTCTGGCCAACCACCATCAACTAATTGATTTACCATTGTTTCAGGCACTTCTTTCATTTGTACAACGAAAAATTGTGAACCATTAGTGTTTGGCCCAGCATTAGCCATTGAAAGTGCACCATATAAATTAAATGCTTCTAATGAGAACTCATCTTCAAAAGAACCACCATAAATACTCTCGCCACCCATACCTGTTGCAGTTGGGTCACCACCTTGAATCATAAAATCGTTAATGACACGGTGGAAAGTAATGCCATCATAGTAACCATTTTTTGCATGTGTCACAAAATTTTCAACTGTTTTAGGTGCGATATCTGGAAATAGTTTGAAAGTCATATCGCCTTTATTAGTATGCATAACAACCTTAATTTCATTGTCTTGTATTTCTTTATTTAACTGTGGATAGTTAGTCATTTAAATTCTCCATTCATGTTATGATGATATAAGTACATCTTAACATATTTGAAAGGAAGTAATATAGCATGTTATATCGATTCTCACACAAGACAGGCGCTTATGGCGTATCTATTAAAGAGGAGAACGATGATCAAGTGCTCGTTCAAATCGAACAAGTTATTAAACACCCTAAACAAGGTGATTTACACAATCCTGGTCAAGTTGAAGGTGTTTTTTTTCATGAAAGACGTGCGTTAAGTCATTATGAAAAAAGATACGCCACACGTTCACAACTACGCGACTTTAACGTTGAAGAAATGGACTATGAAGCGTCATTACAACAAGCAATTACCAAAATGGAAAATGATTTAAAACAACAAGATAC
Source organism: Staphylococcus taiwanensis (assembly GCA_020544305.1). NCBI lineage: Bacteria > Bacillati > Bacillota > Bacilli > Caryophanales > Staphylococcaceae > Staphylococcus > Staphylococcus taiwanensis. Next base: position 1,965,602 of record CP058667.1, read on the forward strand.
TGAGTTTGCAAAATTAGCACTCAATAACTTAGAAAATCTAAAAAATGACTACTCAATTCAATATAAACAAAAATTTTTATAAGTAATTTTGACGTGTTTCTTCTTATTTAACAAGTTCCTAAAAACCACTGTCTGCATAGGCTTTCACGGTTTTTCAGAATGATATGATTCATGTATAATGTATGCCATAAATATTTTTAAAGGAGGATAACGTAGTGAGTTTGTTACATATTGCGGTTATTTTACCGTTAATATTTGCACTCATTATTCCAATCCTTTATCGATTCTTTAAGAAGATTCATTTAGGTTGGTTTGTATTACCTATTCCTGTTGTCTTATTTATTTATTTCTTATCTCTTATATCGACTACTCAGTCAGGTAATACAGTGGTAAATACTTTAAAATGGATGCCACACATTGGTATGAATTTTGATTTGTACTTAGATGGCTTAAGCATATTGTTTAGTTTGCTCATTACAGGTATTGGCAGTTTAGTTGTGCTCTATTCTATCGGTTATCTTAGTAAATCTGAACAACTTGGAAATTTTTACTGTTATTTATTACTTTTTATGGGTGCAATGTTGGGAGTTGTACTTTCAGATAATTTAATTATTTTATATTTATTTTGGGAATTAACCTCATTTTCAAGTTTCTTACTCATCTCTTTTTGGAGAGAGAAACAAGCTTCAATTTATGGAGCTCAGAAATCACTTATTATCACCGTCTTTGGTGGCTTAAGTTTACTAGGTGGCTTCATCTTAATCTCATTAGCAGGAGAGTCGTTGAGCTTACATTATTTACTTGAAAATGCGTCCGAAATTCAGCATAGTCCTTATTTCACATTAGCAATGATTTTGATCATGCTAGGTGCGTTTACGAAGTCTGCACAAGTACCTTTTTATATTTGGTTACCAGATGCGATGGAAGCACCTACACCAGTCAGTGCATACCTTCACTCAGCAACAATGGTTAAAGCTGGATTGTATTTAGTCGCACGCGTTACGCCGATATTTGCTATTTCACAGGGATGGATATGGACGATTACTTTAGTTGGGTTAATTACATTATTTTGGGCATCATTTAATGCAACAAAACAACAAGATCTTAAAGGTATACTTGCCTTTTCTACCGTGTCTCAACTTGGAATGATTATGTCCATGTTAGGAATTGGTGCGGTAAGTTATCATTTCGAAGGCAGTCAAAGTCAATTGTATATCGCAGGTTTTACTGCAGCAGTCTTCCATCTAGTAAATCACGCAACATTTAAAGGTGCATTGTTTATGGTAACTGGTGCTGTTGACCATGCTACAGGAACACGTGATGTAAAAAAACTGGGCGGTTTACTTACAATTATGCCAATTTCATTTACAATCACGATTATTACAGCTTTGAGTATGGCTGGTATTCCGCCATTTAATGGTTACTTATCTAAAGAGAAATTTTTAGAAGCAATGATTGAAATAACTCATGTACATATTTTTAGTTTAAATACGTTAGGGATTATTTTCCCTATTCTAGCGATTGTTGGAAGTATGTTTACATTTGTTTATTCAATTAAATTTATACTGTATATCTTTTTCGGTAGTCATAAACCTGAATCTCTTCCGAAAAAAGCACACGAAGTTTCTGCATTGATGTTAATTTCTCCTGCCATTTTAGCCGTGCTTGTCATCATCTTCGGCTTCTTACCAGGTTTATTAACTCAATCGATTATTGAACCTGCAACAATGGCAATTAGTGGTACTTCAAATGTTCATGCTGAATTTCATATGTTTCATGGCATTACACCAGCATTTATTTCAACCCTAATCATTTGGGTGTTTGGCATCCTATTATTACTCTCATTTGGTTATTGGATTCGACTATTACACGCTCAACCACGTCAACTAACTTTGAATCATTGGTATGATTCAGCTGGAAAATGGTTACCATCTACATCAGCTAATATGACAAATAGTTATGTGAATGGCTATGTTAGAGACAGTTTAATCATCATATTTGGCATGTTAATAGTCGTTACGGTAGCGACTCTAGTAAGCGTTCCATTCGATTTTAATTTTAAAGATATCAATAGGATTCATATCTATGAAGTCGTTATTTTAGCATTACTTGTCATTTCAGCATTTATGGTTGTTATTGCTAAATCACGTTTATTTAGCATAATTATGCTAAGTGTTGTTGGTTATTCAGTATCAGTGTTATTTGTATTTTTCAAAGCACCAGACTTAGCATTGACGCAATTTGTAGTAGAGTCTATTTCTACGGCATTATTCTTATTATGTTTCTATCATTTGCCTAATTTAAATCGTTACAACGAAACACAATCTTTCAAATTAACCAACGCTATTATTTCAATTGGTGTCGGTTTAGTTGTTACTATATTAGGTTTAATTGCATATGGAAACAGACACTTTACTTCAATTGGTGAGTATTATAAAAATCATGTTTATGATTTAGCTCATGGTAAAAACATGGTCAATGTAATTCTTGTAGACTTCCGTGGCATGGATACGTTATTCGAATCATCTGTACTCGGAATTGCAGGTTTAGGCGTTTACACGATGATTAAATTACGTCGTAAACATAAAACAAGTGAGGTGAAGCGTGATGAACAGACAGAACAATAATTTAATGTTTCAATATGCTGCTGTTATTATCGCCTTTTTAATCGCCTTATTTGGAGTTTCTTTATTCTTTGCAGGGCATTATACACCTGGTGGTGGCTTTGTGGGTGGCCTACTGTTGTCTTGTGCATTAACCATCATAGCTATCGCCTTTGATATTAGCACTATGCGTAAAGTTTTCCCTTGGGATTTTAAAATTTTGATTGGTATCGGTCTGCTATTTTGTGTAGGCACACCTATCGCAAGTTGGTTCTACGGCGAGAACTTTTTTACACATACAGAATTTAATATTCCGTTGCCCCTACTTCAACCTGTGCATATGAATACACCTATGTTTTTTGATTTTGGCGTCCTTTGTGCAGTAGTTGGAACAATCATGACAATTATTATAACGATTGGAGAGAGCGAATAGTGGAAATAATCATGATTATTGTATGTGGCATCCTCACAGCAATTAGTGTCTATCTCGTTTTGTCTAAAAGTTTGATACGAATTGTTATGGGGACAACATTAATTACACATGCATCAAATTTATTTTTAATTACTATGGGCGGGTTAAAACACGGTGAGATGCCGATTTATGAGAAGAATATTTCTCAGTATGTTGATCCTATCCCCCATGCTTTAATACTTACAGCAATTGTAATTGCTTTTGCGACAACTGCCTTTTTCTTAGTGTTGGCATTTAGAACTTATAAAGAATTAGGTACGGACAATGTAGAACGAATGAAGGGAGTGCCTAATAATGATTGAAACTAATTTGGTCGTCCTTTCATTAGTTGTACCTATTCTTACCGCTATCCTACTCATTTTTCTAGGAGAGCGTTATCAAGCTAAACGAACTGTTACTTTAACTGGTTTAATTATCACTTTGATTGTAGCCTTTATCAATTTACGCAATGTGATTATTGATGGCCCACTCAAAGTGGAATTAGGTTCATGGCCAGCACCTTATGGCATTATCTTTTTATTAGATAGTTTCAGTGCAATGTTAATTGTTACTAGCATTATTATTACAATACTTATCACTGCCTATTCTATTACTACTGCTGGCATTGATAGAGAAAGATATTACTTTCATTTTTCAATCACTTTTATGTTAGTCGGTATTATCGGGGCTTTTACTACTGGTGATATATTTAACTTATTTGTATTCTTTGAAGTATTCTTAATGTCTTCCTATGCTTTGCTTGTATTGGGTGGCACACATATCCAATTGCGAGAAACTGTGAAGTATCTACTCGTTAATATTGTAACGTCGACGTTCTTTGTTATTGCGGTTGCAATTCTTTATTCAATAGTCGGTACGCTCAATATGGCTGATATAAGTGAGAAGTTATCTACGCTTTCAAATACACATGGTGGTCTTTTAAGTATTGTCTTCATTTTATTTATTTTTGTATTTGCGACAAAAGCGGGTGCCTTTCCAATGTACGTGTGGTTACCAGGTTCTTATTATGCACCTCCATTTGCAATCATTGCATTCTTCGGTGCGTTATTAACCAAAGTGGGTGTCTATGCCATTTTAAGAACATTAAGTTTGTTCTTCCATAACACCATGAGTTTTTCACACTACACTATTTTGTTCTTAGCATTATTAACAATCATCTTTGGTTCAGTTGGTGCAATTGCTTATTATGATACTAAAAAGATTATTATTTATAACATCATGATAGCGGTTGGCGTGATTTTAGTTGGTGTTGCTATGATGAATCAAGCAGGCATCATCGGGGCTATATATTACACAATACACGATATGTTAGTTAAAACTGCGCTATTCTTATTAATTGGTGTGATGTATCAAATTACTAAATCAACAAACCTAAAGGAATTTGGTGGTCTCATTAAAACTTATCCAGTACTTGGATGGTCATTTTTCATTGCAGCTTTAAGCCTTGCTGGCATTCCACCTTTGAGCGGATTTTATGGTAAATATTACATCGTACAGGCGACATTTGAAAAAGGCTTTTATGTAAGTGGCATAATTGTATTACTTTCTAGTTTAGTTGTCTTATATTCAGTGATTCGCATTTTCTTAAAAGGCTTTTTCGGAGAGCCAAAAGGATATGATATACAACACAAAGTAAATGTAAAACAAGCCACTACGATTTCAATTATTGCAGTTATCATCACTGTGGCATTCGGACTATCAGCTGATTTATTATATCCGATTGTTTCAGAAGCAGCTAAATCATTCTATGATCCTAGCGTCTATATCAAAAGTGTATTAGGAGGTAGATAATGATGGCTATACAAATTGTTTTAAACTTTATACTAGCATTTATATGGTTATTCTTAAGTGGAATCTATACATTAAATAACCTCTTATTAGGATTGATACTTGGTTTAGGACTTGTTTATTTATTCAATAGTATTTTGCCAGGTAATTTCTATTTAATTAGGATTTATAAAATCATCAAATTAATCACTGTCTTTTTTATAGAATTAATTAAAGCAAATATTGATGTGCTAAAAATTGTGCTTCAACCTAAAATTAAAAATGAACCTGGGTTCTTTATTTATCACACTGATTTAAAAACAGATTGGCAGATCGTTCTGTTATCAAATTTAATTACGCTGACACCAGGAACAGTCGTATTGGGTATTAGTGATGATAGAACAAAGATTTACATTCATTCTATTGATTTCAGTACAAAAGAGGAAGAAGTAGCTGGTATCAAATCTTCACTTGAAAAAGTAGTGAGAGAGGTGGGCGAAGACTAATGGTAAAAATAATTATGATTATTGCTTTAATAATTGTTTCAATATCTATGTTAGCAATGTTCATCCGTATCATTAAAGGTCCCTCTTTAGCTGACAGAATTTTAGCACTAGATGCAGTAGGTTTACAATTAATGGCTTGTGTTGCATTATATAGTATTTTTATTGGTGCGCAGTATTTACTTGTAACCATTTTATTAATTGGTATTTTAGCCTTTTTAGGAACTGCAGTCTTTTCAAAATATATGGATAAAGGTAAGGTGATTGAACATGATAGCGAACATCATCATTAGTTTAGCAGTCATCTTTGTTATCTTAGGTGCGTTAATTAGTGCGGTCACTGCGATTGGTATCATTCGTCTTAAAGATATTTATTCACGTGGCCATGCTGCTGGTAAGTCAGCTACATTAGGCGCTATATTTTTATTATTTGGAACGTTCTTATACTTCATAGGAACTGAAGGTTATATTAATATGCAATTGATTTTTGGCATTATCTTCATATTTATCACTGGCCCTCTTTCAAGCCATTTAATTATGCGCGCTGCATATAACAACAAGACACCTTATACAAAAGATACCAAAATAGATGAATTTAAAAAGGAATTTAAAGATAAGAAAATATAGTTCATCATGTTATAAAGTTCTGAAGGACAGATCGTACCTTCAGGACTTTTTTTATTGTTTTAAAAGGAAAGTCATGTTATTATAAATCGTAATTATTACGTTTTATAAGAAAGAAGTGTTATTATGCATTGGACAATTATTGGTGGCGGTATTCAAGGAACAACGATAGCGATTCAACTAAGAGAATTAGGATTACCGAAAGATCAATTATCAATTATCGATCCAAATTCATCGTTATGTGAACAATTTAATGATTATTCACATAGAATCAGTATGCCCTATTTGCGTTCACCGATTGTGCATCACGTTCACCCAAACCCATTCCATTTGAAGCAGTTTGCTAAGACAAAGCAATATACGCATGCCTCTTATGGTCAATATCAACGTCCTCAAACAGAAATGTTTATGCATCACATTCACGATCAAGTTCATAACTATGATTTAAATCAGAGTCATATCCAAGGTTATGTAGAACATTTAGCAAGACAGAACAATCTTTGGCAAATCAAATTATCTAATGACCGTGTGATGCAATCAGATTACGTTATTCTGGCTCAGGGCTGTAATCACAAGCCTTATATACCAAATATTTATAAAGGCTTGGAGGATGTATGCCATATTTTTAGTGAACAATTTGAGCCTGCAATGTATGAACACTGTTCGCATGTTATAGGAAGCGGCATTTCGGCTGCCCATCTCACTTTGAAATTAATTAACCAATCAAGTGATAAGGTGGTGCACCTTTGGATGAATAAGGATATCGATATCCAACATTTCGATGCTGATCCTGGATGGCTTGGTCCTAAGAATATGAACCATTTCTTAAACATTGAGTCTTCTGAAGAACGTATGGCAATTATTAATCAAGAACGCCATAAAGGGTCTATGCCTAGAGAATTATATTTACGTCTCAAAAAACACATCCAATCAGGTCGTCTCTTAATACATAAAGAGGAGATTATTTCGGTTGAAAATCATCAAATAATTACTCAAGATGCACAAACACCTTATGACGCCATCATACTTGCGACGGGGTTCAAATCTACGTTAATGCAACAACCAATCATACAATCCCTAATTAATAATGAACATGCTCCTTTAACATCTAGTGGTTTCCCAGCCATCAGTTCTGAACTGGAGTGGCTCCCACAACTATTTGTAGCTGGTGGTTTAGCTGATTTAGAACTAGGACCATTCGCAAGAAATATTATGGGTGGTAGAGATGCTGCTCAAAGAATTAAACTTGCATATCAACGATTGGCTAGAGAGGAAACGCGTCGCCATGCATAAAAGGGAGTGGGACAGAATTCTTTTTAAATTCGTTGTCCCTCTCCCAACTTGCTTTGCTTGTAGAATTTCTTAGTGAAATTCTCTTTGTTGGGGCCCCGCCCGCAAGGATGACTAGAACTGGAAAAAGCTTGATTTAAGCGCCTTTTCAGTTCAGTCAGCTACTGCGAATTTGCAAAATAGAATCATCATATTATTTATGTTCCAGGCTCATGAGAAATGGTGCAGAATTCAAACTTGCTTTGTTTGTAGAATGTTTGGGTAAAAATCATATGCTAGGATCTCGCCTAGCCCTCTAGTATGACTAAAGCTGAGAAAAGCTTATTTTAAGCTCCTTCTCAGCTCAATCAACTACTATGAATTTATAATATAGTCTAATATCTCAATCTCAGTTTAAAGCAGTGCGATTAACACTACTTTTATTTATCATTTTTAATTTTTAGAGGTTTGATACCAATGGTACCCCTCATGACACTTATGAGTTGGTCTTGTTCACTTTTGATTTCAACATTCCATACTTGCGTTGTTTTACCTTGATGGAGAATCGTTGCTGTTGCAATAACACGTCCATCTTTTACTGAATGTATATGATTTGCATTCATTTCTAGTCCTAATGGAATATAGTGATTCGTATCAACTAAGTTCGCAGCACCTAATGAACATGCCGTTTCACCCAAAGCGATTGTCGCGCCACCATGTAAATAACCAAATGGTTGTTTTACTTTATCCGTCACTGGCATCGAAATAACGACTTTGCCTTCAGTTGATGCTTCAATTCTCATCTCAAATGTTTCTAATAAATTGGTCACTTATTTCACCTCATTTACAACTATAATATCATAGCTGCAATCGTACCAAAAATCATTAAAGGTATATTGTAAAATAAGAAGTTTGGAATACACGTATCTCGAATGTGATCATGTTGACCATCGACATCTAAACCGGCTGTAGGTCCTAAAGTAGAATCACTTGCTGGAGATCCGGAATCACCAAGTGCACTTGCAGTACCTACTAAAGCAATTAATGCCATTGTATCTAAACCAAGTGATGCACCTAGTGGAATAAATAACGTCGCAATAATTGGAATCGTAGCAAATGAAGAACCTATACCTAGTGTTACGATTAAACCAATAATATACATGACAATGATACTTAATAATTTGTGACCACTTGAAATTTCAGTCAAACTTGTAACTAATTTGCCAATATCTCCTGTAGCATTCATTACACCAGCAAATCCATTTGCTGAAAGAATCACTACACCAATGAATGACATTATCTTAATACCTTCTACAAATTGACTATCTAATTCTCTCCATTTATAAACACCAGATATGAAGAATACTAACACACCTGCTAAAGCACCAAATATCATTGAATCTGTAAATGTTTGAACTAAAAATGTCGCTAAAATAGCTACGACTGTGACTACTAATACATAGGGTTTAATTTCTGTTATAGCATTTTCATCTTCAACATAAGCTTCCGTCTTATATTCACGTGGTTTACGATAATAGAACATACCAATAATCAAACCAACAATATACCCCATTGATGGAATAAGCATGGCTTTCCAAACCATGTTAAATTCGATAGGATGATGTGCTTTTTGAAATCCGCTCTGAATGATTTGGTGGAAAATTTGTCCAAATCCGTATGGTAGTAAAACATATGGCCAACATAGCCCGAATCCAATAACTAATCCAATCAAGCGTCTGTCAATCTTCAAGTCATTAAATAAACTTAATAATGGCGGAATAACAATTGGAATAAATGCAATATGAACTGGAATTAAGTTCTGACTCATAATACTCATTGCAAGAAGTGCCACAATGATAATGACCTTAACTTTAACTCTTGATAATCGGCTATTCTCCGAATGAATGGCACGTATAATTTTATTTACTAGATAATCTGTAATACCACTATATGAAATGAGTGCAGCGAAGCCACCTAGTAATGCATAACTTAGCGCTACTTCAGACCCATCCACAATATTTTTACCAAATACGCTAATCACTTTTTCAATACTCATACCTGAAATTAATCCACCAACAAGTGCACTAATAAATAGACTAATAACGACATTAAGCCTACACAGACATAAGATGATCATTAAAATGACAGCAATAACAACTGCATTAAACATGAAAACACATCCTTTATCTCTCTACCGAACTAAAGTAAATTTATGTCATTTATCATACCAAGTGGTTCCACCCATGTCAATAAAGAGTTTTATTCATTTACGAAAACATTTTAGACATAAGAAAAGGAATAGTCATGAGTTCTTGTATGAAACTCACTTCTATTCCTTAACCATTAATAGATTTAAAGTAAGCTGATTGCTTTAATTTATGATCGTAACCAATTTAACACTGGTACAATCATACTGCCAGTTGGACCTTTAGGCCCTTTGTAACTATTTTTATTTGTAGTAGCAGGTCCAGCTATATCAAAATGGATATGCGGCGTTTGACCACTAAAATGTGTGATAAATGTTGCTGCAAATAGCGCTTTCCCATTACCATTAGTATGATTTACTAAATCTGCTACATTTGAATTTCGGATTAAACGTTGTTCTGTACGCGTAATTGGTAACTCAAAGGCAAACTCATCTGTTTCTCTCGCACTTGCAAGAATATCTTGTATTTCATTTTCAACGTGAGAACTAAAAATAGCAGCTTTATCTTCTCCCAATGCCACAATAGCGGCACCAGTTAAAGTTGCAAAATCTAAAATAATACTAGGCTGGAACTGATTAGCATAAAATACTGCATCGCCTAACACTAGACGTCCCTCTGCATCACTGTTAAGCATCTCAACCGTTTCCCCACTCAAAGCCGTGAAGACATCATCTGGTTTCATGGCGTTACTACTAATCATATTCTCTGCTGAAGCAATTACACCTACAATATTAATTGGTAATTCTAAACGAGCTGCTGCTTCAATCATTCCAACAACGTTAGCCGCCCCACACATATCAAATTTCATCGTTTGCATACCCACTTTAGATTTAATACTGTATCCACCTGAATCATAGGTAATACCTTTACCCACTAATGCAATTGGCGCATCCTCTTTTTTGCCACCATTATATGTCATTGTTATTACTGTTGGCGGATGCTCTGAACCTTTACCAACCGCATGGATAAGACCAAAACCTTCAGCTAATAATTGACTACCATCTTTAATATCAACTTCAACTGACGTTTGTACAAAATGCTGTTCAATCTGCTCAGCAAAGTAATTGGGTGTTAGTATATTAGGCGGTATATTACTATAATCACGTGCTAAATTAATCGCTTGCCCCACAACAACACCTTCTTGAATGTTAGATTCCAGTTGTTTATTTTCTGTTGAAATGACAAGGTCAAGTTGATAAGGTACAGGTTTATTAGATTTATAGTTATCAAAAGTGTAAATGGCTTGCTCACTTTGTAACCCCATCACTTCTGCAATTTTAGATTGTGGGACTTGCTTAGATATAAACGTATCGAATAGAATATCCGCTTCAGTGATATTAGATTCTTTTAAAAATTGAAAAAGATAACCAAATACTTTCAATAATGCTGCGTAATCCAGTGATTTCAAATTACCTAAACCAACTGTAATCAATCGTATTGATTTTTCTTGTAACGGCAATAACGTTGAGGAAACTTTGCCTAGATTACTGCTAATAAGATGTTGATGTCGATATTGATCAATACGTTGTGTTAAGTCTTGATCATTATAACGAATTGTACCTAGTTGGTTAATATGATCTGGTAATCCTAAAATAAGTATCTCAGAATTTAATTTTTGATTGTCAGTGATTTTGTAGTTTACCATATCTAATCCACTCCTTTACTAATGGAACATATTTGTAAAAGTACATTCTAAAGACTGCTAAATAGCATATAATGTTAAAAAAGAGTGGGACAGAATTCATTTAGAATTCGTCGTCCCACCCATAAGGAAGACCAGAATCGAGTGAAACTTAATAAAGCTCCTTCTCAATTCAGTCAGCTACTGCAAGTTTTTACAGTTGCCTTTTAGTCCTATACTTTTATTAGTAACTTTATTTATACGATAACTTAGAATTTACCTTTTTTGAATGCTAAACCTACGCCACCGATTTTGAATACTGCACGCGTATCGATTACTTTTTTCATGAAGGCAGCTTTTTTACCAGTAATATCTCTACCGTAAACAATACCTACGCCGTCATGAGAACCTAATGAACATACAGTACCACGGTCAACATATTCGAAATCTGTAGGTGCTTCACCATTTAAGATATTTTTAATACTTTTAGCAACGTGTTCACCTTGTTGCATAGCAATTTGTGCTGTAGTTGGTAATGGACGTTCTTCACCAGCAGGGATGAATGCAGAACAGTCACCAATTACGAAGATATCATCATGACCTTCAATAGTTAAGTCTTGTTTGTTGATAATACGACCACGTTTAACGCCTTCGAATGATTCTTCCATTAATTTGCTACCACGAACACCTGCCGCCCAGATAGCTGTACCAGCTTCTAATGTTTGTTCTTGATCATTTACTTTAACTACGAAACCTTTTTCGTTACAAGCAACGATTGGTGTAGCAATTTTGAATTCAACGCCACGATCTTCTAAATAGTTAACAGCATAGTTCACTAATTCATCAGAAAACATTGGTAACATTTTTGGAGCAGCTTCAACACAAGTCACTCTTACTTTGTTTTGATCTACGCCATATTTATTACATAATTCAGGGATTCTTTCAGTTAATTCACCTAAGAATTCGATACCAGTGAAACCAGCACCACCGACTAAGATAGCTAAATCTTTGTCATCTTTTTCTTTAGAAGCTGCATAGTTAGCAAATTTATCTTCGATGTGACGAGATAATTTACGAGCAGTTTCGATGTTTTCAATTTGGTAAGCATAATCTTTCATACCTTTAATACCAAATGTTTCACTTTCGAAACCTAATGCTACTACTAAAATATCGTAATCATAGATACCGTGGTTAGTTTCTACTTTTTTAGCGTTACGATCGATTTTAGTTACTTCTGCATTGATAAATTTAACTTTATCTTCTTTAATAACACTTTCAATTGGATAAATTAAATCTTCGTAATTTAATGTACCAGCTGAAGCTTCATGTAACCAAGTTGCTTCATAGTGATATTTATTTTTGTTGATTAATGTAATTTCCGCTTCATCTGCAGAAAGTTCTTTTTGTAATTTAGTTACTGTTTGTAAACCAGCATAACCTGCACCTAAAACAAGTACTTTTTTACGATCTTGTGCCATTTCATTCACCTAAGCTTTCATAATTATTTTCTTAAATGTAGAAAAAGGCTACAAATTTCAGAACATAACAAAGTTTAGACCATTAATAATACTTCCAATATTATACGTACGTCTAATAACATATTTAAAACTTTGCACTTAACCTAACTGTTCATCCCCATTTATAGTCTTAGTCAACACTTTTATTTTCAATTCGATTTTATGAACTTCAGTTCACAAAAAAGTCAAAGTTCAATCCATCTTCAATTTTATAGCTTTTACATTACATTTTCAAGCAACAACAAGACTATAATTAAAATATTCACATCACAATCTAATATAAAGTATATAATTGATTGATTTGCATGCATTCAGTATTCAACTGAACTTAGCAGTTTTCGGGATTTCCAGCAACTTTAGCAGTTCTAAATGAACTACCACAACCACATGATGCAATAGCATTTGGATTATCGATTTGGAATCCGCCACCCATTAATGATTGTTTGAAATCGATAGTCGTACCATTTAATACTGGTGCATCATATTTATCTACTAAAACTTTTAAACCATAAAATTCTAGTACCTCATCGTTTTCACCTGGTTGTTCTTCAGCAGACATACCATAGGTTAAACCAGTACATCCACCACCATTTACTTTAATTTTTAAATAACCGTCTTCCATTTCATTACTTTTCAACATATCCTTTACTTCATATGCTGCAGCTTCAGTTAATGTTACAGTTGGCATAACTAAATTCCTCCTATAATAAATTAGTAAAATCGTTCTCTTCTATATGTTTATAAATATTATTTAGCAAGTCCTCAGGTGTATCTCCTTCAACAGTATTCCCATCGACCAATGCGTACAATCCACATGAACATACGCCACAGTTGTTAAGACATCCATATTCTAACACATCTACATCTGGATCATTTTCTAATTTATCGTAAACGTAGTCTCCGCCCTTTGCCATATTCGAAATACAGAATTCGACTAATGGAAACATACTTCACCTTCTTCATCATTTTTAATTATACAATTATAACAAATATTGCTCCAAATCGCATTGCCTTGGCTCATTATTCATTCAGAATAATACTTACGAACTATTTATTATTATATGTAAAAATATGAGTTAGTTGTATGCGTCATACATTTCGTTGTAGTCATTTTGAAAAAAAGATATAATACAATTATACATATATCGTACATTTAATTGTGAGGGGCAATATAATGGCAACGATAACTATCTTTACTATAATGAGCTTTTTATTTCTTACGATAAAACATCTCAAAAACTCATTTCAATTAAAGGGTTGTTATTTCAAATTATTTCAGAATAATAAATTATATAAAAAGGGGTATAGCATATGAAAAATTTAGTATTACTTGGTGGCGGATACGGTAATATGCGTATTATGTCGCGCATTCTTCCAGATGCATTACCAGAAGATTATACATTAACATTAATTGACCGCATGCCGTTCCACGGTTTAAAGCCTGAATTTTATGCATTAGCTGCAGGAACTAAATCAGATAGCGATGTTCGCATGAACTTCCCAGATTCTGAACGTATCAATACAATTTACGGAGAAATTAATGATATTGATTTAGATTCACAAATCGTTTCTGTTGGTAATACTAAAGTAGATTACGATGAACTCATTATTGGGCTTGGTTGTGAAGATAAATATCATAATGTACCAGGTGCTGAAGCATACACACATAGCATTCAAACATTATCTAAAGCTCGTGAAACATTCCATAAAATTAGCGAACTCCCTACTGGTTCTAAAGTAGGTATTGTAGGCGCTGGATTAAGTGGTATTGAATTGGCTAGTGAATTACGCGAAAGTCGTGGCGATTTAGAAGTAATTCTTTATGATCGCGGCGAACGTATTTTAAGAAACTTCCCTGAAAAATTAAGTAATTATATTGCGAAATGGTTCCGAGAAAATGACGTTAAAGTGGTACCTAATTCATTAATCGATAAAGTAGAACCAGGTAAAATTTATAACAGTGGCACACCAGAAGCTGTAGATTTAGTCGTATGGACTGCTGGTATTCAACCAGTTGAAGTGGTTCGACATTTACCCATCGACATTAATCGAAGTGGTCGTGTGATTATCAATCAATACCATCAAGTTCCTACCTATAGAAATGTGTTTATTGTTGGGGATTGTGCTGATTTACCACACGCACCAAGTGCGCAATTAGCAGAAGTGCAAGGCGACCAAATTGCCGATGTACTTAAGAAACAATGGAACAACGAGCCGCTACCTGATAAAATGCCGGAACTTAAAGTACAAGGTTTCTTAGGCTCTCTTGGCGAGAAAAAAGGTTTTGCGTATATTATGGACCGTACTGTAACCGGTCGTTTAGCACATATTTTAAAATCCGGAGTACTTTGGTTATATAAATATCATAATGGCTAATTGTAGACTATGCGCATTGAATAAAAAGCATCAAGCGAGGATAAGTAATCGACTCGCTTGATGCTTATTAATTTATGCATTGTTTGAATTGGCAAAATGTTGATCAACAAATTTAGTTAATTGCTTTGTTTGAATATAACCATCTGCGACATATTCATCATTCATGGTAATCAATGGATAGAATAACTCATCTTCTTCAAGTTGTTCAATAAACTGCTGATCATGATCACTTAGATTTTCTGTTTCATTTTGAAAATCAATATACGTATATTCAAAATCGATGTCTGGATATTTTCTTTCCAATAAAGGTTTAATCCATTCAAATGTATTTCTAGAAGTAGGTGCATTTACACAACTTGCACAAACAACATCTGCGCCATAAACTACTACACTCACTTTAGTCATATTCAAATCCCCCGTTTTGTTTTATAGATTTTTATTACTTTATCTATTATAATAAATTAATAATGAAATTATGAAGTAATTTACTTGAAAGGAGACATATCTCATGCCTACTGAGAATGCAACAATGTTTGATCAAGTAGCTGAAGTTATTGAACGTTTACGTCCTTTTTTATTACGTGACGGCGGAGACTGTACATTAGTAGATGTTGAAGACGGCATCGTGAAATTACAATTACACGGAGCTTGTGGTACTTGTCCAAGCTCAACAATTACACTAAAAGCTGGTATTGAACGTGCATTACACGAAGAAGTTCCAGGTGTTATTGAAGTAGAACAAGTATTCTAATCAATCGCCTAATATATATTTAAATGATTAGGGTGACTCTGAAAAAATGATAATATTTTAACTCTATATTGCTAATTCGCAGTAGATGGCTGTGATGAGAAGTTGCTTATACCAAACTTTTCTTAGCTCTAGTTACCCTTTTAGGGAGTGGAACACATTGCGGTTCCACCCCTCTTTTTTTATTTTTTTAAGAAAAAAATCACCAACTAATAAAGTTAAATAACTCAATTAGTTGGTGTTTTCAATAAATTTTTATTGATGTTGTTTTTTATCCTTAGCTTTATCATCATTCATGTGTTGAACAATATGTTGATTCATATGAGCCCAACCTTTCCATCCTACGTGGACTACATCACTAAGTACATATTTTTCATAATCTTTATCTGACATATCATACACTTTACCGCCATGTGCGACAACGGTTTGATGTATTTTTTTGTATACAGGCTCACGAGTAGAGCGATGAATACCTAAATGATCATACCATTTACCGTTAACAGGTAAAATAACATATTGAACATCCGCACCAGATTTGTGCATTGTATCTACTAATAATGATAAATCTTTAAATTCTGGAGAGTTCATTTTGAACTCATATTGACGACGATTCATAGGTTTTCTATGCATCAATTGTCTCCAATATTCATTACGAATTCCATATTTATTTGAAGTAGAACGTTTTTCTCCTAACTTAACCGCTTTTTCTTGCATTGTATTCCATGATGCATTGGGTTCAGTTATTGGTTTCACATGTGATAATGGAGATTTATCAAATGAGAAATATGTTTTAATCGCTTCAATTTTAAGCAATTGGCTCTCTTTGAAACGTGACACATAGTTACCATTCACTTCTCCATGATTTTTAACTACTTCTTTTAAGAATGGCTTATTAGAAGTACTTTTAAAATGTAGTAAACGTTTGGCATATCTTTCTTTTAATTCTGAAGGCATGTCTTTTTGTTGAAACAACTGATTAATTTGATTTGGTGATGTACGTGCAGCGAAATCTCGATCGTTTACGCCATGTGTACTAAACCACTGTGGCGAAATGATAAATGTCATCTTTTTCCCTTTAAGTTGATCATATTGACCAGCTAATTCAATCGCATTAATTAAATCGGTATTACCACCAGTACCTACTAAGAATACTGGCTTAGTATCTTTTCTATGATTTAATGCAAGTGCAGGGTTAAATGGATCTTTTTTATTAAGTTCACTTGATCCATAGATAGGATAATATTTATCACTACTAAATAGTTTATTTTGAATGAGCGTACCCTTGAGTACTTGATCTGTTAAAGAAATTCTATTATCAGCGACTGCTTTATTCGACACCAAACCTGTAAACCAGCTTGCAGGCATTAGCACAAAGGCTAAGAAAAGCAAGCCACTGATAAGAATTGGTAAAAATGGCTTTAATTTCATCGTAATTCTTCTAATGCTTCAACAATTTTATTAGGAGTTGCCCACTCATCACGATCAAAGTCCATAATTGACACTTCAATGCCTAATCTATTTTGAATTTCAAGTAATAAACCAACTGTTTGGAATGAATCGATAATTCCTTCTTCAAAGATTTCAACATCAGGGTTTTCTTTTACCACATCATTTTCTGCAACGTCAGCTAATAAATCTAATACTTGTTCTCTAAATTCCATAATTTAAGACTCCTTTTAAATTAATTTTCCTGAAAAGATTAAAAATCCAAATGCTACAAAATGGAATGTAATGACAATACTCAATGCTGTAGTAAACCCATTTTGCCAACGTGGTGGATGTTTCTTTCTCCAACGCTCATAATATCCATAGCCGATAAACATCAAGCCGTGATAGATACCATAAACAATATAGAATACTTCTAGACCATGCCACACACCCATGATAAAGAAGTTTAAGAAGAATGCGAAGTTAGACATCGCAAATTGACTCTTCATTAATTTCTTACGTGACATATAGAATAATGTACGCATGTAAATACAATCTCTAAACCAGAATGATAATGACATATGCCATCTATTCCAGAAATCTTTAATATTACGTGCTTTAAATGGTTGCTTAAAGTTAGGTGGTGTATTGATACCATATAGATAACTCACTGCAACTGCGAATAAACTGTAACCAGCAAAATCAAAGAATAAATAGAAACTATACGCATACATATATAACCATTTATGTGTAAAACCGTGTAAGTTCATCGTTAGTGGTTGAATCGCATATACATTAAGCAAGTGCGCAATAATATATTTATATAGGAAACCAAGCATAATCATATGAATGGCTTTCAATATCATTTCTCTATATTGTTCACCTGTAGGAACCTTTTTATCATCTTTAACAAAACGTTTATAACGATCAATTGGCCCAGAAGATACAGTTGGGAAGAAAGAAATAAATTGAAGTAATTTACCAACTTTGATTTCTTTTATTGAACCGTCTCGTATTTCCATAATAAGTTGAATACTTTTAAACGTTACATAAGATATTCCTAAAAATCCTACGAATTCAATTAATTTATGTTCATGGAAGTGAATTTGATGACCACCAAGCCATGAACTTTGTAATACTTTAACAATTGCTAAAGGTAAAATGGATAATACCATGACAATAACAAATTTGCTGAAAGTATTATTCTTTTGTCTAGATTTGTAATACCACATAATTAACAAGACTTGCCAAATAAGATAAATGACAAAACTTAGTAATTGTATACTTAAATACTTGTTACCAAATAAGTTATGCTTATCTGATGAAAAGATGATTACAATCATAATTGCTGTACTAATACCGTTATACCAATAGCTTCGCTTACCTAAGAATCCGAGTATGATGACTGGTAATAGTACGATAAACCCAATTAAGAAGAAGGTAAACGTTCCATAAGGAATCATGCGTTAATATCCTCCGCA
Source organism: Staphylococcus taiwanensis (assembly GCA_020544305.1). Lineage (NCBI taxonomy): Bacteria > Bacillati > Bacillota > Bacilli > Caryophanales > Staphylococcaceae > Staphylococcus > Staphylococcus taiwanensis. The sequence continues at coordinate 1,984,218 of CP058667.1, forward strand.
ACTTGTTTACGGTCAAGTTTTCCGTTAGAAGTTAATGGTAATTGGTCCATCCAAACAAATTTTCTCGGAATCATGTATTCAGGTAAGCGAGATTTTAGTTCAGATTTGATGTTTCTTGTCATTTCTAAATCATCTTTAACTTCTTCAGTTGGTACAATTGCGCCAACTAGATGTATCACTTTATTGTTTTTGTAAATTGGTACTACAATTGTTTCTCTTACATATTGAGATTGACGTCCTTGTATGAACCATTGACCATCCTTTTCAACCGCTTTATCACCTGTATGATAGATGCGTAAACCATCATCAAAATTGAACACCGCTTCAGTCTTCTCTTTATTCTTTAAGTAACCAAGGCTAACACTATTTCCTTTGATAACCAGTTCCCCTTCATCTGTTGTAGATAAAGTTGTATTTGGTCTTGAAACACCAACAGGTAGTGGATTGTAAGTTTCAATAATCTCTGGTGTTAACTTAACGCCTGTGACAGCAACTGTCGCTTCAGTCGGTCCGTACGTATTGTATATAACAGCGTTAGGGTATCTATCCATTAATGCTTTTGCTGTTCTGTGCGGTAGAATTTCACCACAGAAGAAGAAATGATTCAAACTTGGATAACTTGATTCATTTAGATTAGGTAATAGTAAACACATTTCCATAAATGATGGTGTTGATACCCATGCATTGATTGGCGTATTTACTAACATTTCATTTAATAACTTAGGTTTGTTTATCATATCTTTATCTACTAAGTTTAAAGTTCCGCCTGATGTTAAGCACGGATAAATTGCCATCACTGATAAATCAAATGAAAACGGTGCTTGATTTAACCATTCTTGAGGTTCATTAGATTCATTTAATGAAACCATCCATTCTGCAAATTCGATTAAACTTGCATATTCGATTTGAACCCCTTTAGGTTCACCTGTAGATCCTGAAGTGAAGATGGTATACACAACATCTGTCATAGCCATTTGGCTATCAAATACAATCGGATTATCAGATTGTTGAATATCTTGGATTGTAATCTCAGTTGCAGTGTGATGATTTAATGTTGTCTCAGTTGTATTAAATATAAACTCAGGTTGTACTTTATCAATAATCATTTCTACACGTTCACTTGGAACAGATGTATCAATTGGTACATAACCGCATCCTGCTTTAATTGCACCTATCATACCTACTAACATGAATGGCGACATGTGACCAAAGACAATTAATGGTTGTTTCGTATCTTGCAATAGGTGTGCTAATTTACTCGATTCATCCATCAATTGTTTATATGTTAATTCCTCATCTTTATGTCTAATTGCTACGCGATCAGGATTTTTTTGACCAAAGTCATTTATTAAATTTATGATATCTGACATAATTAGACTCCTTATTAAAATTCATTGTAAATGAAATTATTATGTGTATCGCCGGAACCATAAATTAGGTACAGCGCAATAAATATAGCTAAATATAATATTGTTAATAAGTATGGTTTCGCTTTTTCAAAATATAGCATCGCCTTATTATTCTTTTCTTTCAATGCAATATGGCACCTCACTATCTTTTACTTGAGTGAAGAGGATTTCTTCATCCAGTTTGTATCTGAACCTCTAATGTAGATTTAAATATAAAATTTAATATATAAAATTTATATTTTACACATTCATCTTATTATAATTAAAAACTGTATTAAAGGCAAATCGATTTTTTGAGCATCTTTAATAAAAATGCTTTTTATTAATTTTGAGCTAAAGTTTCAATTTAAATAAAACAATTTATCAATTCATTTAGCTACAACATTTATCGATTTCAAGGACAACTATTATATTAGTACCAAATCGTTAACTTCACAATTACACACCACATAACAAAACTGTTATATAAAAAAACTTCTTATTGTTAAAGGACAATATGAATCACCCTTTGGAATAAGAAGTTTTAAATCATTATTTGTTTGTGACTGCTGTAAGTGGTGCTTGTTCTTGTAAAATAGCTTTAATATTATCAACACATAATTGAATCATACGATTTCTAGTGACTACAGAAGCACTACCTATATGCGGTAAAATAACTGCATTATCTAAATCTAAAAGTGGATGATTAAGACGAACGGGTTCTTCTCTTAAGACATCTAAACCACATCCACCAATTTCGTTATTTTTTAGTGCCTTTACGAGTGCCTCTTCATCAACAATCGCACCGCGTCCAATATTAATAAAAATCGCATCTCTTTTCATTTTTGAAAATGCAGCTTCATCGAATTTGTTTTCAGTTTCCTTAGTAAGCGGCGCAGTACAAATTATAAAATCACTCTGATTTAACAATTCGTCGAACGATACATACGTTGCATTGATTTCTTGTTCAGCCTCTTCATGTCTTGAACGATTATGATAAAGAATGGTTGTATTAAATCCTTGAAGTCTGCGAGCAAAGCTTTTTCCAATCTCACCCATACCATAAATACCTACTGTCGAACCATAGACATCTTTGTCTGATAACAAATATGGCCCCCAGCTTTTCCATTCACCATTTTGAACATAGCGTTCTGCTTCAATAATTCGACGTGCGACAGTTAACATTAAAGTAAAACCTAACTCAGCCGTTGTCTCTGTTAACACATTAGGCGTGTTCGTAATGACAATTCCTTTTTGGTTCGCTAATCTTACGTCTATATTGTCATATCCCACAGCCATATTAGCGATTACTTTCACGTTGTTCGCGTGTTCAAGACTTTCCGCGTCTATTTTTTCGCTTAAAGTAATAAAACAAGCGTCTGCTTCTTCTAAACCTTTTAAAAATTCAGACCTCGGCATAGGTTCAAATTCTTCGTCCCACATTTGAACGTCACCTAGTTGTTTTAACTGTTCAACATAATAATCAGGAATTTTACGTGTGACTAAGATCTTTTTCATTATCAAGCCACTCCTTTATTTATTCTGAGTGTTCTTTTCTAATTCTGATATCGCTACATTTAAATCTTCAAATGAATACGTTGGCTGTTTATCTTTTTGTTGTAGTTCTTCGTAAGATGTTACCCCTGTTTGAACATGGATGGTATCTACGCCGACATTGATGCCTGACATAATATCTGTATCATATAAGTCACCAACCATGGCTACATCAGATTTATCCAATTTCAATATATCTAAAGCAATATCCATGATGACTGGTTCAGGTTTACCAATAAATTGAGGTTGTTGGCCTGTAGAAACACTGACAACACTTGTAATTGCCCCATTACCAGGTAAGAATCCGCGTTCTTTTGGAATTGAAACGTCAGGGTTAGTTGAAATGAATCTTGCACCCTTACGTACAGCGAGAGTAGCAATAGCCAGTTTCTCATAAGTAACTTGTTCATCTAAACCAATCGCAACGTAATCAACATTTTCGTCGTCTTTAACAATTAAACCAGCGTCTGTAAGTGCAGTGCGCAATCCACTACCGCCTAACATATATACCGTCGCACCACTTTTTTCTCCAGCAATGAAATTCGCAGTAGCTAAAGCAGAGGTTACAATTTCTTCAGGTTTAGCATCAATCTTCATTTCTTTTAATTTTTGAGTTACTTCTTCAGGCGTTTTCGTTGAATTATTAGTTACATATAAATGAGGAATATCACGCTTATTTAGATAATCAATAAATTGAGCTGCACCATCAATTTCATCTGTACCTAAATACATTGTTCCGTCTAAATCAATTAAATAACCTTTATAATCTTTCATTACTTGTTTTCTCCTTTTCCAAAAGCAGTAACTGGAACGTTTTCCTTTTCAAGAAATTGCGCTACTTCTTGAATGAACTGCTCATAGTAAGGTAACGCTTTATCAAAAAGTGGTTGAATTGCGTCACAATCCAGTTCCGTATAATTATGAGCAAACTGCTTTCTCACGTCTATTGTTTCATTAATATGTTGTTGTGTAGATTTGGTAATAACATCCTCTAATTCCAAGATATCAATCACATCTTTATAATTACCGGGATCTCTTAAAATAAAACCATCGATAATCATATTGCCAATATCTACTGAAGATTCAATTAACATTTGAGCAATGCGTTCAAATGCATAATGATTATTTTTATTTGTTTCATAATCTTGAGTTAGTTGATTTAAATACGTTAGTTTTAAAGTTAATTTATCTTTATCTACAAAATACATGTCCGTCACCCCTTAATATATCTATCATATCACAGTTTTGCATCGGTCTTCATTTGTCGTTATACTAAATTAAAATACAATGATAGAAGGAGTTTAACGCTTATGATAGATATGTATCTATACGATGACGAAGAACAAAGCCAAGTCCAATTTGTCGGCTTCGTAGGTGAACATAGTCGATATGATTTAATGCTTGTTCAAACAGACCGTCATTATGGCAAAACACTCGTTTTAAATATGCAAACAAATAAGTTTGGTATTATTGGAACGGATGATATTGAAGAAGAAGGCTATATTGCACATATTTTAGGCGTTAGCCAAGAGGAAAGTGATGAAATTATCGAATATTTGAATCAAGTTATTCAATAAAATATATATAAATAAGCGAATCGGAATACCCATTTGATTTGAACCATATAAAGGTAGATTTGAGTCTAACATTTAAGGTCCATGCCAAATAAAGTTACGCGATTCGCTTTTTTGTTTTATTCGTCGCTATTTTTAGTTTCTTGAATTGTAGGTTTAATTTTGACGTCATGCAATTTATCTTCTGCTTCGCCTAAGATCATTTCTTCTTTATCTCGTTCTAATTTCTGCACTTCTTTATTTGATAAATGTCTTAGTACAAAATAAGGACAACCAAAATTACAATATTCTAATATATAATCTTGAATACTTGAAAAACGCTTCGATATTTCAGCTTTTTTATTTGAATCTTTATAAAACCCTTTTAAGCGTAATTGGTCATATCCAAAATCACCCACAATAAAATCGTATTTATCTAAAATATCAGAATATCGAGAAGCAAATATTTCTTCTTCAAAACAATCTCGATAGTCTTCGATGATTTCAAAATATTGTTGATCCACTTTAATCATACTTTGTCACCTTTAATTCGTATAATAAAAACTTAGATTACACATCTATATATCAATGTGCAACCTAAGTCATTAGTAAATTGATTTGTCTCATTCAAATTAATTTTGTTGTAATTGTTCTTCACCAAGACGATGTTTTTCTTTAGCCGCTTCGTTAACTTGTTCATCTGCATGGTATGAACTACGTACCATAGGGCCGGCTTCACAGTGTTTGAAACCTTTATCCATAGCTACTTTTCTTAATTTACCAAATTCTAATGGTGTATAGTATTTTTCAACTTTTAAATGCTTACGTGATGGTTGTAAGTATTGACCGATTGTTAAAATGTCTACATCATTTGCACGAAGATCATCCATTGTTTCATAGATTTCTTCAACAGTTTCTCCTAAACCAACCATTAAACTTGATTTAGTAGGAATATCTGGTTGTAATTCTTTAGAACGGCGTAGGAATTCTAAAGTTCTTTCGTAAGTCGCACGTGCACGAACTCTTGGAGTTAAGCGACGTACTGTTTCGATATTGTGGTTTAAGATATCTGGTTTAGAAGCCATTAATGTTTCAAGTGCTTCATAATCACCACCCATATCTGATGGTAAGATTTCGATTGTCGTGAACGGATTACGTTCACGTACTTTACGTACTGTTTCTGCATATACGTTTGAGCCAGCATCTCTTAAATCATCACGTGCAACTGCAGTGATTACCACATGTTTTAAGTTCATTAATTCAACTGATTCTGCTACACGTTCTGGTTCATTTAAATCTAATTCATTAGGCAAACCTGTTTTAACTGCACAGAAACGGCAAGCTCTTGTACATACTGCACCTAGAATCATAAATGTAGCTGTACGTCTAGCTCCCCAACATTCATGTATATTTGGACATTTTGCTTCTTCGCAAACTGTGTGTAGATTTTTTTCGCGCATCATTTTCTTGAGGCCAATATAGTTTTCATTCGTGTTAAGCTTAATTTTCAACCAATCTGGTTTACGTAAGATTTCTTCATTTTTAGTAGCCATAACAACGTATACCCTCCTGTATCATCTATCTTTTCTTATTATAACGAAATTTACATTAAATTAAAACGTAATAACCTATAATTTTCATTATCGCCATATATTCTATTATTTTAAAAAATTCAGTTTACTTAAGCATATGCTTTATAAACTTAATAATTTATCTTTAAATATATCTCTTAAAAATTCAGGCATTATATAATCAATGGATAACCCCTTCAACATTGGGAAATATCTACCGAATGTATACATATCTACTGTGCCTAATGTGTACATCTTATCATTATCAATTTCTTCTCCAGCAACAAAAAATTTATCTTCTGATTGGATAAAACCACAATGATATAAGACATATCCTCCAAAAATATCGCCTCTAAAACCAAGACCTTGCGCATGTTCATGCATGTATTCTTGTTTTTGGCTTTTAATGATTACATCAATCAGTTCTGAACCTTTAAGTCTAACACGTACTAGGTTAATTGGATGTGGTAACATTTTATGAATATCATATTCTGTTAGCTTATCTGCTTCAATACCTTCGACAAGTAAGCCGGCATTAATAATGGCACAGTCTGCATGCGTAAATTCATAAACACTTTCAGCTAATAAATAGGTTGGTTTTGTAATAACATCTGTTTTACTCATCAAATTAATTGGATGATCAATTACTGGCGTACTCATTAGGGCTTTACCTTCAGTCTCATAATCTGTTTCAACTAATGGTAAGGTTTCAACGGGATATATCACAGCCTTTTTATCTACGACTTTTTTATTTTCTATCGTTAAATTGACTTCGCCTAAATAATAACCATATTTACCTGCTGCGGCCATTAACACGCCATTATTCATTTCTCCTTCATCAAAATGATGATGTGTATGGCTACCTAATATGACATCAATTTCAGGTATTTCTTGGCATAGCTTTTCATCAAAAAAGATACCAACATGGCTCATGACAATAAGAACATCATAATTACCTTGTTGATTTGCAATTTCATCTTTAATGGCTTCTAGTGGATCAGTAACAATCCAATCCAACGCTCGATAGAATGGCGTAAAAGGTGCTGTTGCAGCTACGAATAAAATTCGAACGCCTTCAATGTCTTTAATACAAGACGTCGTAATATTATGAGGTAAGTGTCCTTGCTCATCAATGACATTCGTACAAATCACTTGAAAATTAGCGTCATTATATAAGTTATTTAAAGCCTCATGTGAAATGGTCATACCCTCATTATTACCAATCGTTGCAATATCACAATGAGCCGCATTAAGAAGGTCCACATTTTTATGACCTAACGTTGCTTCGGTTACTGGTGCAGATAAATCGACATGGTCACCAATATCTAAGTAAAGAGAGGGATGTTGAAGTTTGGGTCTGTGTTCTGCCATGTATGATGTAATACGTGCATATTCGTTTAGATGACTGTGAATGTCATTCGTATGATAAATGGTTAACTTCACTTAAATTCCCCCTATATCTATTTAAAGAAAAGATTTAATAATTAAATATACACCCATAATTAACATAACTGTACGTAGTAATGTGACAACTGTTTCTGATTTGATAGAGCGATTCACACGTACACCAATTTGAGCACCAATGTAACTTGAAATAATTAAAACAATCGAATATGACCAAGCAACATGTCCTTGTAAAATATGACCTATTGAACTCATCACACTTGAAAAGAAGATCATCATCATACTTGTTCCCACTGCAACATGAGGTGGAAATCTAAATACAATCAACATCAATGGCGTCATCAAGGTGCCTCCACCAATACCAAATAAACCAGTTAAAATACCAATTAAAAGTGTTGCAAAGAATGCAAATAATGGTGGCACACTATAGTGATATGTTTTACCTTCCGCGTCAACATATGTCTTGCGGTATTGTTCTTTATCAAATAATTTAAATGGTTTAATTTTATGTCTTACCATAAGTATGATGGCAACGATAATCATAAAAATACCAAAATATAAATTAAATGAATTTAACGTTAAATATCGACTTAAAAATGAACCAATCAATGAGCCTGGTAATAATCCGAACAAGAAGATAGATCCATTTTTAATATCGACCTGCTTCGTTTTCAAATATCCTAAAGAAGAAGATAATCCTGTGACGATTAGAATTACCGATGATGTCCCTATCGCAATCTGTGGCGTTATGCCATGCAATAAATGGTGTGTAACACCGAGATAAACAAGTGTAGGTACAATGATGATACCACCACCGATACCAACCAATGAACCTAAAACGGCCGATAATAGACCAATAATTACTAATAAAATAATTGTTACTAACATTATAATTTCGCCTCTTAGAATAGTTTTAGTTGCTGAGGTGCTAAGCCCTCATAATCTATATCTAATATTTCTTGATATGTTTTTGCATTTTGAGCAGCATGACCACCCGAATTATTATTAAAGACAACATAAATCTTTTTAGCTTTTTGTTCTAAAATCTTAACCTTATTAGCTAAATCTGTTAATTCTTCTTTATTATAATCGTATAAATAACGCACATCTCGCCATTCTTGATCCGTCATATCCTTTTTTGTCCAACCATGTTTATTTCTTCCATGATAACGAACAAAAGCTGTTTCTGTCGTAATTCGATTGATTAATGGAACAGAGCCGTCTTTAACTTGTGGTTCATCAACAACTGCATGAATAATGTGATGTTCTGTTAAAAACGCTAGCGTTTGTTCCTTAAATTGCGTATTAAACCATGATTGATGACGGAATTCGACGCACATTGGAATATCTGCTAATTGTTGACGTACGTATAAAATATAGTTAATATTTTGAGCGTTACAATCAAACCATGGTGGGAATTGAACAAGCACCATGGCCAATTTATGATGTTCAATTAGCGGTTGCAACATTAATTTAAATTGTTCAAACAACGCACTGCGCGTTTCCGCAAATGCTTTATAATCTGCATGAAGTGTCAACGCTTGATGGATTTTCACTATAAATTCAAAACGTTCTGGTGTTTCTTTAATCCACTTCATGATGTTACGTTCGGGTTGGATGGCGTAATAAGAGGCATCAAGTTCAACAACAGGAAAGTGACTTGCATAGGTTAGTAACTTATCTGATTGACGTTGTAAGTCCTCATACAAAGTATCATGATCTCCCCATCCAGTAAGACCTATATTTATCATTGTTATCACCAGCTATATGATACCATATTCATTTTTAAGTTATCACTTGTTCCATACTAACTTTACATTTTCTTATTATTTTTGAAAATGCAGCACCCTAAAGCTCACATCATTTTCTAAAAAATAAAAACTACTGCACAGCCTTCAAAATATCTTCAACTTGCGCAACGAGATGGTCCATTAAATGAACAACCTTTTGTGAAGTAGCTAAACGAGGCGATTGACCACTCCACATATGCGTCCATTCACGTTTATCGTGTGAAGCAGCTGTCTTTCTAATTGAATTGGTTAATTGATTCTGTATAGGATATGGAGGGATTTCACCTTCATATTTCGACATTGTTTCAACAAATTCATTATTAATACCACGGGCAAATTTACCGCTAAAGACATCCGTAACCACTGTATCCGTTTCTTTACTATGAAGTACAGCATGTTTAACTAGGTCATTGGCACCACTTTCTTCAGTAGTTAAGAAAGCTGTACCCATTTGAACACCTTGAGCTCCTAGTATTTGACTCGCTAAGATACCACGACCATCCATAATACCACCCGCCGCAATGACTGGTATGGATACCTGATCAACAATTTGAGGAACTAAACTCATTGTGCCGATAAGTGGTTCATGGTGCTGCTTTGCAGGTAAGAAAGATCCTCTATGACCACCCGCCTCACTACCTTGAGCAACCACTACATCCATACCTGCACGTTCGTTTTCTATCGCTTCATCGACAGAGGTCGCAGTACCAATTAACATAATATTCGCATCTTTAAGTTGAGTAATAGTATCTTTCGAAGGTATGCCAAAGGTAAAACAACATATTGGTACATTATATTTAATGATTGTGTCAATTGCGTTTTGAAATTGTTGCTTTTCAGAAATATTGACTACTGGTTCTTCAAGATTTAGCGCCTTGCGATATGGTTTTAACCATGCATTCATATGTTCTACTTGCACATCTGAATATGCATTATCACTTGGTACAAACAAATTGACACCAAATGGTTGTGTCGATAATGCTTGCACTTTTTGAATTTCTTGCTCTAACTTTTCAGCTGTAAAATAGCCTGCACCGATGCAACCTAATCCACCATTATTACTTACTGTCGCAACCAAATCAGGCGTTGTACTTCTTGCCATGCCTGCTTGAATAATAGGATATTTGATATTTAATATTTGCGTTAAATGATTGTCATACCACATTTGAATATCACCTTTTCTTTATTTTTTTGAGGCCATCGATGAATATTTGAAATTATTTAAATTATTCCCTACACCAATTTTCACTAAACTTTGCAATTTTTTGAAAAATAATAGCAAGGCTTGAACTTTTGTAAAGTTTGCCTTGCTTATAAACTGTTGAATTAATCATAAAACGCTTATTCAATAACTATGAATTTGATAATGCTGACAATACATTTTCAGGTGTGCCTATATCTAATCTATCATTAGGAAAGCACTTTAATTATGATACTAATCTATTTATTAAATCGAAATCAAAAACAAAAATTGCCATAAACAGAAAATCATTGGTCGAAATACCAGTCCGGGAAATTTACCTCTCTTATTCCATAACACTAAGTCAATAATGAAATAGATAACGATTAAAAAGGCTGAGATTAAAAACATAAAGCCTCCAAATCCTAATAAATTCTCTACTGTTCTAGCTAATTCTTGTGACGTCATCCATTCTTTACTGTGAATAAATTTTATTTTAGCTGACCAGGCAACGATGAAATAAGCAGCTCCAATTGAACCAGACCATGCATTTATTTTGGCAGTATGCAATTCATCTTTTAAAGATTTCATTTCTTGGTTGGTCATTTTATTCGTCTTACCATGTCTAGATTTTACAAATTCTAATTTTGTTTTAAGAGGACGCTGCATTAGGTAATGACTAGATAAATAGCACATCCATAAGAAAGGAAGCATCGTTACGATAAAAACCATATTATATCTTTGAATTTCCTCACCAGAAAAATGTATTAACAACTCAAGTAATGCTGCATAAATTAAAAATATTCCCAAATACCAAATTTTCTTTTTCTTCTGAACCTTTTCTAAACTAAACATTGCTACAAAGGCCAAACCAATTGAACCGAAAAACAGTAAAACATATTCAACAAGATTAATTAACCAATACCAATTCGCATAAAAGTCAAACATTGTAGAGTCCTCTCAAAACATGTATTTTATTAAATCTATTGTTATTTTCAATATTATATAAAATTATATCATAATAAAAATAAATAATTAATATAAAATATGTATTGGATAATCTAAGATATAAAAAAGTACCAAAGTGTTGATATGATACATACACTCTGGTACTTTTTATAATTTTATCGGAAAAGATTAAACGGTATCGATGATTAGCCGATAGAGCCTTCCATTTCGAATTTAATTAAACGGTTCATTTCTACCGCATATTCCATTGGTAATTCTTTAGTGAATGGTTCGATGAAGCCCATTACGATCATTTCAGTCGCTTCTTCTTCAGAAATACCACGGCTCATTAAGTAGAATAATTGTTCTTCAGATACTTTAGAAACTTTCGCTTCATGTTCTAATGAAATATTGTCATTGAATACTTCATTGTATGGAATTGTATCTGAAGTAGATTCATTATCTAAGATTAATGTGTCACATTCGATATTAGAACGTGCACCTTTCGCTTTACGTCCAAAGTGAACGATACCACGATAGATAACTTTACCACCATTTTTAGAAATCGATTTAGATACAATTGTTGAAGATGTGTTAGGTGCTTTATGAATCATTTTGGCACCAGCATCTTGTACTTGGCCTTTACCAGCAAAGGCGATAGATAATGTACTACCTTTCGCACCTTCACCTAAAAGTACACAGTTAGGATATTTCATCGTTAACTTAGAACCTAAGTTCCCATCTACCCATTCCATGTTACCATTCTCATGAACAAATGTACGTTTTGTAACCAAGTTATAAACGTTGTTAGCCCAGTTTTGAATCGTAGTATAACGTACATGTGCGTCTTTATGAACGATGATTTCTACTACTGCTGAGTGTAATGAACTTGTAGTATAAACTGGTGCAGTACAACCTTCAACGTAGTTCACTGATGCACCTTCATCAGCAATAATTAATGTACGTTCGAATTGACCCATGTTCTCTGAGTTAATTCGGAAGTATGCTTGTAATGGTGTATCTAATTTAACATTCTTAGGTACATAGATGAATGAACCACCTGACCATACAGCTGAGTTTAATGCTGCGAATTTATTATCAGCTGCTGGAATAACAGAAGCAAAGTATTCTTTGAATAGTTCTTCATTTTCACGTAAAGCACTATCTGTATCTTTAAAGATGATACCTTTTTCTTCTAATTCTTTTTCCATGTTGTGGTAAACAACTTCTGATTCATATTGAGCAGAAACCCCTGCTAAATATTTTTGCTCAGCTTCTGGAATACCTAATTTATCAAATGTACGTTTAATTTCTTCAGGTACTTCGTCCCAAGAACGTTCAGTATGTTCTGAAGGTTTAACGTAGTATGTGATGTCATCAAAGTTTAATTCTGATAAATCGCCACCCCATTGAGGCATTGGCATTTTATAGAATAATTTTAAAGCTTTAAGTCTGAAGTCAAGCATCCATTCTGGCTCTTCCTTCATATTTGAAATTTCTCTAACGATATTTTCAGTTAAACCACGTTCTGATCTGAAAATGGAAACATCCTCATCGTGGAAACCATATTTGTAATCTCCAACATCAGGTGCTTTTTTAGCCATTTCAATCACTCCTTAAATATATTTAAAACGACGTGCGTGAGATTTTTAATATTTATTATTGTCTATTGTCATTGTAACAATATGCAACCTTCATAAAAAGTCACAAGTGTAAAAAGTTAAGATCAGATTAATAATTAAGCATTTCGTCATTTATAAATGCTCAAGTCATGACCTGTATAGCAACAATTAGGTAACTATTCTTCTGTTGTACCTTCAGCTTTACCCTCTTTTTCAACTGTGCCTTTTTCAAGTGCTTTCCAGGCTAATGTTGCACACTTAATACGTGCTGGAAATTGAGATACACCTTGCAGTGCCTCAATATCGCCCATCTCTTCAGTTATTTCATAATCTTCACCAAGCATCATCTTAGTGAATTCTTGACTCATTTGCATTGCCTCGCCTAGTGAATGACCTTTAACTGCTTCAGTCATCATAGATGCACTAGACATTGAAATTGAACAACCTTCACCTTCAAATTTAGCATCATTGATGACACCATCTTCAATGTCAAATGTTAATCTGATACGGTCGCCGCAAGTTGGGTTATTCATGTCTACTGTCATTGAGCCATTGTCTAAAACGCCTTTGTTTCTTGGATTCTTATAATGATCCATAATTACAGATCGATAAAGTTGATCTAAATTATTAAAATTCATAAGAGAAAAACTCCTTCGTTTGTTTCAATGCTTCAACAAGTTGATCTATATCTTCTTTAGTATTGTAAACATAGAAACTTGCACGCGCAGTAGATGATACGTTTAACCATTTCATTAATGGTTGTGCACAGTGATGTCCAGCTCTAACTGCCACACCTTCTGTATCTACTGCAGTAGCAACGTCATGCGGATGAATATCGGCTAAATTAAAGGTAATAACACCTGCACGACGTTCTTTAGGCGGACCATATATTTCAAGTCCTTCAATTGCTGACATTTGCTCATATGCATACTCTGTTAATTCTTTTTCATGTGCATGAATCGCATCAAAGCCTAATTCATCAATGTAGCGAATTGCTTCAGCTAATCCAATTGCTTGTGCAATGATTGGTGTACCCGCTTCAAACTTAGTAGGTAAATCTGCCCATGTAGCATCATATTTACTTACAAAGTCAATCATGTCACCGCCAAATTCTACAGGTTCCATGTCTTTGAGCAATTCACGTTTACCATATAAGACGCCAATACCTGTAGGACCTAGCATTTTGTGACCACTAAAGCTAAAGAAATCGACATCTAAATCTTGAACATCTATTTTCATATGTGGTACTGATTGTGCACCATCAACACTAATAATTGCACCATGTTCGTGTGCTACTTTAGCGATTGCTTTGACATCATTAATTGTACCTAGAACATTAGACACATGTGCAACTGCGACAATTTTAGTGTTGTCATTAATTGTAGCTTTAACATCTTCTAATCTTAATTCACCTTCATCTGTCATAGGAATGAATTTAAGTGAAGCATTTTTACGTTTTGCTAATTGTTGCCAAGGTACAATATTGGCATGATGTTCCATTTCAGTGACAACAATTTCGTCGCCTTCTTTAATATTTGCATCGCCATAACTATGCGCAACAATATTAATTGCTGCTGTCGTACCTCTAGTGAAGATGACTTCTTCAAAGTATTTGGCGTTAATGAAACGTCTAACTGTTTCACGGGCACTTTCGTAGCCATCCGTTGCAAGTGATCCTAAAGTATGAACGCCTCTATGAACGTTAGAATTATATCGTCTATAATAATCATCTAATACGTTTAACACTTGTACAGGTGTTTGACTTGTAGCTGATGAATCAAGATAAGCTAATCTGTTTCCATTAACTTTTTGATCTAATATAGGAAAATCTTTAAGGATTTCCTCAACGTTTAATGAAGTTTCGGCCACTTTATTTCACGACCTTTCTTATATTAAAAATCTCTTTTATAGTTCTATAGTTTTATTTGTTAACTTTAAGCTCAATTACTTCTCTTAATTGACGTTTAACATCTTCGATTGGTAATTCACGTACCACTGGATCTAAGAAACCGTGAATAACTAAACGTTCTGCTTCTTTTTGAGAAATACCACGACTCATTAAGTAGTAAAGTTGTTCTGGGTCTACTCGACCAACTGACGCTGCGTGTCCTGCTTCTACATCGTCCTCATCAATTAATAAGATAGGGTTGGCATCGCCACGAGCATTTTCAGAAAGCATTAATACGCGTGATTCTTGGTTTGCGATAGATTTCGTACCACCATGTTTGATATGACCAATGCCATTGAATACTGAAGATGCACTTTCACGCATTACACCATGTTTCAAGATATAGCCGTTTGTTTCTTTACCGTATTGAACGATTTTTGAAGTTAGGTTAATCTTTTGATCACCAGTACCAACAACAACTGATTTAAGTTCACTTGTTGAACGATCACCGATTAAATTAGTTGTATTATCAATAATTTGACTACCTTCATTCATTAAGCCTAACGCCCAATTAATTGAAGCATCTGCTGCTGTCGTACCACGACGAATGATGTGTCCAGTAAAGCCTTTGTCTAAATAATCTACTGAACCATACGTAATATTTGAATTTGCACCTGCGATAACTTCAGATACGATATTAAGTTGATTACCTTCACCACTTGCAGTTGATAGATAGTTCTCAACGTAAGTAATTTCAGCACTTTCTTCAGTTACGATAATAACATGATTGAAGAAGCTAGCATTCTCATCGTCATGTAAAACAACATATTGAACTGGATCTTCAACAACAACATTTTTAGGTACATAAATAAATACGCCACCATTGATAAGTGCAGTGTGAAGTGCAGTTAAGCGATGTTCATCAACAGTTACTGCATCTGTCATTAAATATTTTTGAACTAAATCACTGTGATTTACTAATGCTTCTGACAAGCCTTCAATAATCACACCATTGTTTGTCGCTTGTTCTGACACTTGTGTATAAGCTAATGCATTATTATGTTGAACGACTAAGTTTTTTGTATTTTCGACATCAATAATATTTTTAATTGTATCGGGAAGTTCTGATAAATCGTTAAATGATTTACCTTCAACATTATGTTGTTTGAAAGAATCGAAATCCCATTTTCTTAATTTAGTTTTATCTGGTTTAGGCATTTCTAAAGTTTCTGTTAATTTCAAAGCTTTTTGACGTAATTCTGTCATCCAAGAAGGTTCATTGTGCGCTTTAGAATAATCAACAAGTTGTTCTTCAGAAATGTTTAAAGTTTCAGTTGTCATAACTCTTTTTTTCCTCCTACTTGATGAAAATTTTATCGACTGTAGACAATCAATACTCCACTTTTAATTTCTGAAAAGTATAATGTCTCGGTCTTACTTAATTAATCGTTTTACTTTAATGTTGAAAGTACATTGAAGTATAGTTTTGTTTCATCAGCAAAGATGAACATTTGCTAGATTATCCTTGAGCACCAAATTCTTCTTTAACCCATTCATAACCTTCTTCTTCAAGACGTTTAGCTAATTCTGGACCACCAGATTTAACTACTTTACCGCCGTACATAACGTGTACTTTGTCTGGTGTAATGTAGTTTAATAAACGTTGGTAGTGTGTAATCATTAACGCACCGAAGTCGTCTCCACGCATTTCGTTGATACCTTTAGATACAACTTTTAAAGCGTCGATATCTAAACCAGAGTCGATTTCGTCAAGAATTGCAAATTTAGGTTCTAACATCATTAATTGTAAAATTTCGTTACGTTTTTTCTCACCGCCAGAGAAACCTTCATTTAAGTAACGTTGAGCCATATCTTTATCAATATCTAAGAAATCCATTTCTTTATCTAATTTCTTGATGAATTGCATTAAGTTAATTTCTTGACCTTCTCCACGTTTTGCATTAATTGCTGAACGCATGAAGTCCGCATTCGTTACACCAGTAATTTCTGATGGGTATTGCATCGCTAAGAAAAGACCAGCTTTCGCTCTTTCGTCAACTTCTAATTCCAAGATATTAACGCCGTCTAATAACACTTCACCTTGTGTTACTTCATAAGTTGGGTGACCCATGATTGCAGATGATAATGTTGATTTACCAGTACCATTAGGTCCCATAATTGCATGTATTTCGCCTGTATTAACAGTTAAATTAACACCTTTTAAAATTTCTTTATCTTCAATAGACACATGTAGGTCTTTAATTTCTAATGTTGATGCCATTTATATTCCCTCCGTGTAAATATAAAGTTTTCTTAACTAGTTTATAATAATTTTAATTTGTAGTCAAAAAGACTTTGTGTACTTTAATACACTTCATTATAACGTAATTAGTCCCTAATATAAACTTATTAAAACTCTAAATTAGACTCATTATTTAACTAAAATAATTTTTATCTAGTTAAAAATTATTAATGAAACTGATAATCAGAAGCCCATGGTTCTCAATAGAAATATTTTCGACACAATATTTAGTGATGATAATTATTATTAAATATATTATAAATTTACAACCTATATATTTTATTATTTTTGAAATTTCTGTTATTATGCAATTTAATCTAATTTAGAAAGGAGACATTCATGCAACATTTTAGGTGGATTAATATTTTAAAAGGTTTTGGTATGGGAACGACAGATTTGGTTCCAGGAATTAGTGGTGGTACGATAGCTTTACTACTAGGTATTTATGATGGGTTTATTTCATCCATTAGTGGTTTATTTTCAAAACGCTTTTGGCCTAGTTTGAAATTTTCACTTCCTATATTAATTGGTATGGGATTAGCTATTGGTATCTTAAGTAATTTAATTAATTATTTATTGGAGCATCATCAAGTTACAACGATGTTCTTCTTTACTGGACTAATCATTGGGATTATCCCTTATTTGTTAAGGACAGCGAATTTTAAAGACACATTTACAGCAAAACATTACGGTGTATTAATCATTGGCATTATTATACTCGTAGCAATTACATTAATGAATTCAGGTAATCAAAGCGCTGACACATTACTTCATTTATCTTTTGG
The DNA here is from genome assembly GCA_020544305.1 of Staphylococcus taiwanensis. Taxonomy (NCBI): domain Bacteria; kingdom Bacillati; phylum Bacillota; class Bacilli; order Caryophanales; family Staphylococcaceae; genus Staphylococcus; species Staphylococcus taiwanensis. The sequence goes on from CP058667.1 coordinate 2,002,203, forward strand.
TCTTATTATTAAATATTTCTTAGCTGGTGCGTGTGCTTCAAGTGCCATGTTATTACCTGGTATTTCAGGATCATTCATGTTACTAGTATTTGGTGCTTATGGAACGATAATGTTAGCGATTGCTGATTTAGTTAAATTGAACTTTGACGGTCTTCCAATTTTGCTCATTGTAGGATTAGGTGTATTAGCAGGATTTTTATTATCTAGCCGTATCATCAAATACTTCCTGCATCATCATTTTGTCACTACATTTGCATTAATAACTGGTTTCGTTATTGGTTCAATATATGCCGTATTCCCTGGCCTACCAAGTAACGGTATTGAATGGATTATTTCAATGATTACTTTAATCTTAGGATTTATCGCAAGCTATTGGATTGGCCAAATTACAGATGATAATGCGTAAAAGTAAATCGGACAGGTGAATCAATAATTCATCTGCCCGAGTTTTTTCACATAAAAAAAGCACAAGTGCTTAGCACTTATGCTTCAAATAATCATTAAATTATTTATTGTCGTTGTTACCTTTTACTTTATCGATAAGGTCGTTTGCTTTATTTTTAACGTTTTCTACAGCTTCTTTAGCTTTACCAGAAGCTTTGTCGTTTTGACCTTCTTTTTCTAAATCTTTATTGTCAGTTGCATTACCAACAGTTTCTTTTAAGTTACCTTTTGCTTGTTCAAATTTATCTTCAGCCATTATAAATTCCTCCTTGATAGACTGTATGTCTTAGTTATTTGTTAAATACCCCTTAAAATAAATCATAAACATTATTTTTAATATATTGTGTTTAATTTGTCATTTATTCCTATAATAATGTCCCTATTTCAAATATAATGAACATGAATTATTTTTGTTAAAAGAGGTGTGAGGACTATGAAATTTATTAATTTTACAGCTATGACTGAGAGTGGTTTAAATAAAAAGGTGAATCGCTTTTTAGATGACCAACCTTATATCGAAATTATAAAGTTTGATTATACCATGGGTTCAAGTGGTGTGGGTGTTGGTATACTGTATAAAGATAGAAATTCATTTTAAATCTCACTACATTAATAACCTCCGTAGTTATCCAACTACGGAGGTTATTCTAATTACAAATTATTTTGCAGGTACAACGGCACCTTTATATTTATCGTTAATGTAATCTCTAATTTCTTTAGATTGTAATACTTCGATTAATGCTTTAATTTTAGCATCATCTTTATGACCTTTTTGTACTGCAATTAAGTTTGCATAAGGGTTGTTTTTCGCTTTTTCAACTGCGATTGAATCTTTTTGTGGGCTTAAGCCTTGATCAATTGCATAGTTAGAGTTAATGATAGCTGCATCAACATCTTGGTTTTCGTAAATTTTTGGTAGATACTCTGCAGATTGTTTAGCGTTAAATTTAATGTCTTTTTTGTTTTCAGTAATATCACTGAATTTAGCGTCTTCAATTTTCACGCCTTTTTTAAGTTTAATTAAACCTTCGTCCACGAAGAATTTTAAGAAACGACCTTGTTCAGCTGGGTTATTAGAAACATAAACAGTTGCACCTTTTGGAAGGTCTTTTAAGCTTTTATATTTTTTAGAATAAACAGCCATTGGCTCTAAATGCACTTTACCAGCATCTTCAATTTTGTAACCTTTTTCTTTACTTTCAGTTTTTAAATAAGGTACATGTTGGAAATAGTTTGCGTCTAATTCACCTTTATCTAATAATTTGTTAGGCGTAGTATAGTCGTTAATTGTTTTGATTTCTAAATCATAGCCTTTCTTTTTAAGTAAAGGCTTAGCTTTTTCTAAAATTTCAGCATGTGGTGCTGGCGATGCACCTACAACAATTTTCTTATCTTTACCTCCGCCGCCATTACCACAAGCAGCTAAAACTACAGTTAAAGTTAAAACTAAAAATAAGCTAAAAAGTTTTTTCATTGAATCATTCCTCTTTTCTTATCGTTTATCAATTTTATTTGTAATCCAATCACCAATAAATTGAATTATAAATACAATAATTAAAATAAATACTGTTGAAACTAAAATGACATCATTTTGGTTTCGCGTAAAACCAGTTAAATATGCTAGGTTACCTAAACCACCAGCACCGATAACACCTGCGATAGCAGTTGAACCAACTAACGCGATGGCTGTAACAGTAATACCTGATACTAAAGCTGGCATTGCTTCTGGTAATAGTACTTTACGAACGACTGTCCATGTACTTGCCCCCATTGACCAAGCCGCTTCAATAACACCTTTGTCAATTTCTTTAAAAGCAATTTCAACTAATCTTGCATAGAATGGTGCAGCACCAATCACTAAGGCTGGTAAAGCCCCAGTAGGACCACTGATTGTTCCTAAAAGAACACTTGTAAATGGAATTAATAGCAAAATTAAAATGATAAATGGAATTGCTCTGAATAAGTTAACAATAAATGAAACGATGCTGTAAAACACTCTTGCACCTTTTGAATGACTTCTAGCTGATAAAAAGAGTAGTACTCCTAAAATTAAGCCAAATATAAATGCAAAAAATGTTGAAACAATCGTCATATACAACGTCTCATAAATGGCTTGCCAAACATCTGGCCATTGTACGTTAGGCATCGTAATCATTTCTTTAAAAATATCACCATATGATTTATCCATGCTTAACCACCTCCACATTCACATGTTGCTGATGCAAATCATCTTTAAATTTCTCAAATTCATCTTTAGCAATATGAGGAATATGAATGACTAAGAAACCAACTGAGCCACCACGCGTGTTTTTAATATTTGCTTCAAGAATATTAACATCAATGTTATGTGCTCTAGTTATGTATGAAACCACTGGTTCTGTAGTGTTCTCACCATTAAAGTTAAGTCTTACAATATATGCATCTGAATCTAACGGTTCTAAATGTTTAATTGATTCTTCAAAGTCATCATCTAAATCATCTTTTACAAATCGTCTAGTGACTTCATGTTGAGGGTTTTCAAATACTTGTGTAACTTTACCTTGTTCAATGACGCGACCACTTTCCATAACGGCTACTTCATCACAGACACGTCTTATGACATGCATTTCATGAGTAATAATAACAATTGTAAGATTTTCACGTTCTTTTATCTTCAATAATAAATCTAAAATTTCATCTGTCGTTTGTGGGTCAAGTGCACTAGTTGCTTCATCACATAATAGAACATCTGGTTCGTTAGCTAGTGCACGTGCAATTCCAACTCTTTGTTTTTGACCACCAGACAATTCTGAAGGGTAGGCATTTTCTCTCCCTTTTAAGCCAACTAAGTCTATTAATTCTTGTGCTCTCTCTACGGCTTTCCTTTTTGAAAAGCCTGCAATTTCCAATGGAAACATTATATTGCGAAGTACAGTACGTGACCATAACAGATTAAAATGTTGGAATACCATACTGACTTTTTGACGTTTTCTTCTTAATTCTGCCTTTGAAAGTTTGTTAATATTGTCGCCATCTATAATAATGTCACCTGATGTAGGTGCTTCTAGATTATTAAACATTCTAATTAA